>JBBIHV010000010.1:9517-25461 GCA_037446835.1 Sunxiuqinia sp. | reverse complement strand
GTCACCCGCTGAGTAAAATAGGGTCACCCGCTGAGTAAAATAGGGTCACCCGCTGAGTAAAATGAAGTCACCGCTGAGTCAGGCAACCGGCTATAATTTCTTCAGCATCCACAAGCCACAACCGAAGTGTTTGGTGTTGCCCAATGGAGCTGATAAATATTCAAAGCCAAATTTGGCATAGATTTTCAGGGCCAGATGCAATTCGTCGAGCGTTTCGAGGTAAACCTGATGAAATCCAAATTCAGAAGCAGTTTCCAAACATTTTCCAATCAGGGTCTGGCCAAGTCCAATTCCGCGGGCTTCGGGCAACAGGTACATTTTTACCAGTTCGCAGGTTTCTTCAGGTAATCCTTCGGTTGGGAATATACCCCCTCCACCCAAAATTTTTCCGTCAGCTTCAGCAACAAAATAGGCCGATTGGGGTGTCCTGAAAAGTTCGAACAGGGTGTCGGTACTCGGATCGAAAAAAACGGTTCCGGGCCGGGCCGCACCAAACTCTGACAAAGTATTTCGCACAATCACAGCGAGATCTTTGTTGTCGGATGGCTGGATTGGCCGGATTTTAATGTTGGAAGGAAATTGCATAACCAAATTGGGAAATGGAATAAAGTCGGTAGCCCATGACTTTTTATTCTTTGTACCAACCCGAATACATGCCATAGGATTTTGCAATGCGCTTGATTTCGCCTTCGAGCAGTTCGGGGCTGATGTCCTTAATTTTTTTAGCCGGAATTCCCGCATAAACGCTGCCGCTTTCAACACGAGTGCCTTTGCTGACAACCGATCCGGCAGCAATGATGCTGTTGCTTTCAATCACGGCGTCATCAAGCACCACGGCATTCATACCAACCATTACATTATCGTGAATGGTACAGCCGTGTACAATGGCTCCATGGGCAATGGTCACGTTGTTGCCAACATTGGTGGGCGATTTCTGGAAAGTAGCATGAATTACCGCATTATCCTGAACGTTGCAGTTATTCCCGAAACGAATGGAATGAACATCACCGCGCAATACGGCCCCAAACCAGATGCTGCAATCGCTGCCCATTATCACGTCTCCAATCACAGTTGCCGTTTCGGCCAGAAAACAATTCTCGCCAAATTCCGGGGTTTTGCCACGAAGGGTTTTTACGAGTGCCATTTTTTTATCGCTTAAAGTTTAGAACAGCAAAGATATGAAATCGATGAAACAATCTGTCCCTTAACCCGGGCCTCATTTTGCTACTTTGCCTGAAGATTCATTTTTATTTCAGTATGGCTTTCCGGAGAGGGCGCCGGGCTCAAATCAGCGACATATTCAGGAAACTTCAGAAAATTAAAAGTCAATGTAAATAATAAGGCTTTGCAGGTTGGTCTTTTTAAATAATGGTTATTTTTGCTCCGTTCAAAAAGTGACATATCTGAATTTGTTCAGATAAGGTTATACAGTTATAGATTTTTGAATACGATAGAAAATTTGCTCAGCAAAAAGTGACCGATAATCAATTAATATAACAGATGAAAGACGCAAAAGTAATTGAACTTGAAGAAGTAGCCATTCGGTTTTCCGGTGACTCGGGCGATGGGATGCAGTTGACCGGAACATTGTTTTCGGATACCTCAGCACTTTTGGGGAATGACATTTCAACATTTCCGGATTACCCATCTGAAATTAGGGCGCCGCAGGGAACAGTTGGCGGGGTTTCAGGGTTTCAGGTACAATTTGGAAAAAAGAAAATCACCACTCCGGGCGATTTGGCCCATGTGTTGGTTGCCATGAACCCTGCAGCAATAAAAGCTAATGCTGCCTTCATGAATCCGGGAGGCACCATTATATTTGATGTGGATTCGTTTTCAGAAAAGAATTTTGAAAAGGCCCAGTTCAAAACAAACGATCCGTTCGCAGAACTCAAACTGGAAGATTTCGAAAAAATCGCGGTCCCGATCACCAGCATGACCAAAGAAAGCCTGAAAGATCTGGAACTCGACAACAAGAGTGTTTTGCGTTGCAAAAACATGTTTGCCCTGGGGCTAATTTGCTGGATGTTCGATCGTCCGCTGGATTACATCGAAAGGTTTATCCAGAACAAATTCGGAAAGAAAAGTCCACTGATCGCCGAGGCAAACCTGAAAGTTTTGCACGACGGCTACAATTACGGGATGAACATGCAACATGCAACCCCGCAATTCATCGTGCATCCGGCCCCCATAGAAAAAGGAACGTACCGCAACATTAACGGGAACACTGCAACAGCCTGGGGGCTTCTGGCCGCTTCTGAAAAAGCCGGTCTTGAACTATTTATTGGCTCCTACCCCATTACGCCAGCCACCGATATTCTGCAAGCTTTGGCCGAACGAAAAGACCTGGGCGTGAAATCATTTCAGGCGGAGGACGAAATTGCAGGAATCAGCACCGCCATTGGTGCCGCATTTGCAGGCCGTTTGGCTGTAACGTCAACTTCAGGGCCAGGATTTGCACTTAAATCGGAAGCCCTTGGACTTTCAGTCATGGCCGAATTGCCCATTGTTGTGGTCAATGTTCAGCGCGGCGGCCCGTCAACCGGCTTGCCAACCAAAACCGAACAATCAGATTTATTGCAAACATTATACGGACGCAACGGCGAAAGCCCGATTGTTGTATTGGCAGCCAGCACACCATCCGACTGTTTTTACTATGCTTTTCTGGCTGCAAAAATTGCCCTCGAACGCATGGTCCCGGTGGTACTTTTAACCGATGGGTTTCTTGGCAATGGCAGCGAACCCTGGCGGGTTCCTTCGATGAGCGAACTTCCATCGATTACCCCACGGAAAGCAAAAAATCCGGAGACCTTCAAAGCTTACAGCCGCGATTCGGAAACCCTGGCCAGGGAATGGGCCATTCCGGGAATGGAAGGATTTGAGCACCGCATTGGCGGATTGGAAAAAAATGCTTCAGGTGGCGTGAGCCACGATCCGGACAACCACCAGTTGAACAGCGAAATCAGGGCAGCCAAAGTTGAAAAGGTAGCCGAAATGATCCCTGAACTGGAAGTAGAAGGTGAACCCGAAGGTGACTTACTGGTTGTGGGCTGGGGCGGAACTTACGGTCACATGATCAGTTCGGTTCGTGCCATGCAAAGCAGAGGTAAAAAAGTTGGCCTGGCGCATTTCAACTACATCAAACCACTGCCTAAAAATACAGCCGAGGTTTTCAGTAAATTCAAAAAAATTGTGGTGTGCGAATTGAACATGGGACAGTTTGCCAGTTACCTGCGCGACAAAGAACCCGGTTTTGAGTACCATCAGGTGAATAAAATGAAAGGCTTGCCTTTCTCTGTGCACGAATTAGTTGAAAACTTTGAAAAATTACTGGAGGCTTAATCATGACAAAATTTAATTATACTGCCAAAGATTTTAAAAGCGCTGCTGAAGTTCGCTGGTGCCCGGGTTGCGGCGATTATGCCATTATGAATGCCGTGCAAAAAACTATGGCCGACATGGATATCGCGCACAAAGATTTCGCCGTTATCTCCGGAATTGGCTGTTCATCGAGATTCCCATATTACATGAGCACCTACGGTTTTCATACCATCCACGGACGAGCCGCAGCCATTGCTTCAGGAGTTAAATCGGCAAATCCCGACCTGACGGTATGGGTCATGACTGGCGATGGCGACTCGCTGGCTATCGGTGGAAACCATTTCATCCATTTGGTGCGCCGGAACATCAACCTGAACCTGGTTCTGTTCAACAACAAAATTTACGGACTTACCAAAGGCCAGTATTCGCCAACTTCCGACCGGGGCAAAATTTCCAAAACTTCCCCCTTCGGCACTGTCGAAGACCCGTTTGTCCCCGGACAACTGGTTCTGGGCGCACGTGGCACTTTCTATGCCCGTGCCGTTGACAGCAACGTGAAACATACGCAGGAAGTTTTGGCCGATGCCGCAAAGCACGAAGGAACTTCAGTGGTTGAAGTGCTGCAAAACTGTGTGATTTTTAACGATGGAATACACGACTATGTGACCGATCCAAAATTCAGGGCCGAACGCCAGATTTTCCTGAAACATGGTCAACCCATGATTTTTGGGGAACAGGAAGATAAAGGTTTGATCCTGGAAAATGGCCGGCTAAAAGTGGTTAAAATAGGAGAAAACGGCATCACCCGCGACGATATTCTGGTGCACCATCCGGAAGAAGACAATTTGGGGTTGCAAGTTGCCCTGATTGACATGGCCCTTCCTGAATTTCCGGTTGCCATGGGCGTCATCCGCAGTGTTGAAGCACCAATTTACGATCAGGAAATGAAAAAACAAATTGAGACCGTTCAGCAAAAACGCAAAGTGACCTGCATGGATGAACTTCTTCAATCAGGAAATACATGGATTGTTGACAAAGAAGGTTGCTGCGATCCGGTTAAATTCTTCAACCAGAAATGCTTTGAATAAAAATTAAGTTCAAAACGATACGCGAAAGGCTGAATGGGACTTCCCGTTCAGCCTTTTTTTATATTTCACATTCATTCATTTCACCAGTTTGTCGAAATCGGTTTAATTGGTAAATTCGACCATTAAATCAATTTAAGTTAGGTATGTTTAAGAAACTGGTATTGATACTTCTGCTCCTGCTTTTTATTAAACCGGTAATTTTTGCAGAAATAACCAATTTTGGAGTGCCGTATATACACAACTATTCGAAAAACGAATATAAGGGCGGGACGCAAAATTGGCAAATTGAAAGAAACAGCAAAAACTTCATGTATTTTGCCAATAATAATGGCCTCCTCGAATTTGACGGGGCACACTGGCAACTTTATGGGTTGCCCAATCCCTCAATCATCCGCTGTTTGCAAATTGATTCGAATGACCGGATTTATATCGGTCAGCAAAATGATTTTGGCTACCTTGACCCGGATATAAACGGACATTTAAACTATCATTCGTTACTTGAACTGGTACCCCCTGATGAACGCAATTTCGAGGAAATCTGGAAGATTCATATCACAACCTTTGGGGTTGTATTTCAATCCTATACGCATGTTTTTATTTACCGGGATAACCAAATCATTCCGATTCGCCTAAAAAACAGGATATGGTTTTCCTTTTATGTGAATGGAAGATTATTTATTCAGGACGAGAAAGGTGGATTAAAGGAGTATCAGCAAAATCAACTGGTTGATATACCAGGCGTGAGTGAGCTAAAGGATAAAAGGATCTGGGCCATTTTGCCGGTAAATAGCACACAGATTTTAATTGCAACAGCTAAAAATGGCGTTTACATTTATGATGGTAGTAAACTGACCTCATGGTCAGGAGAAGCAACCGATTTCCTGAAAAAGAACCAATTATTCTCAGCAACAAAGTTTAATGATAAATATTATGCCTTGGGAACTATCCAAAACGGTATAATAATTACCGATGAAAACGGGAAAATCATTCAGCACATAAATAAAAAGAAAGGGCTTCAGAACAATACCATTTTAAGCATAGGTACCGACAACGATGAAAACCTGTGGTTGGGCCTGGATAACGGGATTGATTACATCGATATCAGTTCTCCGATCACCTACATATTTAATCCTGAAGGACTGGGCGCAACATATTCCTCATTGGTATTCCACGGCAAATTATATGTTGGCACCAATCATGGCCTTTTTGTAAAAAACTGGCCTGAAAATTCAAGCATCGACTCTGAAGGGTTCAGGCTTATCCCTAAAACAGTTGGCCAGGTATGGTATCTTGGAGTTCATCAGGGAGTTTTATTGTGCGGACATGATAACGGTACTTTTATGATTGAAGGAGAAAATGCCACCCAGATATCGGCCGTAAATGGTGCATGGATGTTTTTTGAGCCCATTCAAGATAAAAATTGCCTGATAGGTGGAAATTATCTGGGACTGACTCTGTTCAAAAAGTCGTCAGACAATAAGCAATGGCAATTTGTTAAACAGATAAAAGGGTTCAGCGAGTCTTCAAAATTGCTGGCACAGGACAAACATGGAAATGTATGGATGAGCCATGGATTTAAAGGAGTTTATCGTATTACATTGAATGAGAAGCTTGACAGTGTTGTCCATTATTCCTTTTACAACTCGAAGAACGGATTACCGTCCGACGTATTCAACAACCTGATGACCATCGGGCAAAACATTATTTTCACAACACTAAATGGGATTTATACTTACAATGAATCGTCGGATAAATTTGAACGATCGGAGTATTTCAATAAGCTTCTGGAACAACAAAACAACATCGACTATATAAAGGAAGATCAATTTAACAACATCTGGTATGCAGCAGGAAACAATATTGGGGTAATGCGTTTACAGGAAAACGGAACCTATACAAAAGTCAGCGCCCCCTTTGAAAAATTAACTGACCGGATTATCACCGGATTTGAGAACATCAACGTATATGATAAGCAAAACATTTTTATTTCGCTTGAAGATGGGCTTGCACATTATTCCCCAAATTATCAGAACAGTAAAATAACAACTTTGAAATCCTATATCAGGGAAGTTGTGAACCTGAAAAATCAACGCGTCTTATATCCAACCTCTATTCCCAAACCATTACCAAAAGATTCCCTGACTTTTGCTTTCAAAGGAAATCACATGGAATTTAGATACTCAAGTCCTGATTACATGAATTTAGGCAAAATTAAATACAGTTATTTTCTCGAAAATTTCAGTAAAAGCTGGTCATCATGGGATGAGAAAACAAGCTGTGAATTTATGAACCTAAATGAAGGAACATACAAATTTATGGTAAAAGCAACTGATCCTTTTAAAAATGTAAGTGACGTGGCAAGTTTTGTGTTTTCAATAAGTCCTCCCTGGTATAGGTCAAACTGGTCATATCTGATGTATTTGTTAACTGTGCTCATCATTATTGGATTGGTTATCTGGTTAGTGTATTACCGCGTGCAGATTTCGAAAAGGAAGGAACGGCTAAAACACCTGCGATCGTACCGGCAAAAAGAACAAGAATATAAACGGCAAGCTCTGCTTTCCGAGAAGAAAATCGTTAACCTTAAAAACGAGAAACTACGGATTGAAATGATCCATCGGGATAAAGAATTAGCTAATCAGACAATGGATTTGATCAGGAAAAACAAGTTCCTGTCCCGAATTAAGGAAGATTTGGAAAAGCTTAAAACCTCGGGGAACGACCAACTGATTAAAGACAAAATATCATCGCTAATCACAAAAATCAACAAAGATATTGACCACAAAAAGCAATGGGAAGTATTTGAAACAGCTTTCGACGAAGTTCATGAAGATTTTCTGATCAGGCTAAAAACAAACTATCCAAACCTCACCCCGAAAGAATTAAGGCTTTGTGCGTACCTCCGGATGAATGTTTCGACAAAAGAAATAGCCCCTTTGATGAATATTTCAATCCGGGGGGTAGAAATATGCAGGTACCGCATCCGCAAAAAACTTAATATTGAAAGAGATCAAAACCTGACCAGCATGATCATGGATTTGTAAGACCACTCCGCATTTGTGTAATTAAATCTTTCCTCTGTTGTATTCCCATTTTAAAAAAAAATTTGCGTATTTTACTAATATACTGAAACTTATACAATAAACTGATGTATTATTGATGTAATGCCAAATTGCAGTTGATGTATAAATGCTGTACTTTATCACATTATATCTGCCTAATATTTAATTAACTTTGCTTAACAAAAATTAACACGAACTTAATTTTCAACCAGTTTTTCTTAGAATTCATTTCTAAAACTATTAACTTATGAAAAAAGCAGTTTTAGCTCTACTAATTTTAATGGTCTCTTTTGCAGGTTTTGCACAAGGGCTGAAGGTAAAGGGAGTGGTTACATCGGCGGACGATGGACAACCGATTCCCGGAGTAAGCGTTGTTGTTAAAGGGACAACAAACGGTACAATGACCAATATTGAAGGGAATTATACCATAAACGTTCCCGAAAACTCTACGTTGGTCTTTTCTTTTATCGGTTTACAATCGCAAGAGATTGCCGTAAACAACAGGACGACCATCAATGTAGCACTATCTACAACCACCGAAAGCATTGAAGAAGTTGTTGTAGTTGGTTACGGTACGCAAAAGAAAAGCGTTGTTACGGGGTCTATTTCCAGCGTGAAAGCAAAAGACCTTGAAAAATCTGCTCCAGGACGTATCGACGAGGCACTGCAAGGCCGTGTTTCAGGCGTGACTATTGCTTCAAATTCGGGCCAGCCAGGAGATGCCGCAACAATCAGGGTCAGGGGCATAACAACTTTCGGCGGTGGCAATAATCCACTTTGGGTAGTTGATGGAGTTGTGGTTGATGCCGGAGGAATAGGGTATCTCAACCAAAGTGATATTGAATCAGTTGAAGTACTGAAAGATGCTGCATCAGCTGCCATTTATGGTACAAGGGCTGCAACTGGTGTTATATTGGTTACTACCAAAAAAGGACAAGCCGGCAAATTAACGGTGAATTACAATGGTTTTTATGGTACATCGAGCCCGGCAAAAGTGCTTAATCTGCTTAATGCAACTGAGTATGGCGCTTTATTGAATGAGCGTTCGGTTGCCGGTGGCGGAAATGTAATTTATCCTAACCTTAGCGTGCTGGGAACCGGAACCGATTGGCAGAAAGCTATCTTCAATAACAATGCCCAACGCTACACACACGAAATTAGTTTAAGTGGCGGTAACGACAAATCTACGTTCTACCTTTCATTTGGGATTCAGAACCAACAGGGAATTGTAGCAACAGACATCTCCAATTTCAAGCAGGAAAATTTCCGTATTAACTCTACCCACAAAATTTCCAAAATATTCACTTTTGGACAAACATTGGGTTATACTCATCAAAAACAAATTGGTATTGGGAACACAAACAGCGAATATGGCGGTCCTTTGAGTTCGGCTATCAATCTTGACCCGATCACCCCATTGGTCATTACCGATCCTGCTGTTGCCAATGCAGCGCCATACAGTGTTAACCCGGTAATTCGTGATGCAAATGGAAACCCGTATGGGATTTCATCCATTGTCGGACAGGAAATGACCAACCCGCTGGCTTACCTTCAAACCAGGTTAGGGTCTTATGGATGGTCGGATAACTTTGTGGGAAATGCCTATTTGCAGGCCCAAATTACCAAAGACCTGGTCATTAAATCAACCCTTGGGGCAAAATTAGCCTATTGGGGAAATCAGGGGTTCACTCCGGTATTCTATTTAAATGCTACAAATCAAGTGCTTAAAAACAACGATTACAAGCAAATTGAGAATAGCATGAACTGGAACATTGAAAACACAATCACTTATTCGAAAAAAATTGAAGATCATAGCTTCACCATCTTGTTGGGACAGGGAGCTTATGTTGACAATATTGGCGGAGGTCAAAGTGTTACCCTTTACAACTTACCTATAACCAGTTACAAAGATGCTTCTTTCAGTTTTAACATTCCTGATGCTACCAACCGGGTTGGAGGTGCATGGGACTTCACTGAACACCGGCTTACCTCGCTTTTCTCCCGTCTGAACTACGATTACAAAGAGAAATATTTATTCACTGGTATCCTCCGGCGTGATGGTTCTTCCAGATTTGGGCTAAATCATAAATTCGGGGTATTTCCATCCTTCTCTTTGGGCTGGGTGGTTTCGAAAGAAGATTTCTGGAATGCAAACGAGATTGTTAACCAGTTGAAAATCAGAGGTGGATATGGTGTTGTTGGGAACGATGCAATCAGCGATTTTGGATATCTTGCAACTGTCGGGGGTGGATTCAATTACACCATTGGCAATACAGGGGCAATAACAACAGGATACGCACCAGCATCACTCGACAATCCTGATTTACGCTGGGAACAAACCGCTCAGACAAATTTTGGGTTCGATGCTACGTTAATCAATACCTTGACCGTAACCATGGATTATTACGTGAAGAAAACTTCCGGAATTTTAAGGCCAATTACGATTCCTGGATATGTTGGGGTTTCTTCTTCGCCAGTTGGAAATATTGCTGACATGCAAAACAGCGGACTGGAATTAGAAGTAGGTTACCACAAAAAATTCGGGCAGCTAAATTTTTCAGCAAATGGAAACGTGGCTTACCTGAAAAACAAAGTAACTTATGTAGCATCAGATGCCAATTACATTACTGGCGACGCTTCGTTCCAGTCGATGGGCGCTGTTACCAGGACCCAAGCCGGAGAATCTTATAACTCATTCTACGGATATAAAACCGCCGGAATCTTCCAGAATATGGCAGAAATCAATGCCTACACCAATGCAGCCGGCGGATTGATCCAGCCCAATGCACAACCGGGGGATTTCCGTTGGGTTGACACAAACGGAGACGGGGTTATTAATGATAAAGACAAGACTTTCCTTGGAAACAGCATCCCAAAATATACCTTCGGGCTAACCCTGAACTTCGACTACAAAAATTTTGACTTTATGGCATTTGCATCAGGAGCAGCAGGCAACAAGATATTCCAGGGGCTACGCCGTCTCGACATTAGTAACTCAAACTGGCAAACTGTTGCATTAAGCCGCTGGACCGGAGAAGGCACTTCGAACACTTATCCGCGCCTGACCAGCAACGATACCAATGGAAATTTCAGTAACATGTCAGACTTCTATCTGGAAAATGGCAGTTATGTACGCCTTAAAGTATTACAATTAGGATATTCATTGCCAGCCAGGATTTACAATAAAATTGGAGCAACAAAATTGCGCTTTTATTTATCAGCCGAAAATCTTTTAACCTTAACTAAATATACAGGTTACGATCCTGAAATTGGTGGCGGTGTTTTTGGTATAGATAAGGGAGTCTATCCTCAGGCACGTTCCTTTATGCTTGGTGTTCAATTACAATTTTAAAAAATACTGAAATGAAAATGAAGATAGTTAATTACCTAATTATAGCAGCGGCCATGACAATTTCATTGGCATCCTGCAAAAAGGATTTTGTGGATATCCAACCCAAAGGCCAGTTCCTCTCGGCCAATTACTACTCGAACCAAGACCAGGCTTATGGCGCTTTGGTTGCAGTTTATGATGTCATGCGCAAAAATTCAGGCGGTTTTGAGAATATGATTACCATGATGAACGCCGGATCCGACGATCAGGTAGCTGGTGGGGGAGGTGCTTCCGATGGCGCCGGGATACAAGGTTTTTCAAATTATACCCTGAATGCCATTATTATGCCGGCAAGTTTCTGGAACGATTATTACCAGGGAATATTCCGTGCAAATATCTTGTTGCAGAAAATATCGGGCGTAAAAATGGATGCAACCTTAAAAGCCCGGTTTACCGCAGAGGCCAAGGCTTTGCGCGCCTTTTATTATTTCAACCTTGAAATCATGTTCAAAAATATTCCGTTGCTCTTGGATCCGCTAACAGCAACCAATATGTATGAAGCAACCCAGGCTGCACCTGCCGATGTTTATGCACAAATTGAAAAAGATTTGACCGAAGCGATCCCCGATCTGCCCGGAATAATCCCTGCAGCTACTGAAGCCGGACGTTTTACCAAAGGAGCCGCCCAGGCACTGCTTGGAAAAGTTTATCTCTACGACAACAAAAATGCTCTAGCTGCCGCTCAATTGGCCGAAGTAAACGGAACACCCGGAGCTACTAGCCAATACGGATATCGCTTGTTGGCTAATTTTGCCGACCTGTGGGTTACCAGCAATAAGTTTAATACAGAATCGATCCTCGAAGTATGCCATAGCAGCATTGGAAGCTCAGGCTGGGGAAATTGGGGCAGTGGCAGTGATGAAGGAAATAGCGTAAACGTAATGGTTGGACCAAGAAGTTATTCGAGGCCGGCAGGGTCAACAGCACCTGATCTACCTTCTGGATGGAGTTTCAATGTATTTACCCAGAGCTTCTATGATTTCATTAAAGCAGATCCTCGTTTTGCTGCTACCGTATTCGATTTAAAAGCTTTAAAAGCTGCAGGTCAGGCCGATTACATTCCAGGATATCAGGATATGGGCTATTTTTTAAACAAATTTTTACCACACCAATCTGATGTTTCTACTGGGGCAGGCGATCAGGTTTTAAATTACAGGCAAGACACTTACGATATTCGTTTAGCCGACACCTATTTGCTGGAAGCCGAAGCATTGGGCGCTACCGGGTCCAGGGCTCAGGCATTGCTCGATGCAGTTAGGGCCCGCGTTGGGTTACCTTCAGTTCCGGTTAGCATGACTGCAATTAAAACCGAAAGAAGGGCAGAACTCGCTGGCGAAGGTTTCCGTTTCTTCGATTTGGTGAGATGGGGCGATGCACCAGCAGTATTGGGCAGCAAAGGTTTTGTAGCTGGGAAAAATGAAAACTTTCCTATCCCCTACCGGGAATTGCAAGGTACCAAACTGGTTCAAAATCCGGGGTATAATTAATTGAAGAATTTTATAAAACATAAAAATATGAAAAAAATAACATTCATCTACAGCTTTGCATTACTGCTGCTTCTGTTAGCGGTAAGTTGTACCCTGAAAGACGGCATCGACAAAGACCTGTCGTTTTTAAAAACTGCTGCTTCTGCAAATGTTGATAAGATCTTTGATATAAGCAACGACAATTCAGGAAAGGTAAAAATTACACCAACCGGAGAAGGGGTAACTTCTTTTCTGGTTGCCTTTGGCGATGGCTCAGGCAGTGCAGCTTCTGCAACCGTAGTACCAGGTGGCAGCGCCACCCATTCGTATGCTGAAGGAAGTTATACCGTATCCATTACAGCCACCGATATTGCTGGAAATCAGACCACCACAACTTATCCGTTACAGCTCACTTACAGGGCTCCGGAAAACATGGTGGTAACCGTGAACCAAACCGTACATCACGTAACGGTTCATGCTACGGCAGATTACGCCGCCTCCTACATCGTTTACTTTGGCGATGCGGCCAACGAAACCGGGACACCAATGGCCAGTGGCGTGGTACTCGCACACGACTATGCAACTTCAGGAAATTACAACCTGAAAGTTGTTGCGTTAAGCGGTGGCAAAGCTACCTCCGAAAATGTAACCCCAATTACGGTTACCGATCCATTTGGCTTACCAATTGATTTCGAGAGCGCCTTTGTCAATTACTTCTTCGGGACATTTGGCACCGGACAACTGTTTGCAACTGTGGCCAACCCAAATCCGAGCGGAATTAATACCAGCGCAAAGGTCGGTAAGTTCACCAAAGGCCTTGAAGGATGGAGCGGAACTTACAGCCCGCTAAATGTTCCAATTGATTTTTCAGTCGGCAAAAAAATTAAAGTATGGGTTTATAATCCTGACCCCGCCCAAATTGGCTTGAAAATGAATGTTGAACTGGAATCGGCTGAAGGTGGAGTACCTGCAAACGGAGTTGCTGTCCTGAAAATGCCATTTACCACTTCCGGAGCATGGGAAGAGTTAGTGTTCGATTACAGTACCATTGCCGGTATCCCTGCTGGAACCAAATTCGACCAGCTTGTATTGCGCTTCAACGACACCTTTACCGGAGCAGGTGCTGTTTTCTATGTCGATAATTTTAGATTAACTAATTAATATATTACAATATGAAAAGGATTCTAAAATACCTTTTGGGTATATTCATATTAATAATTGCCGGTTACAGTTGTTCTGAGAAAAACTATTCGTTGGGCGATTTAACACCACCCACCAACTTGGTTATCAATGCTGTAATTGTTGGCGCAAATGATGCAAACCCTGCCGGAGATGGCTCTGGCGACGTAAATTTTACCATAACTGCCCAAAATGCCGTTTCGTTCAAAGTTGATTACGATGCGAATACGCCTTTGGATTTAGTCTATGTTCCGACTGGTATTGTAACTAAAAAGTTTACAACCCTGGGGTTAAACACTTACCGGGTTACTGTCGTAGCTTACGGCAGGGGCGGAACCTCATCGACCATTACAAAGGACATTACCGTTCGAAGCGATTTTACTGTTGACCCTGCCATAGCCACAGCCTTAACTGGAGGGACTTCGAAAACCTGGGTTGTTGACAAAAGCGTTCCGGGACATTTCGGCGTTGGCCCATGGGATCCTACCTCTGCTAGTCCTGTTTGGTGGTCGGCTGGGGTGAATGAAAAAGTATCTTGCTGCAACTGTTTTTATACAGCTAACTTTACATTCTCATATAATGCCGGAACTAAAAGTTATTCATTACAAGCTACTACTCCCGACGGGGTATTAACAAAAACAGGTTCCCTCACTACTCTGCCAGGTATTCCTGCTTCCGGCTCCGAAGCTTGTTACCCATATTCAGGAGGAACTTCTGCATTTTCGTTTATCCCTTCCAGTTCAGGTGTAGCCGCTACTGCCCCATCAACGCAAACGAGCATCCTGTTGGCCGGAAACACAACGTTTATTGGCTATGGAGCTGTGCAAAAAGAGTATGAAATTCTGGCAATAGACTCATCTCACCTGTACCTCAGGGTACAAGGGACTGAAACCGGAAATGCCTGGTATCTCAAGTTGATTCCAGTTCAATAACAAAAGCTCTTTGAAATTTCAGATCAATTTAATCATACTTTTTGAATGAAACAGGTAAAATGGAGGAGGTTTCACTCCTCCATTTTTATCTTCATAAAGGCCGAAATGGGCTGAAATTACCGGTCACTTTAAAATAAATGAAACGGACATGCCGAAGGAATAACTTTAACAGAGGCATTACAAAAAGAGAACGAATTGGAACTCATCTGGCATGAGAGTTCCACAAGAACGCATAGATAATCAATATATTAACACCGTTAATTTCTAATGAAATGTTCAGGGAAAAGACAATTGCAATCGTTGGTATTTTAACTTTTGGCATGGGTTTAAATTCGTGCAAGAAAACTGGAGATACAAATGCTCCCGCGCCAAACCCGGTAACTTTGCCACAAGTAACCATGAACGACATGAGCCAGCAAATGACTGCCACAAACACAACCATGCCCTTTTATGCAAACATCAGTAAGGCCAGCACCAATGCGGTTTCGTTTGATTATTCAGTTGTGGACGGAACTGCCACTTCACCGAAAAACTTTGTGGCTGCATCAGGAACGTTAACCATTCCGGCTGGTAATACACAAACCATTATTGATGTCCAGATCGTTGGGGACCCTACAAATCTACGCCAGCCCAACCTGCAATTCTCGGTTCAGCTAAGCAACCCAAAGCTTTGTACAATTGGCACCTCATCGGCAAAAGGAACGATTGTGACCGAAGACGGGACATACTTACCAACCGACAATACCGGTTATTCAACACCCCATTCATACCCCGGATACACGCTCGTTTGGAGTGATGAATTTTCGGCGCCAAACCTGGATTTAACAACCTGGAACCAGGAAATTGGCAATGGCAGTGGCGGATGGGGCAATCACGAACTGGAATACTACACCAACAGTTTAAAGAATTGCTTTCTTTCAAACGGCAACCTGATCATTGAAGCCCGAAACGAAGCAATCAACGGTTTTAATTATACGTCATCAAGGTTGACAACCCAGAATAAGAAAAAATTTAAATTCGGACGAATTGACATCCGGGCCAAATTGCCTGTTGCAAAAGGCATGTGGCCGGCGCTCTGGATGTTGGGGACCAACATTTCGTCGGTTGGATGGCCCGCTTGCGGCGAAACCGACATCATGGAACTGGTTGGCACATCCCCCGGCAGGGTAAGGGGGACCGGTCACTGGCAAAACGCCGCCGGGGCCCATGCCTCGAAAGGCTCAAATTATGACTTGCCATCAGGCGATTTTTCTCAGCAATTTCACGTTTATAGCCTGGTATGGCAAACAGATACCATGAAATGGCTGGTTGACGACCATTTGTACCTGACCAATACCATAACCGATGTTGGTGCCGGAAATTATCCGTTCAACGCCGATCAGTTTTTCATCTTTAATGTTGCCGTTGGCGGCGACTGGCCCGGCCCGCCCGATTCATCGACCCCCTTCCCCCAACGGATGTTTGTCGATTACGTGAGGGTTTTTCAATAAAGGAATGGTTGAGAA
>JBBIHV010000010.1:0-9417 GCA_037446835.1 Sunxiuqinia sp. | reverse complement strand
ATTTCCCGGATACTAATTATCCTTTTCATGTTTTCAGTGGTTAGTTGCAGCGGTTCAAAAAAAGAACCGCAACCAACGCCCAAACCAACCCCTACCCCAACCCCCGGCGGCACGACTAAATCTGATGTCGGGTTATGGCTTACCGACCCGGGGCAATCGGTTTATTTCAAAAAACAAAGCATCGTCCTTAATTTCAGCGGTTCAACAAATTACAACCCTTCAATTTTGGTCGATACGACCCAAACCTACCAGTCGATCGATGGTTTTGGATTTGCCCTGACCGGAGGAAGCGCTTCCCTGATAAACCAACTGTCCCCGACGAACCGCGACGATTTATTAAAAGAACTCTTCGCCACCGACAGCACGTTTATTGGCATTAGCTACCTGCGCATCAGCATTGGCTCATCCGATCTGGATGCCTCCGTATATTCGTACGACGACCTTTCAGGCACTGAAACCGATAGCCTGCTGCAACACTTCAGCATCGATCCGGATAAAGCGAATTTAATTCCTGTCCTGAAATCAATCGTGGCGCTCAACCCGAACATCAAAATTCTGGGCTCGCCCTGGTCGGCCCCAGCCTGGATGAAAACCAACCGTGGAACAGTGGGTGGCAGTTTGCTACCAAAATATTACGGTGCCTATGCCAATTATTTGGTAAAATACATTCAGGCCATGAAAGCGCAGGGAATTCCAATCACAGCCATCACGCCACAGAACGAACCCTTAAACCCGTCGAATAACCCCAGCATGGTGATGCAGGCATCCGAGGAAGCAAATTTTATAAAAAACTACCTTGGCCCGGCATTTCAGGCGGCAAACATAACCACAAAAATCATTGTGTATGACCACAATTGCGATGTGCCGTCGTATCCGCTGACCATCCTCGACGACCCGGCTGCTTCAAAATATGTCGATGGCTCGGCTTTTCACCTGTATGCCGGTGATATTACCGCGCTGACGCAGGTGCACAATGCCCATCCTGAAAAAAATGTATATTTTACTGAGCAATGGGTTGGCGGGCCAGGTAATTTTCCGGAAGATTTAAAGTGGCACGTGAAAAACCTGATTATCGGCGCGACCCGTAATTGGAGCAAAAATGTCCTGGAATGGAACCTGGCTTCAGACCCCAATTATTTTCCTCACACCCCCGGCGGATGTAACACGTGTTTAGGCGGCCTAACCATTGGCACATCGGTTATCCGAAATGTTTCCTATTACATTGTTGCCCATGCTTCGAAGTTTGTGGCCCCGGGTTCGGTAAGGATTGCCTCGAACCTGGTTCCCAACCTGTCAAACGTGGCATTCAAAACCCCCGCAGGCAAAAAAGTTCTGATTGTGCTCAACGAAAGCAGCACAGCCCAAACATTCAACATCCAGTTCAAAGATATGATCGTAACGACCCAACTTTCAGGAGGGGCAGTCGGGACATTTATTTGGTAAAAGCTTGCCTTAGGGTGAGTTGAGCCAAATTTAAACTTCGCGAATAGTGTTAAAACGTTCCTTTGAATGATTTCTAATACAATGTCGTTTGGTTCGACGTTTCCAGGTCTATCGACGCTGAAAGGGCTGTAACCTGAAATAATCCTGACAACTTCCGAAGGTCCTGTCAGCTTTTTTGTAAACAGCAATGGATTTAAACTGATAAAAACAGGTTATTCATAAAATAAACTATGAACCGACTGCTAAAATTTTTTTTCCTGACTTTCCTTTTCCTGACTCAGATCTCGGTTTCAAAAGGGCAGATTTACCTGGACCCCAAAGCCGCAGTTGAAGACCGTGTGAACGACCTGCTACCCAGATTGTCTGCACAGGAAAAACTCAGTTATATCGGCGGGTTCAATAATTTTTATATCCAGGCCATTCCACGCTTAAATATTCCTGAAATCAAAATGTCTGACGGGCCGGTGGGTGTACGCACGTATGGAAAAACAACGGCTTACCCGGCCGGGATACTGACCGCAGCTACCTGGGATACCACCCTGGTGGGCAAGCTGGGACACGCACTGGGAAAAGATGCCCGTTCGCGCGGGGTTCATATTTTGCTGGCCCCCGGCATGAATATTTACCGGGCGCCGATGTGTGGCCGAAACTTTGAATATTTTGGCGAAGACCCTTTCCTGTCGTCCCGGATGGCCACAGGCTATGTCAAAGGAGTTCAGGCTGAAGGCGTTGTGGCTACAGCCAAACATTTTGCGGCCAACAATCAGGAATGGGACCGGTACAACGTGAGTTCCGACATGGACGAACGCACCCTTCAGGAAATATATTTACCAGCCTTTAAAGCGGCAGTGACCGAAGGAAAAGCCGGATGTGTGATGTCGTCGTACAATCTGGTGAACGGGACATGGGCTTCGGAAAATAAACATTTGCTGACTGATATTTTAAAAACAGATTGGAAATTCACGGGGTTTGTCATGTCCGACTGGGGCGCGACGCACAATGGTGAAAATTCGGCGCTCGCTGGCCTGGACCTGGAAATGCCTTCGGGCGCCAACATGAACAGCAGCACGCTTTCGCCTCTAATTTCCAGCGGAATTGTTCCGCAATCGGTCATCGACGACAAAGTCCGCCGTATTTTACGGGTAATTATCCGGTTCGGTTTTCTGGACAGGCCACAGCTTGATACCAGTATCCCAAACGATTACGCCCCAAATGATCAGGTCGCACTCGATCTGGCACGCGGCGGGATTGTACTTTTGAAGAATAAAAATTCGATACTGCCACTCGATAAATCCGCCGTAAAGTCCATTGCTGTTATTGGGCAAAACGCGAATGCCTGGGTAACCGGCGGCGGCAGTTCGTACACCGATCCGTTCCATTATGTTAGCATTCTCGATGGGATAAAGGCCGCGGCAGGAAGCGGGGTTTCAGTAAATTATGATGCAGGCATGGGCGATGAGACCAGCGCCTACGCCAATTCTGTATTTTATTCAGACAACTCGCTGGCAACAACCGGATTAACAGCATCCTATTTTGCCAATAAAACATTAAGCGGCACGGCAACAAAAATACAGATCGATCAAAATGTAAATTTTTCATGGGGGTTGAATGCGCCCAATGTGAGCGGGATTCCTGCCGATAACTTTTCGGTCCGCTGGACGGGAGCGATCAAGGCACCAGCAACAGGCAATTATCTGTTTTACCTCCGCAGCGACGATGGGTCAAGGTTGTGGATAGACAACAACCTAATCATCGACCAGTGGAACGATCAGGCGGCAACAACAAAACAAGCCACCATCCATTTGGTTAAAGACCAGGTTTACAGCGTAAAGCTTGAATATTACGAATCGGCACTCGACGCCGAAATCCGGATGGGATATAGTATGCTCGACTTTACGAATTCGACCGCCGTGCTTGCCGCAAAAAATGCCGATGCCGCTGTGGTTTGTGTCGGGTTCAACAGCAGTTCAGAGGGCGAAGGTTTCGACCGCCCGTTTCAGCTTCCTAACTTTCAGGATAGTTTGATCAATGCCATTTCGAGGGTAAATCCACGGACAATTGTTATCGTAAATGCCGGTGGAAACGTGGCCACCGAAAGCTGGATCGGAAATGCCGATGCGCTGCTCCATGCCTGGTACGCGGGACAGGAAGGCGGGACTGCAATTGGCGAAATTTTATTTGGCATAACCAATCCTTCAGGAAAGTTGCCCGTTTCGTTTGAAAAAAAGTGGGAAGACAGCCCGGTTTTTAACAGCTACTACGATCCAAACGGCACCAAACATGTTTTCTATTCAGAAGGATTGATGCTTGGCTACCGATATTATGACACAAAAAATGTTGAACCGCTGTTCCCTTTTGGCTTCGGATTATCATACACCACATTCAGTTACAGCAATTTAAAAATATCTCCTGAAGTAACCGACAATCCCAATTCGGTTCAGGTGAGTTTTGATGTTACGAATACTGGAGGCATGGCCGGCTCCGAAGTTGCACAGCTTTATATCAGTCAGCAATCCGCACCGGTTGATCGCCCGAACAAGGAATTAAAGGGATTTTCAAAGGTTTCGCTCAATGCCGGTGAAACAAAAACCATCACCCTGAAATTAGACAGCACTTCATTTTCGTATTATAAAGTTGACAAAAAAGCATTCGGGTACGACCCCGGAAATTTTGAAATCAGGATAGGCGCATCGTCAAAAGATATCCGCCTGGATGGAACGGTGGCCATTCGGTCGAAAGACAATACCAACCCCCAGATTATTTCTTTCACGCCAGCCAACAATTCGAGCGATGCCCAGGCGCTGAACACGTTTACAATCAACTTTTCAGAGCCGGTCAACTACAACTATGCAAAATCAATCAGGCTTAAACTATACGCTACCAATCAGTTAATCGAAAACATCGATTCAGCAGTCATTTCCGGCGTGGGGACCAAAACGCTGACTTTTACCAATCGCGTCCAGCTCCAGAATACTTACCGGTATTATATTGAATTCGATCAGGGGACTTTCCTCGATTTAAACAGCAATCCGTGTGACGCGATTTTTGATAAGAACGCCTGGAATTTTGTGGTCAATGTTACCGGGGTTGAGAAATTAGACAATACTTTTCCCAACATGAAAATTTATCCAAACCCGGCAAACGACCGCATAATCATGGATAACCTGCCCATTAGCCAAATACAGTTAAAAATTGATTTACTGGACGTTACCGGATGCAAAGTGGATAGTTTTTCGGTACCTGCAAATCAAACCAGGTACGAGTACAACAGTTCTTTGCTGAAACCGGGTGTCTATTTTATCCGCATTTCATCACAAACCGGATTTTCAATTGAAAAAATAGTTAAGAAATAATACATAAGCATTTGAATAAAGTAAAAATATTCACAAACCACATAAAATCAACGACATGAAAAAATTCATTCATCCTGCGCTTTGCTCCGTTTTCTTTTTTTTAAGTCTGGTTTCAGTTGCCGGGGCACAACAAAAGTCGGTTGATAAAAAAAGTATTTCAGGAACGCAACCGACGGCCCTGGAGAAAAAAATTAGTCAAAAAGAACCGGGCCAGAACTGGAAATTGGTTTGGAGCGACGAATTCGATTACAGTGGCCTGCCCGATTCCAAAAAATGGAGTTTCGATACCGAAGGGAATGCAACAGGATGGGGAAACAACGAAGCTCAATATTACACCAGTGGCCGCCTGCAAAACGCTGAAGTGAAAGACGGGAAACTGTACATCAACGCGTTGAAAGAAGATTACGAAGGGCACAAATACACCTCGGCGCGGCTGGTTACCAAAGGAAAAGGCGACTGGTTATATGGCAAAGTTGAAGTGAGGGCCATGTTGCCCGAAGGAAGGGGAATGTGGCCTGCAATCTGGATGCTGCCAACCGACTGGGCTTACGGGAAATGGCCTGCCAGCGGCGAAATCGACATCATGGAAAATGTGGGCTACGATCCGTATGTGATTGTGGCCTCGGCCCACTCGCAGGCGTACAACCATGTTCAGGGAACCCAGAAAAACGCCAAAATTACCATAAACGACTGTTACACCAAATTCCACAATTACACGCTCGAATGGGAAGCCGGCGAATACCGCGTTTATGTTGATTCAACGCTATATTTCACTTTCAAAAACGAAGGGAAAGGGTTCACTTCGTGGCCTTTCGACAAACGTTTCCATTTGTTGCTGAATGTTGCCGTAGGCGGAAACTGGGGCGGACAAAAAGGGATCGACAACTCAATTTTCCCACGCTCGATGGTGGTGGACTATGTCCGCATTTATCAGAAAAAATGACAGGGAACTGGCCAATCGGCTAATAGATAGAAAAGGAAAAGGTGATTTGTCTGGCAGGTTGAAATAATCTGCCAGATTTTTTTTGAACAACGGGTTCACCTTCCCAGACATCCGGTAAAACCTGCACATCAGGAATGTACCCGCAGCTTTTCGCAAATGGGTTTCTACCAGCTCCCCCGGATATAGCCCAATTGCCTAAACCGAACACTGTCGGATTTGTCGGCATCTCTGGCCAGTCAAAACATCATTTCAATGGTTTCCGGTAGCAAATGCTGTCGTCCATTCCCAAATACTGACCATAATTTTCAATCCTGAAATATCCAGATTTGCTGTAAAGTTGCTGGGCTTCCACCTGGCGGCGACCAGTTTCAAGAACGGCATTTTTATAGCCTTCCTTCATGGCCCAATTTTCCAACTCCTGAAGAAGACCGGTTGACAGTTGCCTGCCACGCATTTCGGGCTTTACGAACATGCGCTTGACTTCAATGGTTTCGGGGTCGAATTCTTTGAAACACCCGCAACCAACTGGTTCCCCGTCAACGAAAATTACCACGGCATGTTTAATTTTATCGATTTGGTTGTACTGTTCGTACTGAGCCTGTGTGTCGCCGTTTCGTTTGTACAGATCAATATCCAGTTCATTCACCATTTGCCTGAAATCGGTGTTTTCGCTGGTTGTGTGGAAAAATTCAGGATTCAAATTCGTTTGCATGACTAAAATTTTGAGATTCAAAATAAGCGTAAATTCTTCAGAAAACAGTAGCTCCCTTCATTTCAGCAGAAAAGTATTCGTGGAAATGAAAACTCAGGAAACCCGTTTCCGCGAAATAATTTTTTAATTTAGTAGTTTATAAAAATAAAAAATATGCGTGGATTGATCTTTTGTTTATTTCTCCTGATTTCAGGAAATATTTTTGCCCAAAATGTTGTAAACCAGGTTGATGCGCAGGGGCGAAAGCAGGGGTTCTGGATAAAGAAGGATGTTGAAGGGAAAAAAGTTTATGAAGCTACTTTCAAGGATAACAAGCCTGTTGGCGAAATGAAGCGTTTTCATCCCAACGGAAAAGTGATGGCGCTGATGGTTTTTAAGGAAGGAAGCGACACGGCTGCCGCCCAATTGTTCGATGAACGCGGAAGCCTGATTGGAAAAGGAAAATATGTTGGGCAAAAGAAAACCGGTGAATGGACTTATTTCCTGGATTCGAAACCGGTGTCGTCAGAAAATTACCTGGACGGACTGAAAACAGGCCTCAGCAAACGATATTACGCGACGGGCGAGCTGCTCGAAGAATCGAACTGGAAGAATGGGAAGCTCGACGGACTGTACCGGATTTATTTTAAGGATGGGAAAATTTATCTGGAATGTACCTACTCCGACGGACAGCGCAATGGCCCTTTCGAAACCTGGCAGGCAAACGGAAAGCCCGAATTGGAAGCGAACTACAACTTTGATTCCCGCGACAAAGATTGGAAGTATTTCGACGAATCGGGAAACCTTCGCTTCACCCTGAAATTTGATCAGGGAAAATTGTTGAACCCTCAGGTTCAGGACAGCATCGATAAGGTGACATTCGGATCGTTCAAAACCAAGGAAGACAATCTTCCTGATCCGGAAAAATTTATGCAAAATCCGGAGGAATACATGAGACAGATGAAAAATCGTTAATGCCAAAATATGGAATCCATTCTGATTTTTCGGAAAAGGCGCTGCACTGAGCCTGTCGAATCGGAAAAAGGAAAGAGGAAAATGACAGGAAAAACCGGATTCGGAAATGCCCGGTTTTTATTTATCGTCATGTGTTTGACTGTGTTCGCCAATGTGGTTGTGTTTGCCCAAAGCCAACCTAAAAGTTATTATTGGGTAAAGTTGAACGACAAAAATGGAACGCCTTACCAGATTAGCCATCCTGAAAAATTTCTATCACAACGGGCGATCGATCGCCGGGCCAGACAGCACATCCCAATCGACGAAACCGATTTGCCGGTTTCTCCGGTATATCTCGACAGCCTCAAAAAACTTGGCCTCGAAATTATTCATACCTCAAAATGGTTGAACGGTGCAACCATTCGGACTGCCGATACGGCACTGATCAGTCAGGTTAAAAAACTGTCGTTTGTAACCGCGGTGCAATTAACAAAACCTGCGCTGGTCACAAAATCGGTGTGCCAAAAGTTTGCCGAGCCCAAAATAACCCAAAATGCCGATTCGGCAAGCTATGGCAATGCCATTTACCAGCTTCAGCAATTGAATGGGCAGTACCTGCACAACCAGGGCTTCCGTGGAAAAGGCGTTCAAATTGCAGTCCTGGATGCGGGGTTTTGGCATGTTAACCAGTTTTCAGCATTCGACAGTCTGCGCAATTCAGGGCGGATTCTGGCGACCCGCGATTTTGTTAACCCGACAGACGACATTTACCTGCAACACTACCACGGAATGAGCGTGCTTTCGTGTATGGGTGGCAATCTTCCCGGAAGTTTTATAGGCACAGCGCCCGATGCTTCGTTTTACCTGTTTCGCACCGAGGACGTCGCCACTGAATACCTGATTGAAGAAGATAACTGGGTTGCTGCCGCCGAACTGGCCGATAGCCTGGGCGTTGATGTGATCAATTCTTCGCTGGGCTACAATATTTTTGATGACCCCCGGATGAGCCATACCTATGCCGACATGAACGGCCATACCACCCGGATAACACAAGGCGCCAACATGGCTTTCCGGAAAGGAATACTGGTTTTTACCAGCGCCGGAAATGAAGGGGCAAATTCGTGGAAACACATCATTGCCCCATCCGATGGCGAAAATGTGATTTGTGTTGGCGCTGTTGATAAAAATGGCATCCGTGCTTATTTCAGTTCGGTTGGCCCGGCATTTGGAGGGGCGGTTAAACCAAATGTTGATGCCATGGGATATGCAACTTTTTTGGTAAATATCAATGGCCTTTTGGATCATGGCAGCGGAACATCGTTCTCATCGCCGGTTTTGGCCGGAATGGGTGCTTGCCTGGTTCAGGCCAATCCGTATGCCAACGTGAAACAGTTGAAACTGGCCATTGAACAAAGCGCCAGCCAGTATTCCAAACCCGATTCGTTGCTCGGCTACGGAATCCCCGACTTTGGGCTTGCTGATAAATACCTGAAAGTCAACAGTTCACAATCTTTTTCACACGAAACGTCCTGGATCGTGTCACCCAATCCGTTCACCAATTATTTGTATATCTCAAACCTGAACCCGGTTTCGGAAGACAATTACCAGATTAGCATTTATAACCTTCAGGGCTTATGTTTATGGCAATCGGCCGGCAAAACTTCAGGAACAATTTTGTTGAAGAACCTTGGACAATTGCCCGATGGGCTTTTGGTACTATCCATAAAATCAGGCAATAAGGAGCAACGAATAAAGGTGATAAAAGCTTTTCGATAATTACTGCAAAGTCTTAGTCAAAAGCAGAAAGGATGAAAACGGAGAATTCACGTGAAAATGGCATTGCTTACTTTTACCTTTTTATTTTATACTTGAACAATGAGCGACCATCAAATCACACTTTCAGACCTTCAGCATCGGGTGAAAAGCAGTCTGGAAGATACATTTGCCCTGCCGGTTTGGGTTATTGCCGAAATCAGCGAAATGACCGTGAACCGCAGTGGTCACTGTTACCTCGACCTGGTGGAAACCGAACC
>JBBIHV010000009.1:46374-51461 GCA_037446835.1 Sunxiuqinia sp. | reverse complement strand
TACTTCGGCGCTCACACCTACGAACGCACCGACAAACCTCGCGGCGAATTCTTCCACACCAACTGGACCGGAAGAGGTGGCGATACGACTTCAAGAACTTATGTAGTTTAATTTGTTTCCTTAGTGAGCGGGTGACTTGAAGTCACCCGCTCACTAGCAAAATACGAAAGCCGCTTTTCTGGAAATGGGAAGCGGCTTTTTGCTTTACAGTTAATCCGAGCGGATATTCAGCAAGTGACTTGGAGTCACCTGCTGAATAGTTACCGACTCACTCAATCAGCCCCAATTCCTTCGCCAGTTCCCGATTGATCAATTTTCCTTTTCGCCCGCAGAAATAGTCGCGGTATGACGAGAATTCCCAATCTCCAGGCTCGGCAACCAATTTGGCGCTAACCGGGTTCAGGTGGATGTAATCGAAACAGATGTTCAGGTAGTTCGTTTCAGGCAAATCGAGGTTTCCCATCATGCCAAAATGCGTATTGAAATACGCTGGAGAAACGCCCTGGGGCTCGGTAAGGCAAAGGGCTTTGGTTCTATTCTGAAAGAGACTACCGGTAATATGCTCCTGTTTTTGAATTGCACGGGTATAGGATCGAAGCAGAATCGAAATAGAATCATTCAGCGATCGTGTTTTAGTGAGCAGGTGACTTTGAGTCACCTGCTCACTATCAAACTCTCTCGAAGTGAAGCCCTCACTCCCACTCCCACCAACATTCACTAAATCACCAATTTCAATCTCAACCTGTTTTACCACGATCATCAGATGAAAGTGGTTCGGCATGAGGCACCAGGCCAGAATATCGGCATGAGGAAGAATGTGTGTCCGCAGTTTATCAAGAAAAAACAAATAGTTTTCGTGGTTGAAGAAGACTGTCTGCAAATTGTTTCCGCGATTGAATATATGATAGATTTGGCCGTTGGAAAAGTCCATACTTGATTTTTATCTTCAATTTACGACTTTTATCCGGATGACTTAGTTGTTTAAATAAATTCTTCTGTTTTCACCACCCGTACTTTTCCTTCGGTCGGCACCAGATTTTCCCAAACCCAGTTGTAATGCACAATGATTTTTTCGGCCGAAAGATGCGGTCGGTCAGCGGTGGTGTGCGCATCCGAAATGATTGTCAGGTTGTAATCGTGCACCAGCGCCGATTTCACCGTTGCATCCACGCAAAAATCGGTGGCGCAACCGGTAATAAACAACTCCGTAATGTTATTCATTTGTAAAAACTGATGTAACCGTGTCTGGTAAAAGGCATCATTCACTTCTTTGGAAATCACCTCGTCTTCAGGCTGGCAAACTAATTCATCCAGAATTTCCCATTCTGTGGTTCCCGGAAAACAATAATTTTCCCGTCGCCCGTCGTGCTGAATGAAAATAACCGGTAATCCTTTGGCCCTGAATGCTTCCGAAAGACGGTTGATCCGCTCAATTACTTTTTCCGATTCAAAACGCGGCGTTTCGGGCGTGAATGAAACCTTTTGCATGTCGATAATCAGGAGTGCTTTCATAATCGCTTTCTAAAAATAAGGATAATAAAAGTACGGAAGTTGCCGGTTTTTTCAGGAATTGAGAGCCCTGTTTTCAGATTTTTTTGTGACTTTTATGTCCCCAAAAACTGAACTGTTCATACCTGAAAATACTGACACAAAAATGACAACCAGCGAACTTGGAAAAACTTTCAGCAACACCCTGAAACTCGAAAACTACAAACCCTGCGGCGTTTATTTCAGCGACGAAAAACCTGAAAATGCACTCGAACTGAAGAAAAAAGGAAATGGTTGCATTGTTCCACTTATCCTGAAAGCGGCAACCGGAATTCCCCTGGTTTTTGCCGAAGAATCGACCGGTTGGCCGTGTTCTGCATTTTACCTGGGTTTTCAGGATACCATTTTTGAAGGCATCGAATATTTTCTGTCGAACAAGGATGATTTCTGGCGACCCTGCGAGCGGTTTATTCAAAACCCCGCACTGGCCAAGGCTTTTATTGACAATGTGAATGCTGTGAAACCTGATAAAAAACTGGTGGTGGTGAAACCGCTGGATGATTTCGCAACCCATGAAGAACCCGAATCGGTTTTGTTTTTTGTGAATGCCGACCAACTGAGCGCACTGGTCACTTTATCGCATTTCGACGCACCTGGAAGTATGGATCGTGTGCTGGCACCGTTCTGTTCGTCGTGTATGAGCCTGATTACCCTGCCTCTGAAACTGGCCCGAAACAACGAAGAAAAAGCAGTGATAGGCAACTTCGACATTTCTGCCCGCACCCGTATGCCAGCCGATTTGCTGTCGTTTGCCATGCCGTATTCATTCCTGAAAAAACTGGCTGGTTTTCTTCCGGAAAGTTTTGTGACCACACACAACTGGGGAACCATTAAAGCCCGCAATTAGTCAGTCAGGGGTTCACCCAAAGTGATGCTCTGACTATCAATTTTTTGAACCTGGGATGATGTTTCGTTTGTTTTTATCAGGATTAAACGTTAAATTAGTTTTATCATTCATCCAGTCTCAGAACCATAAGTCCAAATCCAAAATCAAGCACCATGAAAAAACCGGTTTTTCTGTTAACAATCCTGCTGACATTTCTCACATCTCAGGGGCAACTTCAGTTTAAAGCTCCCGGAGTAAAGTGGGACGAAACTTACACCTTCGATAAATGCAATGTATTTCAGGTAGAGGCGTATGCCAAAAATAACGAGTTGATGCGTACCATGCATTTCAAAACATATTACCAGTCGGATGGAAATAACTTTGTTACAAAATTTATTACTGATGCCAAAGGTAGCGGCATGGAAACCATTCTGGATAAAAAGAACGAAGTCGCTGTTCAGATTTTTGGTTCGGGTGGAGGTGCCACCCCATATTACAACGCAGGTAGATATAAATATCCGGAAACTGCCGATCTGAAAAAGCTGGAAATACTTCCCACTTCCGAAACGAAAGAAATTCTGGGTTTTCTATGCAAAAAATATACCTATACCTACAAAAAGATTTTTGGCGAAGTCTGGATTTCCGATCAAATCACTTTGTCGAATGATTTAGGCGTTTTTCGTGCAGCGAAAATGGCTGCTTTGCACAATACACTTTCGGTGGGCGGCTTTGTGATGGAAATGACCACCGAAGATGCCAAAGGCGGCAAAACGCTGATGAAGACCATTTCGCTGGAAAACGCCGAGCATTACACAATTGATTTAAAGGGCGTAAAAATGAACACGGCCATCAACAAAGTGAATTATTATACTTTTTAGTTTATTCCCGCTCAAACCTAAACGATTTACAGAATAGAAGAATCCAGAAAGTCTGAATCTTGATATTCAGGGCTTCATTTGAAATGAAACCCTGAATATCAAGATTATATTTTTGATTCGACCAGTTTCAGGATTTCGGCTTCTTTCGCCTGTGCCTCCTGAAGTAGTTGTGCCGCTTTTGAAAGAATTTCGTCTGCAAAAAATTTGTCAACCAATCCTCCGGCATTTATCCTGACATTCAGGTAAGCTCCGTAAACGGCAGTCCGGGCACACAACGCGCCAACTCCGGCATCCGACAGCGAATTCGGGTTACCAATTTCTGCCATTGCCTGTATCGTTTCCATCGATTGGAATGCGGTTTTCATCACCTCAAAAGGTACTTCGATGGCATGTTTGGTCGCGGCCTGAATGGCGGCCGTACGCAGCTTCTTCTCCTGATCATTATTTTTCGGCAAACCGAATGCATCCATGATGGCGTTGAAAGCCGCGGTATCTTCATCCACCAGCTTGAGCAGCCGATCGTGTGCCAGCTTACCTTTCTCTGCCCAGTTGGAGAACTCGTCCCAGCACTCGTCCCAGCCGCGTTTGTGTGCCGAAAGATTGGCTACCATCGAGCCAAGCGCGGCACCCAACGCTCCAACATAGGCCGAAACCGAACCGCCGCCCGGTGCAGGCGATTCGGATAAAGTTTCATTGGAAAAACCAGATAAACTCAGGTCAACCAGTTTATTTTGCTGATCCTCAATCAGGTATTCAATAATTCGTTTTTTGGGATCGAAAGGGGCCAGTTCATCGAGTCCAAGCGATTTGATGGCAATTTTGATAATTTCCGCATCCGGAATCCCGGTTGAACGTTGCTGTTTCCGGAGGAAATATTTCCCGGCATCGAGCATGGCTTGAAGCGGAATTACGCCGATCAACTCAGAACCAGTCACCCGGATTCCGCGATCGCGTGCTTTTTCCACCACTTCGTCAAAAGCCTGGTGCATCGAAGTCACCGTGATGTCGGTCAGGTTCATCGAAATTTGGGCAATTCCGTATTCCTGAATAAACCAGCCAATGGCACGAACTTTTTTCAGTGTTCCGGGTATGCGAACCGGTTCGCCGTTTTCACCGTTCACAATCTTTCCGGTCAGCGGATCGCCTTCACGAACCACTCGGCCAGCCTCGCGCACATCGAAAGCAATGGAATTGGCGCGGCGCACCGAAGTGGTATTCAGATTGACATTGTAAGCAATCAGAAAATTGCGTGCCCCGACTGCAGATGCACCCGATCGTTCATTTAAAATATCCGGGCCGAAATCGGGTTTCCATTCGGGCTGCTGCAATTTTTCCTTTAAACCTTCGTATTCACCGGCACGGCAATTGGCCAGGCTTCGGCGTTCCTCGCTCGAAGCTGCAAATTCGTAGCAATACACCGAAATGCCAAGCTCCTCTCCCATTCGCTTGGCTAAACGGCGGGCATAAACCACGGTTTCTTCCATTGAAATGTTGGCAATGGGCACCAACGGACACACATCGGTTGCCCCGAAACGCGGATGCTCTCCTTTGTGTTTGCTCATGTCGATGAGCTGGGCAGCCATTTTCGCACCCTGAAAAGCGGCTTCAATCACCTGTTCAGGCTCGCCCACAAAAGTGACCACCGTACGGTTGGTGGCCTTTCCGGGATCGACATTCAGGAGTTTTATACCATCGACCGCCTGAATAGCGTCGGTTATTTGTTTGATTATTTTTTCGTCTCTTCCTTCCGAAAAATTCGGAACACATTCGATGAGTTGTTTCATATTTTAAAGATAAAAGCCCCCTCCAAACCTCCCCCGAAGGGTGAGGCTTTA
>JBBIHV010000009.1:16517-46274 GCA_037446835.1 Sunxiuqinia sp. | reverse complement strand
TACGACGAAATTTCTTTGGTGATAAACAGGTTGGCTACTTTCCCCTTGGCAATGCTGCCGTAACTTTCGCTGATTCCCATGGCATAGGCCGAATTGATGGTGGTTGCATGAAGGGTTTCTTCAGGTGTCATGCCGTATTTCAAACAGCCGAGCGACTGGATAAAATTCATGTTTCCGGAGGGCGATGTGCCCGGATTGTAATCTGAAGCCAAAGCCACCGGCAAACCAGCGTCAATCATTTCGCGGACTGGAGCCAGTTTCAGGTTCAGGAAAAAGGCCGCACCTGGCAAAACCGTCGGCATGGTTTCGCTGCCCAGCAGAGCCGAAATTTCTTCTTCTCCCACCCATTCCAAATGGTCAACCGAAACAGCGTTGTATTTTATCCCGATCTGAACTCCACCCGAATTGGCCAGTTCGTTGGCATGGACTTTTCCCTGCATCCCGTTTTTGATTCCGGCCATCAGGATTCGTTCGGTCTCGTCCCTGGTGAAAAATCCCCGGTCGCAAAAAACGTCCACATAATCGGCCAGTTCATCAACGGCAATAAGCGGTATCATCTCGTTGATCAGCAGGTTCATATATTCTTCGCGTTTATTGCGGTATTCCAGCGGAAAAGCATGGGCCAGAAAGGTTGATTTGATCATGAGCGGCGAATGTTGCTTCATCCGGTGGATCACGCGCAACATTTTCAATTCCGCTTCGGTGGTCAGTCCATATCCGCTTTTTATTTCTACCGCACCGGTTCCAAGCATGGCAATTTCCTCAAGCCTCATCATGGCCTGATTAAACAAATCATCCTCCGGCATTTCCTGCAAGAGACGAGCCGAATTCAGGATTCCGCCCCCGTTTTTGGCGATTTGCTCATAGGTCAGGCCTTTAATCCGGTCAACAAATTCTGCTTCGCGGGTAGCGGCAAAAACCAGATGGGTGTGCGAATCGCAGTAACTCGGTAAAACCATCCTTCCGGTGCAATCAATTTCCATAACCAAGTCATCGGCTTCAAAATCAGCATGATTTAGTTCTTCCATCGGGCCAAAATCCCTGATCTGTTCGTCAATAACGATCAGAAAAGCATTTTTGATGGTCTGAACCTGTGCCATTGATTTGCCGGCAACCCAAAGCCTGTTTTTCGTGTCAACCTGAACCAATTCTTTGATATTCTGGAGGATTAGTCTCATTTTTCACAGGTATTAATTTTTATTTTCTTCGTTACGGGTCGAGGGTTCTTTTTTCAGTTTCCTTTTTTTAAATGACGAATGACTTTTCCTGTTTTTTGCTCACAATTACGGAAAGTCAAAGCAGGTTTTTTATGCAATTGATCATACAAAACACGATTTATTTCCAAATTTCAGCCCGATTTACATTCTAAGTTACGATGATCAGACGAGAACTCTATGCTTTTAGCACATTTTTTTATTCTGACATTTCCGGAATGTCGTCAACACTGTTATTCAAACAAGTAGTTTACAACCGGATCGAAAGGATTCGGACGGCTTTAAATTCCAGACGATTATTGCAAAGGTCATTCAAATTACAGAAAGCACCTCTAAGAATGATGAGCATCCCGATAGCCGGCCGATCGGCGCTGACGGTTGCTTTGCGGCAAACATACTATGAATTGTACGATACCAAACAACTTTCATTTCGAAGTGGAAGAGCAGGCAGAGGTTCTGGCACAACAGACCGACTGATTTATCCGGACTATAATTTTCATGATTTTAACCTCAAATATTCAGGAACAAACAAAACAGGCAATTCTTACAGCCTAAGTTCACTGTATGGAGAAGATCGTTTTTCGTACAGCCTGAACAGTGAAAATGACCGCTCGCGCATTGCATACCAGGACCACGAGCACAATAAACAGTTTGGCGGATCAGCTTTTTATCAAAAAATCTGGAAAAATGGCAGCCGCACCAAACTTTCGGCAGCATATTCAACTTTAAACAAAGAATTGCGCACGTTCAGGCAAGTCGGATTCAGGCCGGTAGATGCCGGTTCGGGAGGTGGCAGCGATAACGGCCATGGGCCCGGAGGGCAAGGTGGAGGAAGCGGTGGCCCAGGTGATTTTAACACGATAGTTAATCAGGATAAGCAAACTTTAAATCGGGTTGCCGAAGCCAATTTATCCGTCTCCCATCACCTGGTAATGGCAGAAAAACATCAGCTTGAGTTCGGAGTTTCCGCTGTTTTTAACCAGATTAATCTTCTGGAAAATTCATTTCAGGTTCGGTTAGTCGATCAGCAGTTCGATGGTTCACGCCTGAACGGGTATTTGCAGGATTCGTATTCTGTCGCTCAATGGATAGAACTTCAACCGGGTTTGCGTACCAATTATTCACTCAACTTAAATCGATTCTACTTTCAGCCCCGGCTTTCATCAACCATCAGGCTGGGCGATGATTTTAAAGTAAACGCGGCCTGGGGATTGCACAACCAGTTTATTTCGCGCAGTTCGCTGATCGATCCGGAAGGCAATTACCACTTTATCTGGTCCATTTGCGACAACCAGTCGAGCCCGGTTTTAGAGTCCCGCCACCTGGTTCTGGGTTTAACGTACCACAAAAATCAGTTCACCTTCAGCATTGAAGGTTTCGATAAAAAAACAACCGGATTAACACGCTACATCGACGCTTTCAGCGTAACCAACCTGTACAATGGCGAAAGCAAAGCCAAAGGGCTCGATTTCTTTATGAAGCAGGAATACCGGGGACATTCGGCCTGGATCAGCTATACGCTGAGCCAAACGCTTGAGAAGTTTGATTATTTCCCGGTTCAGGAATATCGTCCGGCCCTTCACGATCAACGTCATGAAATAAAAACCGCGGTGTTGCTGAATTTCAATCCGTTTCATTTTTCGGCAAATTATGTTTTTGGTTCCGGATTTTCTGATCCACGCCAGGCCATTGACGGAAAAACCGGGCAAAATTACAACCGGCTTGACGTTTCGGCAACTTACAAACTTTCAGCCCGAAAATTTAACCTTGAAGGCGGCATTTCCATTTTAAATGTGCTGAACAACGACAATTTAAAATATGCCAATTTTATCCGTGTTCCGGAAGATCAGGAAACATGGCTTGACTTACACGCCAAAGCAATTCCGTTTACACCAACAGTTTTTCTTATTTTTTCCTTCTAACTCTTCATTGTTTCGGTCATTCAGATTCCCTCACCCATTTAATTTTCAGAAAAAAAAATCAGAGTTCAGGTAGGGTAAAAAATCAACTCTACGGTATGAATGTGTCTGGAAATTAATTACTAACAAAAAAAAATCCATTATGAAAACATTTTTCAAAACGTTCGCAACAGCAGCTCTTTTACTCACTTTTTCAGGTTCAGTGATATGGGCTCAGGATCAGGACCGTGTTAAACTGCAAATCAAGGATCAGCTGAAAGACGGTTCCTGTCAGGAGGTAACGACTGACTTAACTGAAACCCAACAGGCGTTACTTCATCAGTTCCGCAACAGCAACAAGGATTTTCGCGATGCTTTCCGCGCAACTTTTACCGCAGAACAACTGGCCATTCTCGAAAACACCAATTTGACCCGTGTTGAAAAGCAAGAAGCACTTCAGGCTTCATTTTCGCTGGAACAACAGGAAATGCTTGAATTACAGCAAACTCTTCGAAATGAACAGCGGGAACAGTTGAAGGCAAATATCCCGGAAGGACAAATGAAACAAATCAGAAAAAGTCTGCAGCAGAATGAAAATCCGGATGGAAGCGGAGATCAGGTCAGACAACAGGAAAGGAAGCAGGTAAGGCAACACATTCAGGAGCCGGCTGAAGAACCTGCCCAGGAACAGCTTCAGAACCAGGTTCGGCAACAACAAACCGAACGTGCCAGAAGCCGGGCAAATGCGAAATAAATCTTTAAATTCTAAAAGTTCGCAGGCAAAACCAATTGTCTGCGAATTTTTCATTCGATTGTATCGTGAATTTGGGCGAGAATGCCGGGTTCAATTCATATTGCTAAACATTTTCAAATGAGAAGACTGCTTTTTGCGTTCGGACTGGTCATTTTTTTCACAACGAGTTCGACTGCTCAAAAACCGGAAATCGTTGAAAAACTTCGGGAAGAACGACTGGATTCCTTGTTAAATCTCGTCCTTTTTAACGAGGATGACTTAAGCTATTTGTTTAATCTGAAGAAAAATTACCAATTCCTGTATGCCATAACCAGTTATAATTCAAGAACTTATTTTGCAGGTCGCGAAATCGGGAAAAATCAATACAACCTGTCAGCTCAGCTGTTTTATCTACATTCGTCAGGCATTCATGCTGGCATTTCGGGGGCATGGTACAGCCAGCTTGATCCGGGTTACCGGACAACTGTTCTTTCAGTTGGATACAGCAAAGGGTTGAAAAAATTAAAGTTTTTCAGGTATCGGGCGTCCTGCGACTATTTTCTGTTTAATAACAATGATCCAAATTTCAAACCACTTTACACCGGCAGCCTCAATACCGGAATTACCCTGAAAAGTAAAAATACGGGTACGCGGGGCATTTTATCCATTTTATTGGGACAGGAAACCGGAACTCAATTGACCTGGGATTTTTACAGTAACATGAACCTCATCAAGCTGGGACGTTCCGACAAGATTCAACTCGAACCTCAGGTTACGCTTTATTTTGGATCAGAATCGGTTGAATACCAGTTGAACGAAATATTAATTGACCCGCTTACCAATACCGGATACAACAATTATTACAAAGATGTCTTTGGATTGTTAAATGTGCAACTTGAATTGCCAATCAGTGTTAACTACAAAGGCTTCAACCTGGAAGCCGCCTGGATGTTCAACTTTCCACACACAAGGAATAAAAATATGACTTATCCTGACAACTCCAGTTTTCGGGTTGCTCTGGGGTACATTTTCAAATTGTGACTTTTGCCAGAAAATTCATTCAATACTTCCGGAGATTTCTTCACTTTAGGAACATTCTGTTTATTTCATCATTAACATCATCAACCGGTCCATCATTCTATCCGAAAGCAGCCACCTCAGGAAAAGAATTGGCTTCGCTCCTGCTCCTGCCGCATACCTTGTTTTGGGTTTTTTCGAATCGATAGCCTTTTTAATGACCTTCGCAATCACCACTGGTTTTGACCCCATTTTGCCATCGGCTTTTTCGAACATACGTACATGTTTCACCACCAGATCTTTATAGGCTGTCTTTCCTGAAACGTTCATCATGTTGTCTCGCGCAATTTTGTTCCATTCGGTAACAATGGCTCCGGGTTTAACAATAACCACATCGATACCAAATTGTTTCAATTCCAGGCGCAGGCTGTCGCTCAAACCTTCAACCGCAAATTTAGTGGCATGGTACCACGATCCGTGCGGCTCGCCAAAACTGCCGCCGATTGATGAAATGTTGATGATTTTTCCTGAATGCTGCGCCCGCATGGTTGGAATCACCAACTGGCACAGTCGGGCCAAGCCAAAAATATTCACTTCGAACTGATACCGGGCCTCCGAAAGCGGCACATCTTCCAAAGCGCCATACGAACCATATCCGGCATTATTCACCAAAACATCTATGCGCCCTTCGTTCCTGATAATTTCCTGAACGCCAGCCATCATGCTGTCCTCGTCGGTCACGTCCATCGCCAGGAGGTGGACTCCCGGAACCTTCAAATCCTGCATCTTTTCAACTCGACGGGCTGCGCCATAAACGATAAAACCATTCTCAGCCAGAAGTTTGGCGGTTTCTTTGCCGATTCCGGATGATGCGCCGGTAATTAAAACTACTTTTTTCATTTTTTCTGAAATTTATAATTGCTACAAGATTGATCATTCACTCTAATTTTCAAATAAAAATTTTAAGTGTCAGCCTCCAGATCAGGTCAAACGACAAATTGATGATTTTCTGCCACTTATCGGAATCTGGGTTAAAGGCAATCAGATATCACCACTCACACAAGCTGCCAGTTTTGATTTTATGTAAACATACAAAACCACGACAAGTTCAAGTTTGGTCATGAAATAATGGAACAAGGTTCCGTTTGATATCCAGGCTTCCTTGGCAATTTTTGAGCGTAGTTGTTCCATGAATAAATTATAGATTGATTAATCACTCCAAAAAAATAAATTTTCGGACCTGCAGGCAAAACGGATATTCCATCAAAAAAATATCCCCCCCAGAAACAAGTTCCGGAGGGGATCACACACAAACAATTCCTAAACCAACTATTTTATTTCAAGTGTTTTTCCTTTCACATTTGTCCTGCCAATCAGGGTTCCCGTCGTTTCGGCTTTGCAGGTTCCGGTAAATCCGGGTTGTTCGCCACCAACCGAAATGGTGAAATATCCGGGTTCAATTACCCGTTTGTCTTTATCGTTAATCATCGACAACTGGCGTGGTTCAAGTGTAAACTGAACGGTTTGCGATTCGCCCTTTTTCAGCGAAATGCGTTTAAAACCTTCCAGTTGGCGGATTGGACGCGGAGTCGATGCTTTTTCGTCGGTCAGGTACAATTCAACCACTTCGTCGCCATCGCGGTCGCCAGCATTGGTCACTTTGGCTGAAACTGTAATTGGCTCGCCCATTTTTACTTCTTTCGGAACATTCAGGTCGGCATACGAAAAATGCGTGTAGCTCAATCCAAAGCCAAACGGATAAAGCGGAACCTGGTGGAAATAGCGGTAGGTGCGGCCTTCCATGTTGTAATCCTCAAATGGTGGCAACTGATCGACCGATTTATAATAAGTAACCGGCAATCGTCCGGCCGGATTGTAATCGCCAAACAGCACGTCGGCCACGGCATTTCCACCTTCCTGGCCCGGATAACCGGCAGTCAGGATGGCATCCAGATTTTCAGCAGCATAATTGACCGAAAGGGCGCTTCCGTTAATCAGGACCAAAACAACCGGTTTTCCGGTGGCTTTAATGGCTTCCATCAAATCTTCCTGTGTTTTCGGCAGGTTCAGGTGGGTGCGGTCGCCACCTTTAAAACCGTCGAGTTGGATAGGCATTTCCTCCCCTTCCAACCGCTGGTTCAGGCCCAAAACCAAAACCACCACATCCGATTTTTTAGCGGTTTCAACGGCTTCGGCCAACATGTTTGGATGAGGTGGCGCCCACAATAAACTGGCTGTACCATCGCCATGATAATTGTTGTACTCGAACACAATTTTATATCTTTTTCCTGATTCGAGGCTCAGTTTTTTAGAGCTGTGGAAGGCATGATGTTCGTTGTTTCCATCCAAAATCAGTTTGTCGTTATCGTAGATTTTGAACGACGGCATGCTCCAAACGCCAATTTCATATTCGCCCGATTGAGGCACCTTCAGGAAAGTCGTCCAACGCACCCCAAAATTATCGACCGGCATCCGCGGATCGGGCGAACCGGATTCCCAGTAAAAATCAATGTTGTCGTCAACACGGGTAAAAAGGGGCTTGCCTTCCAGTTTGCTGTTGGCAAAATATTCACCAACAACTCCCTGTTTACCGTCTTCAGTTTCCAGATAAATGGAAGGAATCGCGACCAGCTTTGAAATGCCGTCAGCCAGCTCGCTGCCCTGTGCATATAAAACATCAACCTGTGGTTCAACCTTATTTTTTATGCCCTGAAGTACGGTTACAGGATGTGAAGGAATGCCGTTGTAATTTCCCCAAAGCGATTCAATTTCGTCGGCGTTTGGCCCGATTACAGCAATTTTAGCCAGGTTTTTCTTCAAGGGTAAAGTCTGATTGGCATTCTTCAGCAAAACGATGCTTTCGCGGGCAGCCACGCGGGCCAGGTAATCGTGGGCCGGATTGTCGTTCACCGAGAACGGAATTTTGGCGTACGGAACAATCGAATCGGGATCGAACATGCCCAGTTTCATTCTGGCTGTCATCAGGCGGCCAACCGCCACATCAATATCTTTTTCGGTAAGCAGGCCACGTTTTATTGCTTCCGGCAATGTTTTGTATGAATCGCCGCATTCCAGATCGGTCCCGCGTTTCACAGCAAGCGCCGAAGCTTCAGCAGCATCCTTCACAATTTTATGTGTTTGCCAAATATCGGCAATGGCCCAGCAGTCGCTCACCACGTAACCTTTGAAACCCCATTTACCGCGCAAAATTCCGGAAAGTTCGGTACTGGCACAACAAGCCTGGCCATGCAGCCGGTTGTAAGCGCCCATCACCGAATACACGCCACCATCGACCACCAGCGTGCGGAAAGCAGGCAAATAGGTTTCGCGCAAATCGCGGTCGCTGACGTTGGCATCGAACTCGTGGCGCAAAGGTTCCGGCCCCGAATGAACGGCAAAATGCTTGGCGGTTGCCACAACCTTCAGGTATTTCGGATCGTCGCCCTGCAGCCCTTTTACAAATTGCATCCCCAGTTGTCCGGTCAGGTATGGATCTTCTCCATACGTTTCGTGGCCGCGCCCCCACCGTGGATCACGGAAAATGTTGATGTTGGGCGACCAGAAAGTCAGCCCCTGGTAAATATCGTGCATTCCCCGGCGTAAAAATTCGTGATGCTTGGCGCGGGCTTCATCCGAAATAACGGTTGCAACCTGATGAATCAGATTGGCATCCCAGGAAGCGGCAATCGAAATCGACTGTGGAAAAACAGTGGCATATCCGGCCCGTGCAACCCCGTGCAAACATTCGTTCCACCAGTTGTACTGCGGAATTCCCAATCGCTCGATGGCTGGTGCCTGGTAGCGCATCTGGTCAATTTTTTCCTGAAGGGTCATTTCCGAAAGCAAACTTTCAACCCGCTCCTGAGTCGATAAATTTGTGTTCTGAAACTGAAATCGGACTTGTGAATTTCCGAGAAAAGGGATCACAAATAAAATCAGAAAAGTTAGTTTTCTCATGTTGTTTGGTTGTTTAAATTATACTGGTCTGGTCTGGTCTGCAAATCTACAAAATGCAAAGAATTTTTCAAAAGAAAAGTATGAACAGATTGCGTCAAATCGCAACTGGAAATGGATTATTCGGAACAATTTAAAGCATATCCTCAGATTGCACGTGTTCAAAACGCTCCCATCAACAAGCTCCGGAAGCGGGTTTCTGACCTTCAGTTTCTTAATCAAGAAACACGTCCGATTTTTCACCCCTGAAGTAGGCAAACATCAGGTGAATCTGCGATTCGATATTCCGTGGGTTCGAAAGCTCGGGGATTTCATTTTCAGCAAACCACCCCACACCTTCGGTTTCCGGGCCGGTTGAAATTTCCATACCGAGCGGCTCACAACGAATAAAAAGTTTATAAACATACTCAAATTCAGGAGGCATTCTCTGGGCTGTTTTGTCCATCACGGCCAACAAACAGCTGGCATTCACCCTCAGCCCGGCCTCCTCAAAACATTCTTTTTCGGCAATCTGCCGCGGCGTGTAACCCACATCGGCCCATCCGCCCGGCAATGCCCAACAGCCATCCACTTTCTCCTGAATCAGCAAAATTTTACCTTCCGGATTAAAAACCACCGCGCGCACATCCACCTTCGGCGTTTTGTAGCCATTCATTTCCTGAATGACGGGCCGAATCTTTGTAACCGGAACATCGGTTAGTAATTCCAACATATTCAGGCAAATTTCCTGAATTTCGTCGTAACGCTCCCTGTCGTAATTGCTGTTGCTAAATTCAAGCCCAATTTCGGCCAAAGCCTGGATGCGTTTCAGATGATCAAAAAATGTTCGTTCGGTTGAAAGAGAATGATTTTCCATAAATTTTCTTCAGTTATTTAAAAGGTCAGGACACGTCCTGAATTTCCGCAAATACAAGCAGTGCGGGAGTTTTGGTGTTATGTGGGGTTATTTTTCTTTTATCCTATTCTTTAAATCCATTTGCTCAAGCAGAATTCTTGTGATTTCTATTTCATCATTAACTTGATCACTGGTGTCTCGTTAAAAGAGACAGTTGTGTTTCAAAGAACGATATTTATTTTTTAGTCCCCATTAATGATTTCGGTTCATAAAGCATCAGATCATCGATCACATCGGCTATCTTTTGGTACGGATATTTGTGTACCAGAAAGGAATGATGCGAATTCTGATCGGGATTCCAGGTGTTTGATCCATCCGGATTGCAAACAAAGGTTCCGCCACCGATGACATAGAAATAATTTTCCGGATTGCGGACCGCGCACAAAACGGCCGTGTGGTCCCACGAATTGCGGTTAACCATTGGTTTCTTATCGTATGTCGAAAGGCAATACTGGTAAGCCCACCGAACCGGACTTCCTTTGGCGCCCTGAGTGGCAACTTTATGGCCGGTCATGATTTTTTCGCCAATCTCGAATCCGCTGAACAGAATGGGCGTCGGCCAGTTCCGGATGACATAAAACGACGCTTTGGCATGCTGGTTCACGTTAAATTCATTTCCCTCCGGAAATCCACCGGCCATGGCGACCCATTTCTTCACTTTTTTAGCCACCAAATCGTGCCCGTTCAACGAACTGAATTTGTCGGGGCCCGATTGCAACAAGGCCGCCAGGTTGGTCAAAAACCCGACAGTGACAATCACCACGCTCTGATCTTTCTGAGCTGCCAGAACTTTCCGGTAAACTTCAGCAGCTGGCGGATAATCGCGGTTGGTTTTCATTTTTGGCAGATATTTCACCACCAGCGAATCGTTCCAGTGGTTGGGGCACGAGAAAGCCGGGGCATCCGGGCCGGGAACGCCAACCGGAATTTCGGGATGCCCGAAATAACGGTTAAAAACTTCCAGCGTGGGCGCAATGTACGGGTAACCGTCGCTGGCCATCGTCGCCAGAATTTCACATTCGCCTTTTGCGGCCAGGCTGTGCAGGATGGTGATGGCGCCCACATCGTCGAAATCGGGCCCCATGTCGCTGTCGAAAATAATTTTAACCGGTTCTGCCGTTTTTTGAGCGAAACAAGTTGGCTGAAAACCAAACAGCAGGTTAATTGCAAGAATCAGGATGATAAAAATTTTCATGGTAAGTTGGTTCAGTGGTTAATTTGTTGAATGGTTGAATTCTTTTCTTTTTCACGGTAACATTTTCATTGTCTTCTACTTCTGAAAGGAAAACCTGAAGTTCTCGTTGATTTTGTCCGCAGTTTTGAAAACCACCGCTTCCGAAATATACACGTTTGTTCCGGAAGATTCAGGCCGCTTCTCCCCTTTCACCACAAGCTTTACCGTATGTTTTCCTTCCGGAAGGCCGATGATGTGAAACAAATCCATGTTTTCGTGTTGCTGTTTGGCGAAGTTGAAAAAGCAGTCGATGGTTCGTTTCTGCTGTCCATCTACATAAACCTCCGCTTTCCCGCCATCTTTCAGCCAGTTTCCAACGATTGAAACTCCGGTTCCGTCGAAAGCGAAGCTGATTTCATCACCGGCAGTTCCGCTGTACTTCGCCTGCTTTTTACCGAAATCAGACCATTTGCCTTTCGTTGTCCAGCCCTCGGTGGCAAATACACTCACTTTCTGATCGAAAACCAGCTTTGGAAATGCGACTTCGAGCGCCAAAGGTTCTGCCTGCTGAACCTTAATTTTCAACTCATTTCCGCTCACTTCGCCACCGTTCTGAACCGCCAGTTTTTCGGCATATTCCAGCGTTTTATCCACGGCCTTGTTGAACGAATAACTGGTATTTATAAATACGGAATCGCCGATTGCTTTTACGGCATTCCGGTATTCGGCAGGCAATCCGCTCAATCCTTTGATGACACCCAAAACAGCCATGGCATTCGACGGATTGCAGTCTGAATCCTGGCCACAGCGGGTGGTAATCTCCATCGTTTTAGCCGGATCGCCATCGCCATAAAGCAGGCCCATTACCACGAAAGCCCCGTTTAGTTTTGCGTCGATATCGAAATTTGAACCTGCTTCACAAATATGAACTTTCCCCCATTTGGCTTCCAGTTCAGCCCAGGCCGCATGCCAGTCGGCCGGGTAATGCTGATGCAAAAGAATAACATCTTTTACAATCTTTGAATAATCGCTTTCTGCCGGAATGGAAAGCAATGCCTGGTCGATGATTTTTGGAATATCGTTACTAAAATACGCTCCCGAATAAAGTGCGCCAATGAAAACCCCGCCATAAACGCCGTCGCCGTAATTCATGATGTGGCCAATCTTTTCATCAATCAGGCTGGCTGTTTTCGGCATTCCGGGGCACATAAAACCAATGTAATCGGCTTCAATCTGAAAATCAATGTCGTCGGCATGAAGGTTAAATTCAGGCTGACCAGACTGCGGAGGAAAAATGCTGTCGTAATAATTCTTGCGTGCCTGAACATTGGCATGCCACAACGGATAACCCGCTTTGGCAAACATTTCCTGAAACTTTTTGGCCGGAGCGTCGATGCCGTACCGGTCCATTGTCATCAAAAAAGTCAGTTGCACATAAATGTCGTCCTGCCAGATGGAGCCCTTCACATCAGCCGGAGTCCAATTAATCGGATCTTCAAACGTTTTCCCCAGGGCATGAAATTCAGTCGGCGCGCCATACGTTACGCCAAGCATTTTTCCGGCCCAGCCACCCGCGATTTTATCTTTCAGGGTTTCAACAGAAATGCTCTGTAAATCTTTGTTTTTCGGGTTAGAACACGAAAAAAGAAAAATAATAAGAAAAATTGGAATCAGGATTACGACGAATTTTTTCATGGTTCAGTTGGTATTTGTAGTTTAGTTTACGATTTCATTTCTGAAGGGAACCGATGCCTGCGCTCCGATGCGGGTCACCGAAATGGCTGCGGCCCGATTGGCAAAAGCAATGGCTTCCTGAATGGTTTTTCCTTCGGCCAGTGCAACGGCCAGGGCTCCGTTAAAGGTATCGCCAGCAGCTGTGGTATCAACAGCCTCAACTTTGGGAGCTTTTATGAGTTCCGATTTTTCGCCTGAAAGCAAAAATGCGCCCGCGGCTCCCAAGGTAATAATAACCATTTCAACACCCTTTTCGTGCAAAACCGTTGCCGCTTTCAAGGCTGTTTGTTCATTGGTGACTTTGATTCCGGTGAGCAGTTCGGCTTCGGTTTCATTGGGAGTAATCAGAAACAGGTTCTGAAGTAATTCGTTCGACAAAGCCGTTGCCGGTGCCGGATTCAGGATCACCTTTTTCTGTTTCCGGGCGGCAACGCGGGCAATGTATTCCACGGTCGGAACCGGAATTTCAAGTTGCATCAGCACAAATTCCGATTCGTTTAATTCGGCCATAGCTTCATCGAAATCGGCCGGGATGAGTGTCCCATTTGCACCGGAAGCCACCACAATCGAGTTTTCGCCGTTCAGATCGACGGTAATCAGCGCTACGCCGCTCGGATTTTCCGCATCGACAGCCACAAAATCGACGTTGATGCCTTCCGCTTTGAGCTGTCGGACAGCCTGATTCCCGAAAATATCGTCGCCAATTTTGCCCACAAAGGTTACACTGCCTCCAAGCCTGGCCGCAGCAACCGCCTGATTGGCGCCCTTTCCACCGGCATTCATCAGAAATTTTCCGCCTAAAATTGTTTCACCCGGGGCCGGGAAATGATTGGTTTTGATGACCATGTCGGTATTCGAGCTTCCGACGACCAGAATTTTTTTGGCTTTCATTCGGTTCCATTTTTCACTAAAAGTAAATTTTTAGAAATCCGAATCAAAACCTGAACGGATAAAATAACTTCCGGAGACAAAAAATGCTGATTCGTTTGTGAACCAGCAGTTCCGGTTATTCTGATTTTTCTTTGGTTAAAATTGACCGTCGGTTAGAGATACCGTGGCGTTGAAGCCTTGTAGTTCCGGTATTCGTCGCCAAATTCATTTTCCAGAAATTTTTCCTCGCCCCGAATAATGAAATGGTGAACGATCATGCCGTAAATCATGATTCCGAGGAGCAAAAGACTTGGCAAATAAAGAAAAGTGGCCGTGTTCAGGAAGATAAAACTGGCATACATCGGGTTCCGGCTGAATTTATAAATTCCTCCGGTCCGTAACTCGTGTTTTCCTTCAGGAAGCCCAATGTGGGTAACCATCCCCATCGACAAATAGGCCGGGACCACAATCAGGTTGGCCGGAACCAGAAAAACAACAGCCAGGAGTTTCTGAACGTCAGGCGTCTGGTCCTGAATTAAATAGGGCACGCTGTTCCTCAATTCAGGAAAGAATGAAATAACACCAAAAATTGCCCAGACAGAAAAAAGCAAAAACTTGCCGGTATAGAAAAAAAACGGCTGAATCGTGGGCTTTCCCATGGCATGCCGCCCATCGCGGGCTAGAAAAACGCCCAAAACCAAGGTCGCAAGAATGGGCAGACTGATTAGAAAAGCCACACTGTAATCAATCCAGTTCATCACAAGCTTCCTTTAAACTGGTAGCCCAGTTCGGTTATGGTCCGTTCAATTTCAGCAAGATTAATTTTTGAGCCTTTAATTTTTACCTGAGCCGTATTTTTGTCGGCTACAACTTCCTCAACACCATCGAGTTTCGAAAGGTTACGGTTAATACTGGCTTCGCAATGCGAACAGGTCATGCCTTCCACGCGAATAGTCTGAAATTTTCCTGAAGTCATTTTCTTATTTTTTTTGAATCCGGTTAATCACTTATCCAACACTTACTTCTTCATTTTGACAATAACAGATGAAGATGGTGAATAGTTGATTGCAACGGATGTATATTAATTTTACATGCTGGCAATCAGCAAGTTGTGCATTGCCTGAAACAAAAACGAGGCTGCCTTTTCAGGTAGCCTCGTTTTGAACTCATTTCAGGAACAATTATCCTTTAATGGCTTGTTCGCAAGCTTCTTTAAGTTGTTTGGCCGTAGCATTTTTTGGTTCGAACCCCAACGCTTTTTCAGCTAAAGGAATCACTTTTGTGTAAGCATCCTTTGCATTCTGGAAAGCTTTCTTGTAGGCTTCATCCGTAGTTTTAAGTTTTCCGGCTGTTACCTCGTTATTTGCCTTGGTAAGGATGGCACTTCCTTTTCCGTATAAACTATAAGCTTCCTTTACATAGTATCCGGCCAGTTTGCCTTTTACCAGGGCATTATCTGGCGCGACAGCATAAGCTGATTCAAGAGCTTTTAGCGATTCGGCATCTTTTTTCTGAGCTTTAAAAATATCTGATTCATATACATAGGCATTTGCCTTTTTGTAATTCAAGCTAATGGCCTGATCAAAATATTTTAAAGCCTTTTCATAGTTCTTTGAACTGATCGCACAATAACCCATGTTGTAAATCATTGAAGTATCAGCCACAGGCTTGTCACCCCATTTCACCAAAGCTTTTTCATAAAGATCAAGCGCTTTGGCATAATCTTTAGCCTGGACGGCCGCATTGCCTTCATTTTTCAGATCAGCAAATGTTTTTTCGGCCACCTGAGCATTTGCAGCCAATACTCCTAAAAACAACACAATAGCTAAAAAGAATCTTTTCATAACAATAATCAATTTTTTTTGGGTTTTACTTACGAAAATTACTCTCCTGAAATACAACAGGCCTTCAAAAATAGCAATTAAGAATAAAAAACCTAAATATAACTTGACACAAATCCTTTTTTTTAACAAGTATTAGGATTTGGCATAATATTAATGCCTAAGGATTAAACATATCCGGATTAAAAAAGCCAAGAATATTCCTGCTCATTTCAAGCCCTGATTTAGCTTCCTGATTATCTGGTTCAAGCTCCAAAACCGAAGTGTAATCGTTCATGGCCCCGCCCCAGTCCTGAAGCTTAAAACGAATCCTGGCCCGAAGGCCAAACAATTGCAAATCTGCATTTTGGCCCGAAATGGCTTGGTTCAATACCTGAAGCGATCCGGCCAAATCATTTTGATCGAAAAGCAGTTGAGCTTCAATAAATTGTTTATCCATTCCTGAAAATTGATCCATAAAAAATGTCTTGAAAAAAGGCTAATCGGCCCTGGTCACAGTCAGGACACCTTTGATGCTCCTGAGTTTGTTCATCAGAAAATCGAGGTGGTCCAATCCATTAACAAATACGCGCAACGTTCCGTCGAAATTACCATTCGTGCTGTCGATGTTAATCGAGCGCATCTGAACGCCAATATCTTTGGAAAGGACATGCGAAATCTGGGCAACAATTCCGGCCTCATCGGTTCCTGCAAGCCGGATGGTTGCCTGGAACGACGATTTTTTCTTCGTGTCCTGCCACTTGGCTTTGATGATCCGATAAGGATACCGCTCAATCATTTGCATTGAATTCGGACAGGTGGTTCGGTGAATCTTTATTCCATCCTTGATGGTAACAAAACCAAAAATTTCGTCGCCAAAAATCGGGTTACAGCATGGGGCCAGCTTGTAAATTACATTCTTTATGTTGTTGTCGATAACCAGATAATCGTCGCCCCCCGAAAATTCGAGTTCCTGAACTTTTTCTTTCGATAAAACCTCTGTAATCAATTGTTTAGCGGTTTCCTCCTTTTTCCCGACCAGGATTTCTTTGATCTGAAGCGGGTCGATTTTGCCGGTTGAAATATGGAAATATAAATCCTGGGCCAGTTTCAGCTTATATTCTTTCAGCAGCTTCCGGATACTGTCGTCGTTGTATTCAATTTTCCAGTTTTTGATTTTCCGGAGCAGAATTTCCTTTCCGATTTCAGCTTCGCGCTTCACTTCCTCGTTTAAACTTGCCTTTATCCGGTTTTTGGCTTTTGTGGTTACCACAAAATCGAGCCAGTCCATTTTCGGGCGCTGGTGATTGGCGGTATCCACCGAAATCTGATCTCCGTTTTTCAGTTTATGCCTCAGCGTCACATTCCGACCGTTTACTTTTCCGCCTACGCACCGGTCGCCAACTCCTGAATGAATTTCATAGGCAAAATCGAGCAACGTAGCGCCGGCAGCCAGTTTCCGCAAATCGCCTTTGGGTGTGAACACAAAAATCTCGTCGGCATAAATATTCATCTTGAAATCGTCGATGAAATCAACCATGTTCAGGTCGGGGTTTTCAAGGATTTCGCGCACGTTGGCCAGCCATTTTTCCATTTCAGAACTTCCTGTTCCACCTTTATATTTCCAGTGAGCGGCCAAGCCTTTCTCAGCAATTTCGTCCATCCGTTTGGTGCGAATTTGTATCTCCACCCATTTCCCATGTGGCCCCAGAACCGTTGCATGAAGCGACTCGTAACCGTTCGATTTTGGGATGGTGATCCAATCGCGCATGCGGTTCGGGTTCGACTGATATTCCTCAGTAACAACCGAATAAACCTGCCAGCAATCCGATTTCTCGTTGGCCAGTTCCGAATTCAGGATAACCCGGATGGCAAACAAATCATAGACTTCGTCAAAATCAACTTTTTGTGCCTGCATCTTTCGCCAGATCGAATTGATGGATTTGGTCCTGGCTTTCATTTCGAACGAAAAGCCGCGTGCATTGAGCTTTTCCTCAATGGGTTTCACAAATTCGGCCACAAAGTTGGCGCGTTCGCGATCGGTTTCCTTCAAACGGGTGGCAACCGTGGTGTAAGCTGTGGGATTTTGATATTTCAGGCATAAATCGAGCAGCTCCGAATTGATGTAATACAATCCCAGACGGTGTGCCAGCGGAGCATACAAAAAAGAAGTCTCGACCGAAACCTTGGTCCGGAAGGCCACATCGTGAAAATCGAGCTTGCGCATCACTTCGAGGCGATCGGCAATTTTCAGTAGGATTACCCGAACATCGCCCGCCATGGCCAGCATAAGCTTACGGTAATTTTCCGAATGTAATTCAACGGTATCGGTTCCCATGGCATTAATTTTAGCCATGCCATCGAGTATGGAAGTAACCGACTTGCCAAAACGCGCCTCAAATTCTTCGGAAGAATGATCCTGATAAAAAATATTGTGAAGAAGAGCCGCGATGACGGTATCAACCCCCAGTCCAATTTCCTGAACCACAATCCGGGCCACTGAAATTGAATGAATAAGAACCATTTCACCCGATTTTTTGGTTCGCTCACCAAAAACCTGAACCGTCAGGTCAAAAGCATCCTGAATCCGGGAATGCTCTTTTTCGGGAATGTTTGTTTTGCAGATTTCAAAAAATTCTGAATAGGCTTTTTCTATTGCTTGGTTCAACATGGCCAAAGTTTATTTGATGATCAAAATTGTAAAAAAAACCGGACTTCGTTTGACAAAAAAAGGCCACCTGGACGGCAGCCTTTACAAAATATCGTGTTTCGAAAAGTATTAAACTGCCGCATTTGGATCAACAAAAACGCGCTGCCCAAGTTCACGATCCATCATAAAAATGCCATTCCCTTGTCCGTTGATCAGTTTCAGGGTAGCCAGGATTTTTTCAACGTTCGATTCTTCTTCAACCTGCTCGTCAACAAACCATTTCAGGAAACTCTGCGAGGCATGGTCGCCGGCTTTGACAGCCACATTCATCAGATTGTTAATTAGTTCGGTGACATGATTTTCGTGGGCCAGAGTTTTTTCAAAAACGTCCACAATACCATCAAATTCGACCGGAACCTGTGCAACGGCTTTCAGGACAACCTTTCCGGCGCGGCCTGCCACGTAATTAAAGAATTTCAGGGCATGGGCGGCTTCTTCCTGATATTGCACCTTCATCCAGTTGGCAAAACCCTGAAGTCCCATATTTTCGAAATATGCGGCCATCGAAAGGTACATGTAGGCAGAAAACGACTCGGCGTTAATCTGCTCATTCATTGCGTTTAATACTTCATCCTTTATCATAGCTTCTATTTTTTCAATTTTTATAAAAGTACAAAATTTTATGCCCGTACAAACCTGATTCCGGAGTTTGAAACGTAAAAAATTCAAAAATATTCAGAATGATTTAACAATCAGTCGCTAAAATCGAGATTAAATTTTTGTTTTAGTTCATTTAAATGTGGGTTCTTTTGCACCAGAATCTGCAATTTTTCGGAATCGTTAAAATGAACCCGCTCGGTTTCAACTTTCTCGAGCCTGGTAATCAGCTCAATTTCAGAATTCCGGAGCTCCCTTCTTAACCAGGAAACCAATTCGGGTTTAACCAGCCTGATCTCTTCTTCCTGAACCGAATTGCCAATTTTCAATACTAATTTATGGCCTTCGCTAATTTCAGGAACTGATGAAAGCGTTGAGCGCAAATTTGGACGATCGGCTATCAAATCAAGATACTCATTCCATCTAACAACCAATTGTTCGGCCGTAAACGATTCGGTGTAACTGGCATATTCATTGAAGTTTGCATCCTGAACTTCCGACCCGCCTTTTTTTTCAGAAGTATTGCCGGCCAGCGCGTCTTTTATTGAAGGAGAAAATAAATTCCCGACTTTCCGGACAATTTTTGGCCCTGTTGTTTTTTCAACCGGCTCCAGCCGGGTTACAGGTTCGGGTTGTGAATATTTTTCGGTCCCTGCACTTGTTACGGATGGCGGCACAACCGGCTGTTCCTGCAAGTTAAAAATGGGTTGCAGAGCTTGGTCGTCAGTGCCGTCAGCTATTTTTTTTTTAAGGTAAGCTGCGCCAGTTTAATGAGGACCAGTTCGACCAGAAGCCTTTTATTCTGGCTGGCTTTGTACTGAAGGTCGCACTCGTTGGCCACCTGCAAGGCATCAATCAGGAAATCGCTTTCGCAGCGTGCTGCCTGAACTTTGTACTTTTCGCGGATCTCGCCGCCCACTTCAAGCAATTGAATGGTTACCGGATCTTTGCAAACCAGCACATCGCGGAAATGTGAACTCAGGCCGGTAATAAAATGATGCCCATCGAACCCGTGATCCAGAATTTCATTAAAGAGCAGCAGGCTGTTTGAAATATCATTTTTCATGAACAGATCGACCAGCCGGAAATAATAATCGTAGTCGAGCACATTCAGGTTCGATATAACATCCTTATAACTAATGCTTTTACCTGAAAAACTCACGATCTGGTCGAAAATTGAAAGGGCATCGCGCATGGCGCCGTCGGCTTTCTGGGCGATCACATTCAGCGCTTCATTTTCAATTGAAACGGCTTCGCTTTTGGCAACGTGGGCCAAATGGCCAGATATATCGCTGATTTTGATACGGTTGAAATCGAAAATCTGGCAGCGCGACAAAATAGTCGGGATAATTTTATGCTTTTCGGTGGTTGCCAGAATGAAAATGGCATGGCGTGGCGGTTCTTCAAGCGTCTTCAGGAAAGCATTGAAAGCGGCCTGCGACAACATGTGAACCTCGTCGATGATATAAATGCTGTAATGCCCGATCTGCGGTGGAATCCGCACCTGGTCGGTCAGGTTTCGGATGTCGTCAACCGAGTTGTTCGAAGCGGCATCCAGCTCGTGGATGTTGTACGAACGGTTCCCGTTGAAAGCCTTACACGATTCGCACTGATCGCAGGGTTCAATTTCAGGAGTCAGGTTCTGGCAGTTGATGGTTTTGGCAAAAATACGGGCGCAGGTGGTTTTACCCACTCCGCGTGGCCCGCAAAACAAATAAGCGTGTGCAAGCTGGCTGTTTTTAATCGCATTTTTAAGTGTCGAAGTGATTGAAGCCTGACCTACGACGGTTTGAAAGGTATCGGGACGGTATTTTCGTGCTGAAACAATAAAATTCTCCATAAAATATGCTGAAATGAACGACCAAATATACAAATTCTGACCTAACCACAAGGGCGAAACTTATTAACATGATCAGAAAACCGGTGAATTGATTTCGATGAATAGAAGCAAACAAAAGCCGGTAAAACTTTTAACTTCCTGAATTGTTTCATTCCCAACAGAATTAAAATTAAAAGTCATGAAAAAAATTACAATGGTATTTAGTTTGATCCTTTTTTCCGTTGCTGCATTCAGCCAAAAATCGTTCTACGATTTTAAGGTTAAAGATATTGAAGGCAAGGAATTCAATCTTTCGAGCCTGAAGGGGAAAAAAGTTCTGGTGGTCAACACCGCCTCGAAATGCGGAAACACGCCACAGTACGCCGATCTAGAAAAACTCTATAAAGAATACGGCAATCAAAACTTTGTGATCATCGGCTTCCCGGCCAATAATTTTGGGGCACAGGAACCCGGCACAAACAAAGAAATCAGCAGTTTCTGTACGAAAAACTACGGGGTCACTTTCCCGATGATGTCGAAAATTTCGGTAAAAGGCGCCGACATGCACCCGCTCTACAAATGGCTGACTTCGAAGAAAGAAAACGGGGTGATGGATTCGGAAGTTACCTGGAATTTTCAGAAATACATGATCGACGGAAACGGTAAGCTGGTCGGTATGGTTGACCCGAAAGTAAAACCCTACGATGAAAAAATTTTAAACTGGCTCAGGAAATAGACTTTCTGATTAATCGATTGAACTGAAAGCGACGTTTGTAAAAAGGTCGCTTTTTTTGGATCTTGGGTTCGGTACTAATAAACTGTAATTAGATCAGCTAACTCATCCATAAATTTATGCACTAATGGAATCAAAGGTTCCACATCATCTGCCGAAAGATTGAACAAATCATCGTAATCGCCAGTTTGTCTTAATTCAAAAAGTCGGGTGAATAATTTTCCGTCATTTTGCGAAACGATGCCAGTTTTTATAAAATGAAAACCAAACAAATGAATGACACCACTGTGAGATTGCGCAGCATAATTATTTTTAATCAGAAGGGCACTTGTCATATAAAAACAGGCATAATATAACCTGTTGGCTACCGCATTCCAATATCCAAGCGTGGCAATGCCTTCAGCCTCAGTTAACGTACTTTTTGCTTTTTGCATTCGAAATTCCACAATAGCATCTCGTTCTTCTTTAGTCAAACTCATAACAGAATGCCCTCTTTTTCAACGTTTTTATAAAAGGAAGTAAAACTACGTTTCTGCCATTCTGAACGGGTATAAAGTTTTGCTGAAAAATGTTCGCCTTCCGTCCAGCCAAGTTCATACAAAGGGTATGAAATAGTATCAAAATCAGAGGGTTCAATTTTAGGTTTATTCAAGATAACCAATATATCCCAGTCTGAATCAGGACTCGCATCCCCCCTGGCCTGCGAACCAAAAAGAATAACCTGTGCATCAGGATTTATAGTCTTTAAAGTTTGTTTTATTGCTTTCAGGATTTCGTCTCTTGATTTCTTCATTTTGTGGATATTTTACACGAATATACAAAAAAGTACTTGACCTGAATTTGTTCCTCAACATCGGTCTTTAAAGTGAGCGTTCGTTCGTATGGTGAAGGCCGATGGCAAGAAATAATCCGAATGCCGGAAATTTGGGACCCGGAACCTGAATCGGGCATTTATCTTCCAAACCGGTATCCGATGCCCGATTCGGTAATCAACAATTTGGGATGAGCAGGATCGTCTTCAATTTTTTTGCGCAACTGGGCCACAAATACCCTTAAATATTGTGTTTGTTCGATGTAGCCCATTCCCCATATTTCTTTCAGGATATGCTGGTGGGTCAAAACACGGCCCTCATTTTTCGCCAAAAGGGCCAGCAATGAAAACTCGGTAGAAGTAAGTTTGATGATTTCGCCTTTCTTTCGGGCAAGATGACTGACCAGATCAACTTCGAGCGAATCAAATACCAGTTGTGAAATTTCAGATATTCCCTGGTTCTGGCGGATAGAAGCCCTGATGCGAGCCAGTAATTCCCCGGTGCGGAAAGGTTTGGTCAGGTAATCGTTCGCCCCAAAATCGAGCGCTTTCACAATATCGTCCTCAGAACTACGGACGGAAAGGATAATGATCGATTTCTGGTACCATTCGCGCAGTTTGCGGAGTATTTCAAGTCCATCGGCATCGGGTAGCCCCAGGTCAAGAATAATCAGTACCGGCGCATGGGTGACAGCTTTTTGTATCCCTTCGAATCCGGTTGAGGCTGAAAATATTTTATACCCGTTCGATGAAAGGGTGATTTCGAGCAATCGGCGAATCTGGACTTCATCATCAATGATCAGAATGGTTTCATTTTCAGTCATACAATTTCTTGAGGTTGTGAAGTATAAATATCCGAAATTTTTGTGGGAATTTTTATCGTAAACCTTGCACCTCCATTCATTCGGTTTTCAGCAATGATGGTTCCCTTGTGTGCCTCCACAATTCCCTTAACAATCGAAAGTCCCAAACCGGTGCCACCGGCAACGGCCGATTCGCCCCTGAAGAATTTATTAAAGACCAAGGGCAAATCGGAATCAGAAAAACCGGAACCCCGGTCCATAACCTGAATGACTAAAAATCCATTGTCGTAGAAAAATTTTATCCGGATATTGCTTCCTTCCGGTGCATGCTGCGTGGCGTTAAGCAACAGGTTATGAAGTACTTGCTCCATCAATCCGAAATCGAGCTGGACCAAAGGCATATCTTCGGGTAAAATACAGTGCAGGTAAAAAGGCTTCAGTTCAACCGTGAGGGTTTGAGTTACTTTATTGATCAGGTCGTGCAAATCGCACCAGTCGATACGAGGTGTTAGCCTGCCCGAATCGAGGCGCGACATATTTAATAAATTTTCGATCAACCGGTTAAGCCGAACTGCTGCAGTATTAATTTCCTGATACAGCATTTTCCGGGTTTCCGGGGCATAATCCTGTGCAATTAAGGTATCGGAAGCTCCCATAATGGTTGCCACCGGTATCCGGAGTTCATGCGAAATGGAATTAAAAAGCGTTTTGTACAATTTATCCGATTCGTTCAGGATATAAGCATTTCGGGCAGCATTTCGCAGGAACTCGCGTTCAATCTTTCCAGAAATCTGAGGCAGGAACCCTTCCCAAAACTGTTCTTCGCCCTGCGTAAACACCTTGGTGTGCTGAACGGCAATCACGCCCATGTTGTCGTTGTTCCCCTTCAAGGGATAAAAGGTATAAATTCCTGATGGAAGCGTATCCGAATATTTACCGGCTTTTGCCGAATGCCGGAATGTCCATTCAGCAATGCTCATCTCGTTCTCCGAAAAGTTGAGTGCTGTTTCATGCCGGACCTGTTTTTCAAGCTGATTGGTTTCATCTTTCAGGATAAACGCACTTTCCAGATTGAAATATTTCCGGATATCCCTCACTGCCAGGTTTAAAACTTCATCAATCCCTGATGTTGTCGAAAGTTCTTTGGCAAGTCGGTAAAGTGCGCTCGTACGTTCTTCGCGCACCCTGATTTTCATTTCCTGTCTTCTGACGCGTGAGGTCAGCACGCCATTTAACAGGGCAATAATGAAAAACATGGCCAGCATCAACATGTCTTCGGGCCTCCCAACATGGAGGGTGTAGGAAGGCGGGATAAAAAAATAGTCCCAAATTAACGAACTGAGCGTGGCCGCCAGCAAAATCGGACCGGTACCAAAGAAAAAGGCAAGGATGGAGACCACAAACAGCAAAACGAACGAAACAACCTGATAACCAACAAATTCTTTTATTACAAAACAGATACCTGCTGTAATTGTGATTACCAGGGCAACATAAAGATATTTGCTTAAGTTTGAAGAAAACGAGGGCAACGAAGCTTTTTTATGAAACTTGTCATCAACCTGGGTGTCGGAGCCAAGGATATAAACGTCGATGCTACCGCTGTACCGGATCAGGCGCCTCACAAAATTGCCCAACTGAAACAAGGTGAACAGGTTACGAACCTTTGGCTTTCCGATAATGATGTGGGTAATATTTTCTTTCTGGGCGAAATCGACAATCGCCTTAACAATGTCGTAATTGGTAACTATCCGGAATGGAATGTTTAATTGCTTGGCCAGGCTAATGCTTTTGTCCAGGTTTTCGCGTTCTTTTTCAGTCAGGTCGTGCGAGGTTTCAACATAAATGGCCTGCAAGGTCCCGCCCATCGTATCCGAAAGGTTTTTGGCCCAGCGCAGCAATTTTGTTGACTGGGGCGTGTAGCTCACAGCAACAAGCAGGTGCACTCCCGATTTCCATGGCCCTTTGATACGCTTGAGCTGCATGTAATCGTGCAGTTGCCGATCTACCCTGTCGGCCACAATGCGCAAAGCCATTTCGCGCAGGGCGGTGATGTTTCCTTTCCTGAAGAAATTATGAATGGCTTCTTTCGACCGTTCGGGGGTATAAACTTTACCTTCTGAAAACCTTTGCAATAACTCATCGGGGGTCAGGTCAACCAGCTCAATGTCATCAGCGTTTTCAAAAACATCGTCAGGAAGAGTTTCCCTGACTATGATGCCGGTTATTTGGGCAACAATCTCAGAACGGCTTTCAAGGTGCTGGACATTTACCGTGGTATAAACATTTATGCCATTATCGAGAATCTCCTGAACATCCTGATAACGTTTTATATGACGGCTCCCGGGAGCGTTGGTGTGTGCCAGTTCATCGACCAGGACAATTTGTGGGTTCCGGGCGATGATGGCGTCCAGGTCCATTTCCTGCACGGTGGCCGATTTGTATGAAAACTTATTCCGGGAAATCAGTTCAAAACCTTCAACCAGCGCGGCAGTTTCCAACCGGTTGTGGGTTTCGATGTATCCGACGACGATATCCGCACCTTTCATTTTTTCAATTTGTGCGGTCTGGAGCATGGAATACGTTTTGCCCACGCCGGCACACATCCCGAAAAATATTTTCAGTTTTCCCCGTTTGCTTTTTTCTTCATCTTCTTTTAGCGAAGCCAGCAATTCATCAGGATTTGGGCGGTTATCGTTGAAGTCCATTCAGATAAAGTTAAAAGTTAACAGGCAAAAATAATATATGTTGCGAGTTATGGTTACGGGCTGGCTATGACTTTCTCGCGACTCGGCTCTTCCGTCTTCTGTTTCCGGTAAAACTGAGACTGACAGCAACTTACTTTATCCAGCTCTCATTTTCTCTGCTACTTATTTTCAATTCTCGAAATTACTTTTTTAGCTTGTGCTTCTATGCTTTTCATTCGAATCAGCATACTTTTTAATTCCTGAATGTCATCATTATTAGCATCATTTCCAAATTCGGTCAAAAAATTTACTGACTCCTCCTGATTTTGGGCTCCACTTAATTTCTCGGCCATTTGGTTAAACAACAAAGAAATTTCGTAAAATTCATCTTCACCATCAAAATAAAGTCTTTGCCCATAGTTGCTTGAAACAATTTCCTTGATGCCGTTATACAGTTGGAAAAAACGCTCGTTGAAGTATGAAGAAAAACTGTAAATAAAACTTAAGGCGATTAAAAAGCATAAAGTACCGATCACAGAGAGTTGTGTCAGCGCATTTTTTGCTGAAACTTTGGCATCATTGGTCTTTAATACTATGGCCTTTTCGTTCATCTGTGATAAAATTGCCAGTTGCTGGTACAGCGTTCCAAACTTCTTTTGAAGAAGAATAAAATTGTCGAACTGCTTCGGTGAGCTAGTAAATTGACTGAAGTTTTTGTGGTATTCATTTATCTCTGTTTTGAGGGCTTCCGCAAGTTTATCTTCTCCGGGTTCGGTGGTGTTATTGAGTTCAAGATGAATGGTTTTGCCCAACTTATCAAACTCGTTTTTGACAAGAACGGTATCAACAGCCCGACCGGTCACATAGCAATTGGTCATTTCCTGGTTCAGGTTCATCAAATTTTCCGACATGTCACGGGCATATACTACCGACACATGATTTTCGCTCAGTATTGCATTGGTCTTTTTTGACAGTCGCATTAATGAATAGGCCGAAAAAACCAATAGCACCAGAATGATAATAAATATAAACACCATTCCAACAGTAAATTTGGTCCGAATAGATAGTTTCATAATTTTTAGTTTTTATTTATTGCTTAATTTATCGAGTTCAAGGTTCAAGGCCAAAACATTGATACGATTTTCGCCAAGAAATGAAAACTGGGGCGCTTCAGATAATTCCGAAATAGCCTTCAAAAGCTGCTGCTTTTGGCTGTCGTCCAGATTCCGAACTTTTACAATCCGGTCAACCTGAAGTAATGCAGCTTTTGGCGAAATGTGCGGATCGAGCCCGCTTGCAGATGCAAGGAGCATTTCGGAAGGTATTTTCCCAGGTTCAGAAGTTGGATTGGACTTGATCCATTGAGCTGTCCGATCGGCCACCAATTGTTTGAGTTTTGAACTCGTAGGCCCAAGGTTTGAGCCACCCGAAGGCATTGAACTGTAATCGGTTGCCGATGGCCGCGACCAGAAATAATTGTCCTGATCAAATTTCTGACCGATCAACTTACTTCCGATTATCTTATTATCCTTCACAATCAGACTTCCATTGGCTTGCTTTGGAAAAACAACCTGTGCTATTCCGGTAATGAAAAGTGGATAAACAATTCCGCACAGAATGGTAAAAAGTGCAAATATCTTTATTGAAATTATTATTTGTGCTTTCATGATTAAGCGATTAAATTAATGATTAGATCAATCAACTTTATCCCCACAAACGGAGCAATAACGCCACCCAAACCATAAATAACCAGGTTTTTGATTAACGCCCGATTGGCCGATACAGGTTTATATGCTACACCTTTTAATGCTAAAGGTACCAATAAAATAATGATCAAAGCATTAAAAATTACTGCACTTAAGATAGCGCTTTCAGGAGAACCCAAATGCATCACATTTAAGGCTGATAATGGGCCAACACCATCTTTCCCGGCATAAAGCGAAACGGCAATGGCCGGAATAATGGCAAAATATTTAGCCACATCGTTGGCAATACTGAACGTGGTTAAAGCACCGCGGGTCATCAGTAATTGTTTGCCAACTTCAACCACCTCAATCAGTTTGGTTGGGTTACTATCGAGATCGACCATGTTACCGGCTTCGCGGGCAGCCTGTGTTCCCGAATTCATGGCAATGCCAATATCAGCCTGAGCCAATGCGGGAGCATCATTGGTTCCGTCGCCAATCATCCCGACCAGATGGCCATTGGCCTGTTCAGCACGGATACGGCGAAGTTTATCTTCAGGAGTGGCTTCGGCCATAAAATCATCGACTCCGGCTTCGGCGGCAATAGCTGCAGCAGTCAGCGCATTGTCGCCGGTAATCATTACGGTTCGGATTCCCATGCTGCGTAACTGGGCAAACCGTTGTTTGATGCCGCCTTTTACAATGTCTTTAAGCTGAATAATCCCCAAAACTTTATTGTCTTCGGCAACTACCAGCGGAGTTGCCCCCATCCGCGCCAGTTCGGATACTTTTTCTTCCATCTTCTTCGGGAAAAACCCGTTGCCATTATGGATAAACGAACGAATAGCCTCTGACGAACCTTTCCTGATTTGATGAACTTGGCCTTTTTCATCAGTCAAATCAACTCCGCTCATTTTTGATTGAGCAGTAAACGGAATAAAAACTGCATTTTTCTGATGAATCTCCCGTCCACGGAAATCAAATTTTTCTTTGGCCAGAATTACAATCGACCGCCCTTCCGGTGTCTCGTCTGACAGCGAAGAAAGTTGTGCCGCATGGGCCAGAACGACCTCGCTGACACCATCAGCAGGGAACAAGTTAGTAGCCATCCGGTTTCCCAAGGTGATGGTTCCGGTTTTATCGAGCAAAAGCACATCGACATCACCGGCAGCCTCGATGGCCTTTCCACTGGTTGCAATAATGTTTCGTTGCAAAAGCCGGTCCATCCCACTGATGCCAATGGCGCTCAGCAACCCTCCAATCGTGGTCGGGATCAGGCAAACCAGCAAAGCAATCAGTACCGGGATAGTCAGGTTTTGCGACATCGGTAATCCTGAAGCCGACAAACTATATCCGAAGAAAGCAGGGAGCGTTACCACTGCCAGCAAAAAGATAATCGACAAACCGGCAAGCAGTATTGACAATGCAATTTCGTTGGGTGTTTTCTGACGTTTGGCCCCTTCGACCAGCGAGATCATGCGGTCAATAAATGTGTCGCCTGGCTCCGAAGTGATCCGAACCAGTATCCGGTCGCTAATCACTTTGGTGCCTCCGGTAACCGCCGACCGGTCGCCACCACTTTCGCGGATAACCGGGGCCGATTCGCCGGTTATGGCCGATTCGTCAACACTGGCAATGCCTTCAACCACTTCTCCATCCGAAGGAATTACATCGCCTGCATCGCAAATCACTACATCGCCTTTTCGCAATTCAGGTGCAGCAACTGTTTCTTCGTGATCGCCAACCAACCTGCGGGCACGGGTTTGGGTGCGGTTTTTCCGTAAGCTTTCGGCCTGCGCTTTGCCTCTTCCTTCGGCAATGGCTTCCGAAAAATTGGCAAACAGCACCGTAAACCATAACCAGATTGCAATATTTAAATTGAATCCTGAAAAATTGCCCGAAAATAGTCCACTGAAAACGGTGACTGTGGTAAGAACCGATCCGATGCCGACCATGAAAATGACCGGATTTTTAATCAGAATAACCGGGTTTAATTTGATAAAACTATCTTTTGTTGCCTGTAACACTATCTTTTTGTTGAAAAGGCTATTGATTTGTCGTGTACTCATTTTGTTCAGAAATTAAAAGGTTATTCCACTATTCATTAGCAAATGCTCAATAATGGGCCCTAATGACAAAGCCGGGAAATAAGTCAGTCCGCCTACAATCAGTATTATTGCAATCAGAAGGCCGGCGAAAAGCCAGGTATCGGTGCGAAATGTACCAGCCGAATCAGGGGTAATATTCTTACCTGCCAAACTTCCGGCAATGGCCAAAACCGGGATGATTACCCCGAAACGGCCAATCAGCATTCCGATCCCAAGTGTTAGATTGTAAAAAAGTGTATTGGCATTGAGTCCTGCAAAAGCGCTTCCATTGTTTCCGGCAGCCGACGAAAAGGCATACAGTATTTCGGAAAAGCCATGCGGCCCGGCATTGTTAAGGCTCGATAAACCATAACTGCTAACCGCCGCCCAAGCCGAAAAAATCAATATCACAAAACTTGTAGCCAGGTTGGCAATGATGGCCATTTGCACCTCGAAAGCGCCAACTTTCTTTCCCAAATATTCGGGTGTCCGGCCAACCATCAGTCCGGCGATAAATAC
>JBBIHV010000009.1:0-16417 GCA_037446835.1 Sunxiuqinia sp. | reverse complement strand
CTTTCTTTCCCAAATATTCGGGTGTCCGGCCAACCATCAGTCCGGCGATAAATACAGTCAGGATAATAAATACGAACATGCCGTATAATCCTGCTCCCACGCCGCCGAAAATCACCTCGCCCAGCATGATGTTGATCATGGCGACCATACCAGCCAGCGGCGAAAGACTGTCGTGCATGGCGTTAACCGATCCGTTAGAGGCTGCCGATGTTGACGTTGACCACAATACGCTGTTGGTAATTCCGAACCGGGTTTCTTTGCCTTCCATCGAACCGATGTGACCAAGTACGGGATTGGCAGAATATTCGCCGTATAGCGAAATGCCTAACCCAACCAGTAAAAGAGCCAGCATCACGATGAAAATTGTCCAGCCCTGGCGGACAGAACCGACCATTTTACCGTAGGTGTAAGTGAGCGCTGCCGGAATAAGCAGGATGGCCAGCATTTCCAGGAAATTGCTGAAAGGGGTTGGGTTTTCGAAAGGGTGAGCGCTGTTGGCATTAAAAAATCCGCCTCCGTTTGTACCGAGTTGTTTGATAGCAATTTGGGAGGCTGCGGGCCCCATCGGAATTATCTGATCGGCTCCCTGCAAGGTATGAACTGTTTGGTACGAATTGAAATTCTGAACCACTCCCTGACCAACCAAAACAACGGCAAACAGAATGGAAAGTGGCAAAAGGATATACAAGGTTGAGCGGGTAAGGTCGGACCAGAAATTACCAAGCTTATCTGTATTTTTACGGGAAACTCCTCTTAATACAGCAATAATTACAGCGATTCCCGTTGCAGCGCTTACGAAGTTCTGAACTGCAAGCCCAATCATCTGCACAAAATAACTAAGCGTCGTTTCACCGGCGTATCCCTGCCAGTTGGTGTTGGTCATAAAACTAACCGCTGTATTGAAGGCCGAATGCCACGAAACATTGGGTAGATTTGCCGGATTTAAAGGCAATTGTGCCTGAAAAAGTTGAATCAGAAATACAAAGACAAATCCTACAAAATTAAACAGGAGCAACCCGATTGTATATGACTTCCAGTTTGTTTCTTCATCAGGATTTACCTTGATAAACTTATAGATCAGTTTTTCGAGCCAGCCAAACACGGGTTGCATGATGTGTTTCTCGCCTGCAAAAACCTTGTACATGAATTTGCCTAAAATCGGTGTCAGGCCAATTAATAAGGCCAGAAACAGTATTATCTGAAAATAATCTAGTGTTGTCATATTGTTCAGGTTTAAAATTTTTCAGGTTTAATAAGCGCGTAAATAAGGTATCCAAGCAATAACAGGGCGATCAATGCGCCAAGTGCATACCATGTAAAGCTGTTCATCTCAACGGTCTTCTGACCGTTTTCCATTGCCGATGGAACCATCCCTAAAATAAAATTCAGTGTCTTCATATCGTTACATTTTTGAACAATTCAAATATGGTCATTATTATGTAAGGGTTTTATAAAGATTTGGGAAACAGGTATAAATATTTTATAAGGGGAAAAGGGATCACTTCATATTGTTGAGGAGTAAATTTAAAGTCAACCAATTCTTTAGTCTGTTTTTGTCCACAAGCCGGGCGGGCTCTTCCTTTTCCAAACGATGAAAAGGAAGCAAAAACCGTGTCAAAACGAACCTTCCGCCGGGAGTTTTGACGGCCCTCGCACTCGCTTCGATCAGCATATTACCCTTATTATTTGCTTTGTATTTCAACTGATTCATTCATGCTGGTTGAGCAGGTGTTGATCCGCCTAAGGAGAAAAAGCTTTAAAAAAACAGAAGGAGTGAGCGTTAAGAAAATTTCCCTGTTTGACTACCAGCGGGAGGAGTTTGGAAATTTTTAGCCGAAAATATTCTGGTTTTAGCTTTTTATCCTTCATCGGCGGCTCTTTTTGGTTACTTTTTCCCTTCAGCTGGAAAAAGTAACAGCCAGTCCGGTTTGAGGACAGTAGCTTTGATTCGCTCAACCAATCAATGTTTTGTTTTAAATGAAACCTTTCAAATACTTTTCCCAACAACAGTATCATTTGATCCGGAGAAAGAGCATAATCCTGAAAAAACAAATGATCCGACGAAATTGGTTCATCGGATCATTTACCATAGTGCTTGAAACGAGAAAATTCTTTACTCGATCTTAATTGGGAAGATTACAATCGGTATCCCAAATTTAAAAAATCGTTTCTGGATGGAGAAAATAGTGTGGTTATGAAGCAATTGCGACATGTAAAAAGTTTTCGAAAACACCAATTGGCCACCAAAAAATGTTGGATTGGGAAGCAAAGGCATGAGCCTTTTTACGATCTTATAAACTTCGTCCACGGGATCGGTCCCGATCGTCCAGATACTTTTGCCATAGAACCCGAACTGATTGGCAATCTTCACATATTTTTTTCCGTCTTCTTTTACCGAAGTTTTGAAATGTTCAAGTTCCTCTGAACCTTTGTAAATCTTAGTGTTTACAATGCCTACCCGTACAAAAATATAGTTCTGGTAAATTCCCTTAAAACTTTGGTTGATCCTTAAAAATGTATGAAGCCCGGTGCCGCCATAACCCTTAACCAAAATAATAGCTGTTTTTGCTTCGGGGTTGAATTTTACTGATTCTGGTTCTTTATGTTGGTCATACAATGGTAATTTTTCAAGTTCCTCGTGAATGTCTGAGATGGCTTTCAACCTGATTTTCTTAAAACTCACCGTTGTTTTGTAATAATGCCGCTTGATTCTGATTGCCAAAGCAATGAACATACCGGTTATCAGCAAGGTTATCCAACCACCTTCTTCGAATTTGATGATGGTTACCGAGATGAGAATAAATGAAGTTAAAACAAAACCGATTCCATTAATCATTAGTTTTCTTCTCCAATGATTGAGTTTGCTGCGTTCAGTCCACCAGTGTTTCACCATTCCGAGTTGTGAAATAGAAAAAGTGATGAATACGTTGATACTGTAAAGCACGACCAAAAATGCCACGGACCCTCTCGAAATGGCCATCAGGATGATGGCCGAAATACCCATAAGCAGTACCCCGTTCATGGAAACCAACCGGTCGCTAAGCGAAGCATATTTCTTCGGAAACCAACGGTCGATGGCCATGTTGGCCATAATTCTCGGGCCATCGATAAAACCGGTTTGCGCAGCCACGAACAACAAAGCTGCTTCAGAAATTAGCGTAGTCAGGATAAAACTTTTTGACCAGAAATGCCCCCAGTTGGCCGTAACGTTATCGAACAAAACAGCATTGAGGGTTTTGTGCGAACTAATCTGAACGCTGTACAGCGCGTAGGCAACCATCAGCCCCATCACGATAAACGACAGTGAAACGGCCATCAGCGTCATGGTTTTTCTGGCTGTTTTAACCCTTGGCTGGCGAAGAATAGGCATCCCGTTACTAACGGCTTCAATTCCGGTAAACGTACCGGCTCCCATGCTGTAAGCTTTCAGGATAATAAACAACGTACCCAAAAGTCCCAACTCCGAAATGGATGAATGCAACTGGTTGGTCGTTTCGTGCGATACTACCTGAAAGTTATTGGCTTTTAATGCGATGGCATAAACAATTATAAATACATGCGAGACGATAAACACCACAAAGATGGGCGTGAGCGAAACGACCGATTCCTTCACCCCGCGCAGGTTCAATAAAATAAGCAGGCAAACACCCGCAATGGCAACGCCCAGTTTATAAACCTGCATCGATTCGGGAAAGAAACTGAAAAGGGCATCGGAGCCACTCGACACTGAAATCGTGATGGTTAGCACGTAATCAATGATTAGGGCGCAACCCGAGATCATGCCAACGGTTGGCGATATAAGTTTACTTCCAACCAGGTAACCTCCACCTCCTTGTGGAAAAAGTTTAATGATTTGGCTGTAACTCGAACTAATGATAAAAATGGTAAACACCGTTCCCATCGCCACAAAAATAGCCAGCATTGAATGTCCCTGAAGGTTTCGGAAGGCTTCTTCAGGCCCGTAACACGACGATGAAATACCGTCGGCGCCAAGGCCTATCCAGGCGAAAAAGGCTACCAGCGAAAGTTTATGAAATATGGATTTATCCTGTAAAGTCTTTGCCCTGCCAATAAAAATGTTCTTTAATTTTCCAATAATCGGAAAGCTTTCTGCTGCATCAGTCATACCTTAAATCAATTGAGAAAATATTCGTGTTTTCAATAACCTACCTGTTTCCAAGCTAATTTTTTATAAAAAAACCTGATGAACGCCTATTGGGGGAAGCAATTTTAATCAATTACGTTTATGCCGCATTAAAGTTGAATTTCCAGGTTTATTTCAGCGCGCAATTGACGCAGCAAAAGAAGTCATCCTTTCATAAGGATATTATTAATATTGGAAGGGAAAGTATAAAGATTTTATAAAGAAAAATTTTGGCGGCAGGAGTTATCAATATCTATCGGCTAAAGCCCGACGGCAAAGGAAATTACATTGAATTGAAACGAATTACATTTCAAGAACGATCCTTTGCCGTTACATTCATGTAACGGACATAAGAAGCATTATTTCAGTGCTTTCCGGTAAGTTTCAATCGCCCGGTTCCGGGCAAAAGCATGGTCAATCACGGGTTTTGGATAGGCTGAAGTTTCGAATTCAGGAACCCACTTCCGGATGTATTTAAGTTGCGGGTCGAACTTTCTCTTTTGGATTTCAGGACTAAAAACCCGGAAATACGGTGCGGCATCGCAACCCGAACCACTCGCCCACTGCCAGCCGCCATTGTTGGAGGCCAGTTCGAAATCGAGCAGTTTCGATGCAAAATACGCTTCGCCCCAACGCCAGTCAATCAGCATGTGTTTGGTCAGGAAACTGGCGACTACCATGCGAGCCCGGTTGTGCATGTAGCCGGTTTGGTTCAGTTCGCGCATCCCGGCATCAACCAGCGGATAGCCGGTTTGCCCGGTGCACCAGCGTTCGAATTCCGGTTCGTCGGTCCGCCACGGAATTGATTCATAAGCTGGCTTGAACGATTTTGAAACGACCTGTGGAAAATGCCATAAAATTGATGAATAAAACTCGCGCCAGATCAATTCATTCAGAAAAACAGCCGAATGGATTTGGGCAAATTGCACCAGCTTCCGAATGGAAATGGTACCAAAACGAAGGTGAATTCCCAGGCGACTGGTTCCGTCCTCAGCCGGAAAGTCGCGTGTCTGGCCATATTTTTCGATCAACACCAGATCAAATAACTTTTCAGGGAAACTAATGTTCTGAACCCGGTAGCCGATTTCGTCCAGTTCAGGAAAATAATCAGACGAAAGGTGTTTCAGCATGAACAACAGCCGCTCGCTTTCAAAAAACTGAACCGGCTGTGCCACCAGTGTTTCCTTCCATTTTTTACTGAACGGCGTAAAAACGGTGTAGGGTTTTCCATCGGTTTTCACGACTTCATCCTGATGAAAGATAACCTGATCCTTGAAGCTGAGAAATTCAATTCCTTTCTTCTGAAGGACATTTTCTACCTTTTGATCGCGCGCCCGGGCCGTGGGTTCGTAATCGGCGTTGGTGAACACCGTATGAATGGAATATTTGGCAGCCAGCCGGCCAAAAACCACTTCGGGCGACGAAAAGTAAACCTGCAGGCTGCTGTTGTGTTTCCGGAATTCGAGATCCAGATCTTTCAGGCAACGGTGGATGAAAGTCAGATGCGCATCGTCCGGATTGGGGAACTGGGCCAGTATAGCCGGATCGAAAATAAAAACCGGTACAACGGGCAAACCGGCATTCAGCGCCTGAAACAAGCCGTGATTATCGTCGGTCCGTAAATCGCGCCGGAACCAAAAAATGTTGATGCTTTCCATGTTGATCGTGTTTTATTAAAATCGCAAAGTCAAGCGTTTATGTTGCGGCGCATAAAACAATCAAGTTTCAATTTACTTTAACTGGTGCGCCTTGTTTTGGTTGCCACAGGTTCATTTTCAAACCTTCAAATTCCCAAATATCCGCTTTCTTTATCGCTTTTACCTGAAATCAGGAAATCGCCGCAAAAACCGCTGCCTGGGCCATTTTAATGGCATCCTGCACAGCTTTCGAAATATCCGTTTCCGGTAAATTTTTCAGGTTGCTGGCAGCTTCCTTTTGCCTCGCCCTTTCAGGAAAAACGCGCGACAGCAAATTGGTTTTGACAACCATAACGGCCAGGATCAGTGATTCTTCCGTTCGATCATCCTTACCCATCGCCGCATTTTCAACTTCTTTCCGGATGTTTTCAACCAGCTCACGATCCATCAGAAAAACCTTTTCGTACGGAATAAAGAGGAATCGTTTTTCTTCGGTCCGGAGCACGTTTTTATGAACCAGTTCCCGAATGATCAGCTTCTGTATTTTCCCTTTGCGGGCGCTGAAGTACAAAATCCAGGTTCGCGTTTTACGGGCTTTTTCGTGAAGCCTCATCTTTTTCAGGAAAAACTCTTGAACCTCATCGTTTTGAGGGGCCGGGTTAATCAATTCGACAACACCTTTTTCGATTGAAATGAGTTCCTTTTTCATCAGTTCAACAAAGACCGAACCAGTAAGGGTCATGCCCAGAGCCGAGGAAGCGCCCAGAATTATTCCGCCTTTTTTCGGACTCACGGCCAGACAAAAAAGCTTTTCGCTCAATTTTAATGATCGATCCATTTTGTTTGGTTTGATTTTTTTCAGTTCATTTACGCTCTGGTAAAATTACAACAAATCATCTATGAAACGAGGTTTTGCAAGCGACAATAATTCGGGAATACATCCTGAAATTTTGAGTGCTTTGGCGGCTGCCAACGAAGGACATGCGGTTGGATACGGCGGCGACGAGCTGACTGAAAAAGCCATCAGCCGGTTCAAACAAGAGTTTGGCGAACAAACCGAAATTTATTTTGTATTTAACGGAACAGGCGCCAATGTGCTGGGCCTTTCAACACTCACCCACTCGTTCAATTCGGTGATTTGTGCCGACACCGCTCACATCCAGACCGACGAATGCGGTGCCCCCGAAAAATTCACCGGCTGCAAATTACTTCCGGTGGTAACCAGTAAAGGCAAAATAACTCCGGACGGGATTGCCAAATACCTGCATGGATTTGATTTTGAGCACCATTCACAGCCCAAAGTCATTTCCATCTCGCAGGTTACCGAACTGGGCACCGTTTATTCGGTTAACGAAATAAAAGCGATTACCACACTGGCACACCAATACGGGCTGTTCGTCCACATGGACGGGGCAAGGCTGGCCAATGCAGCCGTGGCGCTCGATCTTCCGTTTCGCACTTTCACGGTCGATGCCGGAATTGACGTGTTGTCGTTTGGCGGAACGAAAAACGGCATGATGCTGGGCGAAGCCGTCCTGTTTTTTAATCCGGAACTGACGAAAAACACCAAATACATCCGCAAACAAAGTATGCAACTGTACTCGAAGATGCGGTTTGTGAGCGCGCAATTCCTGGCTTATTTCAACAATGAGCTCTGGAAAAGGAATGCAGCACACTCGAACCGGATGGCGAAACTTTTGGAACAGGAAGTCCTGAAAATCCCAGCCATCCAACTCACGCAGGAAGTTGAAGCCAATGGCGTATTTGCCATCGTTCCTCCTGAAATTATCCCCCAGCTTCAGGAAAAATATTTCTTTTACATGTGGGACGAGCACCGCTCCGAAGTTCGCTGGATGACCTCCTTCGACACCACCGAAGCGGATGTCATGAATTTTTCAGCCCTGATTAAATCACTGGTATAGATGCCTTTGTATGATTATTACCCGCGAAAACATGCACCCGTTGACAAGGATACGGAGAAAAAGATTTTCAAGTACAGTCTTTTATTTCCGGTTTTGGTCGTTGGCTTGTTTTGGCTGGTAAAAATCGTATCCGATGTTTTGCACCTCGACCTGACCAGATTCGGCATACTTCCATTGCAAATCGAAGGCCTGCCGGGCATTCTGTTTTCGCCGTTCGTGCACGCCAACTACGACCACCTGATTTCCAACTCGGTACCATTCCTGGTCCTGTCGTTTACCCTGCTGTACTTTTACCGGAGACTGGCCTACCGCATATTTTTTCTGATTTACATCCTCTCCGGAATTTGTGTGTGGCTCGGAGGGCGCGAATCGTGGCACATCGGTGCCAGTGGGATTGTTTACGGACTGGCCTCTTTCCTGTTTTTCAGCGGTGTTTTCCGGAAAGATGCCAACCTGCTCACGGTCGGCATCATTGTGGTTTTTCTCTACGGAAGCATGTTCTGGGGAATTTTCCCGATCAAGCCCGAAATCTCGTGGGAAAGTCATTTATGGGGCTCGGCCAGTGGATTATTGCTTTCCGTTTATTACCGGCACCAGGGACCAGCCCGTCCGGCAACAAGCTGGGAAAATGAACCCGAGGATGAAGAGGATGAAACACCCGACGAAGAATATAATGAAGAAATAACGCCAGAAGATACGGAACAAATCCATTGATTGAGGAAATAGTTATTCGTGCTTTCTTTTTCCTTTTTCCGAATGTGTCTCTGTGGTTAAGAGAATCCAATAATTCATCCTCCCGATCAGTGGATACGAGAAAATTTCCTAACTTTGCCACCATATTTAAACTGGTTCTAAGACAATGATTAGCAGAAGAATAATTCGAATCAAGGTATTGCAAATCCTTTACGCGTTCTTTACATCACCTGAAACATCCATCAACAATACTGAAAAGGAACTTTTTTTCAGTTTGCAGAAAACCTTCGATCTATACCACTACCTGATGTCCCTTGTGGTTGAAATTGAAAAATTTGCTGAGGACCGCATTGACCTGGGCCTCAAAAAACACCGGCCCACAAGCGCCGAGCTGGCCCCCAACACCCGGTTTGTAAACAACCGGTTGATCAATCAGTTAAAAAGCAACATCTCACTCAACAAATATCTCGAATCGTCAAAATTAACCTGGAACAACGAAGGCGAACTGATCCGGAAATTATACCTTTCGCTCATCGACCAGGATTTCTACCACGAATACATGGCCACAGCCCAAAGCGGCTATTCCGACGACCGGAAACTGGTTGAGGACATTTTCAAATTCCTGATCCTCGGGAACGACGATATAGATTCGCTGCTCGAAGAACAAAGCATTTACTGGAACGACGACCTCGATTTTGTGGTGAGCATGATCCTGAAAACCTTCAAGAAATTCAAGGAATTCAGCGACGATCATCAGGCCCTGCTTCCCATGTTTAAAGACGACGAAGACCGCCAGTTTGCCAAGGACCTCTACCGGAAAGTGGTGCTGAACCATACTGAAAACATGACCCTGATCAAACAGCACACCGTGAACTGGGACATTGAACGAATTGCCTTTATCGACAACCTCATCCTTGAACTGGCCCTGACCGAATTCCTGTATTTCCCGTCGATACCAACCAAAGTAACGATGAACGAATACATCGAACTTTCGAAATATTACAGCACCGAGAAAAGCCGGAATTTCATCAACGGCATACTCGACAAAGCATTGAGAGATCTGAAAAAAGCAAATAAAATCATCAAAGCCGGTCGTGGCTTGATCGGAGAAGACGAAGAAGAATGATGAAAAAAGAAATGGAAAAAAGGAAAAGTGGAAAAGGAAAACTGATTTGGTTCGGCATGGTCTTGTTCACGCTGATGGTTGGTTCGTGCAATTCAGGAACAAAAAAGGCGCTACCCGACAATAAATCAGACGGATCAGGTGCCGCTAAGTTTGCCTTTTCAGAAGAAATCCATAATTTTGGCTCGCTTAAAGCCGGAGAAGTGGTTTCGTTCACCTTTGTTTTCAAGAATTCAGGAACAAAAACGCTGACCATAACCCATGTTGATTCAGGCTGTGGCTGTACGGAAGTCAATATTCCGGAGAAAAACATTGGGCCGGGAAAAGAAGGGCAAATTGAGGTGATTTACAATTCGGCTGGCGAAGTCGGGAAGGAATTGAAAACCATCACCTTGTTTTCGAATGCCGATCAGTCGAAAAAACAGATCTTTATAAGAGCAAACGTAACGAACGAAGTAATTAAAATATACAGTTAAACTTAAAACAATTTCACATGAACTATTTATTAATGGCACAACCGGCATCAGGAGGTGCCCAGCCAAACCCACTGATGACATTTCTTCCCCTGATCCTGGTCGTCGTCGTGTTTTACTTTTTTATGATCAGGCCACAGATGAAAAAACAAAAAGAAGTTGCCGCTTTCCGCAACAGCCTTGCAAAAGGCGATAAAGTGGTCACTACTGGCGGTATCTATGGAAAAATCCTTGAGCTGAAAGACAATTACGTGCTTCTTCAGGTTGACGACAATGTGAAAATAAGGGTCGATAAATCAGCCCTTGTGAAAGACATGTCAGACGTTCAGACTCAGAAATAACGAATGCAACTGAAATAGTTAAGGGCCGGCAACATGTCGGCCTTTTTTTTATATTTGAGGCCGTGAAGTCAAACTGGTTGCATAGGATTGTTAAGTACCTGAAAAAGGTCTATTTCCACAACGACAAGCGCGTTGTGGCCTACCTCGTTTGTGTGGCCATTGCCACAGGTTTTTGGTTCCTGAACGCCCTAAGCAAAAGCTACACAGTCGATATTATTGCCCCCGTTCATTACACGAACCTGCCCGACAACAAGACCCTCGCCAACAAACAACCCGAAAAATTCGACCTGACCATCCGCGCCCACGGGTTTACCATACTTCGCCAGAAAATGAGCTTCCTGTTTATGCCGCTCGAATTCAACGTAAACGAAATGACCAACAACCGGATGAAGGAAGACCACAAAAGTCGGTATGCCTTTCCAACACGGCTGTTCCTGAATCAGCTATCCTATAAATTATCGAACGACCTCGAAATCATGAGCATGAGCCCCGACACCCTGTTTTTTAGGTTCGATGCCATGGGCCAAAAACGGATAAAAGTTAAACCACAGGTAAAAATTGACCTGAAGAAACAATTTAAAATTTCAGGTGATATCAGCACCGACCCCGATTCGGTGCTGGTAAACGGCCCGCAGGTACTCCTCGATTCAGTCCAGAATTTAAAAACAGAAACAATACGCATGAATGCCGTCGATGGGCCCATTCTCGAAAAAATGAATATCGTGCCGGTTAAGAACCTGTATTTCGACACAAAAACCGTACAGGTCAAAATCCCGGTTGAAGAATACACCGAAGCTCAAAAGCTGGTACAGGTCAACCTGATCAATAAGCCTGAAGATGTGAACATTAAACTATTTCCGGCACGTGTAAAAGTTACTTTTCTGGTGGGGTTGAGCCGTTTTTCCGGCATAAATCCTGAAGATTTTAAACTGACGGTGAATTATGCCGACATCCTGAAAGGGAAACAGCAGTTAAAAATAACCGCAAAATCGACCCCGGCCTACATTTATGACCTGAAAATTACCCCGGAAGAGCTGGAATACCTGATTGAAAATTAAACGCATGATTAAAGTTGGGATCACCGGAGGGATAGGAAGTGGCAAAAGCACCGTTTGCAAGGTTTTTTCAGCCCTGGGAATTCCGGTTTTTGAAGCCGACATAGTTGCCAAAGAACTCATGGATACCAATCCCGTTCTTCAGGTACAACTCAAAAAACTATTCGGATCATCTGTTTATCTGCCCAGTTACACCATCGACCGAAAATATCTGGCCGGAATCGTGTTCAACAACCCATCTTTGCTCGAACAGCTCAACCAAATCGTTCATCCTGCGGTCCGGAATTCGTTTGCCGAATGGTACAATAAACAGAATTCACCTTACATCATTCATGAAGCGGCCATCCTGTTCGAAAGCGGTTTTTATAAAATGATGGACAAAACCATTGCCATTGTTGCCAATGAAGAAGAGCGGATAAAACGGGTGATGCTACGCGACAAGGCCACAAATGAACTGGTGCAGCAGCGGATCAGGAACCAGTGGAACGACAGGCAAAGAATGGAACTGGCTGATTTTGTAATCAGTAACAACGAAAACGACCTGATTATTCCGCAAATATTGGAAATTGACAAAAAAATAAGAACATAATGGCAAAATTTGCAAAATGGATTACCGGTGGCCTCGGATGGGCTTTCTTTGGGCCAATTGGTGGAATTGTAGGATTCGTGGTCGGATCGATGTTCGACAGCACGCAAGTTATCCAGGGGCGGCAGGAATATCAGCCGGGTCAGCCAACTACCCAGGGCGGATATGTGATGAGCCTGCTGGTTTTGGTAGCCGCTGTCATGAAAGCCGATGGCAAGATTTTAAAGTCGGAACTCGACTATACCAAGCAATTTTTTGTCCGTTCGTTCGGAACGGCAGCTGCGGGCGAAGCCATCAAAATATTGCGCGACCTGCTTAAGCAAAATATCCCGGTCACCGATGTTTGCCATCAGATTGCAAAAAACATGGACTATTCATCGCGCCTTCAGCTTTTACATTTCCTCTTCGGAATTGCCGCTGCCGACGGGCTCGTGCACGAATCGGAACATCAACTGATTGCCCACATCGCCCAACAAATGAGCATCGGCGAAAAAGATTACCAATCCATCGAATCGATGTTTGTGGCCGATACCGATGCCGCATATAAAATTCTGGAAGCTGAACCAACCGCTTCGGACGAAGAACTGAAAAAAGCATATCGGCAAATGGCCCTGAAATATCATCCGGATAAAGTGCACTACCTGGGCGAAGACATTCAGAAAGCAGCCAATGAAAAGTTCCAGAAAGTGAACGAAGCATGGGAAATCATCAAGAAACAAAGAGGGATTGTGTAAGAAAAATCGCAGATGCCAGTCGCGGTTAACAGTTTCTGCCCTGAAAGGGCAACAGCAACAGCACGGGGCAACGCCCTGTTAAACCTGAATATCCAAAAAATCGCGGTTGCCAGTCGCCGTTAACAGTTTCTGCCCTGAAAGGGCAACAGCAACAGCACGGGGCAACGCCCTGTGGAATCAGATTCATTGCAGTTAGAAGCCCTGAAAGGGCGCCAGCCTATGTCCAGATATATCGCTCATCGTAATCTATCTTATATTTATTCAGAAATGCCCGCAATTCATCCTGAAAAGAAATTGTTTTATGATGCTCTTCCTGATTTTTGATATACTCAACCACAACATTTACCTGGGTTGGATTTACCGAGAAAATTCCATATCCATCCTGCCAATAAAAGCTTGAATATTCATTTCCCTGAGTTTTCATCCATTTCGAGGATTGCTTTTTAATCTCCTCCAGCAAATCCATTTGTGCAATTTTTTTGGACAAAAGACACAAAATATGTACATGATTGGAATACCCACCCACTCGGACCGGATTGCATTCGAGACCTTTGCAAACTCCTCCCAGATAGCTAAAAAGAGATTCCCGAATATTTTCGTCAATCAAATGTTGGCGGTCTTTTGTACTGAACGTGATGTGAACATAGACTTTTGATAAGGATTGTGCCATAGTGGTGGATTTGATTACGCCCTTTCAGGGCTTGTTTCTTCTCATATTTCATATCCATAGGGCGACGCCCTATGTTATTGATAGAGCCCTTTCAGGGCAAAAAGAACTTTTAACTTGAAGCCCTCCAGAATTGATAAAAAAATACCTATCTCTTCCCCTTCGCCAAATCGGCAGCAGCGGTTTCCATCAGAAGATAAAACGCCTGACCTTCCGGCGCAAAATACGGACGATCGAAACTGGGAACACCACAAACATCGTGAACATATCCGAGCTTGTCAATGCGGTCGTTCGATGCCTTCCGCATAATTTCGGTGGGTTTCAGGTACGACGAATCCAAATATCCGGCAGCAACACCTCTGAAAATCGAATAACAAAGCATCTGGCTTAAATTGACTTCGACAAAGGTTTCGTGCTTGTTTACCACATCATGAAAAGTTCCGTCGGGCCTGAGGTATTTCAGGCAACCATCCAATAAATCACGAACATAACCAATCAGTTTTTTCTTTTCGGCCAGCATCGAATCGGGCAGCATTTTAATCACACGGGTCATTCCGGCAGCCGACCAGCCATTGCCAACGCCCCAGTAATCGGCGCGGTTCAACCGTTTCTGCTCATCGTCCCACATGTGCGAGTACAATTTATCGTGCTCGTTGTACAGGTATTTCCGGTAACCTTCAATTTGCTTCATGGCTTCCTGAAATTCGCCTGCCGCAGCTAAAAACGGTGGCAACATGTAATTAAAATCCGACCAAAGACCTTTCTGGGGTTCCTGTGTGTGAAAAATGATACCATCAGAAGTTTTATGGTTGGTGGTTTTGATCACATTCAGCATTTCGTCGGCGCCCTTCTGGAATATCGGATCGCCGGTTAATTTTCCGGCAAAAAGAACGGCCTCGCCAACACTTGAGCAGTCTGAAATTGGCCCGTTTCCTTTCATGATCGAAAAACGCCCTTTTTCCTGACGCATGATGGCGCCACGGGCAAAAGCCACGACCAGGTCCAGCTCACCCATCTCCAGGAAAGCCTGGGCAACTGTGCCCTGTTCCCAATCGTACCGCTGCATTCCCAGCGTAGCAATTTTCACGCGCTCGATCCGGTCTTTGGTTCCTGAAATTTCACGGGTAAAAAGTTTTCTGGAGTCTTTATTTTCCGGGGTTTCAGTAGGCAAACTAGCTGAAAGTGCCGAAATACCTGCAATTCCGATGGCTGCACCACCTGCCTTTTTTAGAAAATTGCGCCGTGAACCTGTTTTATTGGAAGTCATTGTTTGGTTTTGTTAAGTTAAGTTTCCAAAAATAATGAATTCTTTTCCGTGAAAATCAGGTAAAAAATCTTTCTTCAGAATTTGGTTGGAAGATTCAAAAAAATGGTTTTCCTTTGTTCGTAATTTACCGAACAGCGATGACTCAAAAGAACATCATCTCCGAAGAACAAAAGAAGCTGGCGCGTTATGCCAAGGCCATGGGACACCCGATCAGGATTTACATTCTGGATTTGTTGTCGAAGCAATCGTGTTGTTACAGTGGCGACCTCACGGAAGATTTGCCAATAGTAAAATCAACGCTTTCGCAACACTTGAAAGAGCTGAAAGATGCCGGTCTGATTCAGGGCGAGATTGAAGCACCCCGCATTAAATACTGCCTAAACAAGGAAAACTGGGCTGAAGCTCAGGCAGGTTTTAAACGGATTCTGAAAATGTAAAAAAATTTACGATCAGTGTTCGTTGTTTCACGAACTACGAATAAAAACAAAGATAAATCATGGAAATAAAAGTATTGGGAACCGGTTGCGCCAGGTGCAAATCACTCGAAAAGGCAACCCTTCAGGCCGTATCTGACTCAGGAATTGACGCCACTGTGACCAAGGTGGAAGACTTTCTGGAAATTATGAAATTGGGCGTGATGACCACACCAGCATTGGTCGTTGACGGAAAAGTTCTCGTCAAAGGTCAAGTTCCATCAGTTGTTGAAATCAGTAAAATGCTCATAAATGCCCTTCAGGCAAAATAGATTTAAAGCTTTTGACATTAGACAAAAACCAAGATCATGAAGAAATTTTTATTTATCCTCGTGCTGTTTATCTCCGGAATTTTTTCGGTAAATGCACAATCGGGAACAAAACCTTCAGGAGTTGAAGTTTATTATTTCCATTTCACAGCCCGTTGCGAGACTTGCCGGACGGTTGAATCCGAAACCAAAGCCGATATTCAAAATCTTTACGGCGGACAGGTCAGCTTTCAGGCCATTAACCTCGACGACGCCTCCAGCAAGGCGATTGCGGAGAAACTCAAGATTTCGGGACAGACCTTGCTGATCGTGAAAGGCGACCAGAAAATTAACCTGACCAACGAAGGCTTTTTGTATGCCATGACCAATCCGGCAAAACTCAAATCAATAATAAAAGCAAAGGTTGACCCACTTTTAGATTTATAATCCATGGAGTTTCTGACCAATCTTCTGGAGAACAGCACAATGCCGTGGCTTTCGGCCCTGGTGCTGGGTTTAATGACGGCCATCAGTCCTTGCCCGCTGGCCACCAACATCACGGCGGTAGGTTTTATTAGCAAAGACATCGAAAACCGCAACCGGGTTTTCCTGAACGGATTGCTTTATACCCTTGGCCGCGCCATTTCATATACCGCTATTGCCCTGATCATTTATTTTGGGGCCGACCAGTTTAAATTTTCGGGTTTCTTTCAGCGCTACGGTGAAAAAATCATTGGTCCATTGCTCATGCTTATCGGCTTGTTTATGCTCGACGTGATTACGATAAATTTTCCGGGTGTGAGTAAATTGACCTCGAAAATGGAAACCAAAACCAAATGGGGATACTTCGATGCCATTTTGCTGGGCATGATTTTCGCCCTGGCTTTCTGTCCGTACAGCGGAGTCCTATACTTTGGAATGCTTGTTCCATTAACGGTCGCCAGCGCTTCGGGGCTGTACCTTCCCATCGTTTTTGCATTGGCAACGGGTATTCCGGTCATCATTTTTGCCTGGATACTGGCCTTTTCGGTTGGTTCAATCGGTGGCGCATACC
>JBBIHV010000008.1:25654-54527 GCA_037446835.1 Sunxiuqinia sp. | reverse complement strand
GTACATTCACTGCAAAACCGGTGTTCGGGCTCCAGTTCCAGTAAAGCACGTTCTCTCCGTTCTTCTGGAACCAGGTCCAGTCGATCGCCTGGTACAACGCGTTGATGTCGTCGCGTAACTGCGATTCTTCCGGGGTGTCGGCGTTAAAATATTGCCGGGCTGTAAGCAGGCCCATCATCATGTACGAAGTTTCCACAATGTCGGCCCCGTTGTCGTTCACGCCAAAAGGAACCACTGCACCTGAAATCCCGTTCATCCAGTGCGAAAATGCCCCGTGAAAATGGCTGGCTTTGTTTTTCAGAAAACCAACAATGGTTTGGACCCGCGCCAGACCTTCCGCCCTGGAAATAAATTTGCGCTCGATGGCAACCGGGATGGCCATGATCCCGAAACCAGAACCGCCGGTGGTCACCACGTCGCCCGAAGTATTTCGTTCGCGCGCCATTCCTGAAACCGGGTGACCAAAGTCCCAGAAATAGCTGAAGGTTTGCCGCTGAACGAGCGTCAAAAGTGAATCGGTACTGATGACCGGGAATTTGTTGGTCGAATCGATAGCAGTCAGCAGATTAACAGTAACCGGTGATAACAGCGATCCTCCTGATTTTGATTTCAGGCTGGTTGAAACGGCCAGCGAATAGTTTGAAAGAAAACCGAGTGGAGCTGATGGTCGGATGACCAGCGTGCTGTCGTGATTCTCGTATGCGATGGTCAATTGAACGAGCGAAGAATTTTTATCGGTGAGTGAAACGGTTTCCGGAACAGTTTTTTGGTCAAGCGGCGCGGTAAACGAAACTTTAAGAATCGGAACGGTATTGATTCCCCGGTAATCGAATCCGGAAAATACCCCGTTTACCTTCAATGAATTAAAACTGAAAGAGCTGGCCGGATTTGTTCCGGGATCAGGATTATCTTTTCCGCGACAGCTCAAAATTGCCATCAGCACCAGTGTATATTTGAGCATTTTGATCATCCTGATAAATTCCTTCCCGTTTAAAAGTAAAAAATGAATGAAAAGAGGTTGCTGAAAAGCAACCTCTTTTCGGATTTAAATTACTTTCCTTTTCCCTGTAAAACCACCAAAGCATTCACTTCAGCCGGGGTGAGTGCGGCATTGTAAATTCGCAGTTCGTCGAGGCTGCCGGTCAGGTAGCTGGCCCAGCCTTGTGCCCCGGTTGACGATGTCTGGCTCGGAGTAGTCTGGAACTGTACACAACCAAAAACGAGTTTTCCAACACTTGAAAAATTGAGATTGCCATTAAGATTTAAAACAGTTCCGGTGTTTGCTAACGAACCATTAACATATAATTTAAATGTTGAACTCGGAGCATCGTAAGAAACAGTGATATTTACCCAGGCATTAAACAGGTTTAAGACATTGTCAACGCTATATGTTCTGTCTCCTGTTCCGTCAAAAACATGCACCCGAACTTTCCCATTTGTATTATTACTTCCATTTTCGAAAAATATTTCGATATTTCCCCAAAAAGCATCAGTTTTTGCAAGGCTAAATATTCCGATAATTCCGGTACTTGGAGGTGGCGTATTTACCCATTCGCTTATAGTGAAGCTGTTTAGATGAGCAATTGCAGTTGAAGGATCACTGAGAACATATCCATTCAGTGCTCCCTGCAACGCTTTTCCCTCAAATCCATTTGTGAAGCTTGTTCCGACACCAGTTCCCATGGTGTGCGAAACACTATCAATATAACTTCCCTCAAATGCCCAGTAACCGACTAAATTTGAGGGTTTTATCTGTCTCGCAGCAGAGTATCCGCTAATTTCGAATGCCGGAGCATAGCTGGCCGGGTCGAATTCTTTATAACAGGAGGTCAGAAATAATCCGGAGAACAAAGCCGCTGACAATATAATTGCATATTTCTTTTTCATTTTTTATCGTATTTAGGTTTAAAATCAGTACCCCGGGTTTTGGGTTAAAACGCCCACGCTTAAATCGATCTCGCTTTGCGGAACCGGCCAAACTTCATTTTTGTTGGCGGTCCAACCTTTCGGGCCGAAAACGGTGGCAGCGCGTCCCTGACGGATAACATCGAAATAACGATCGAATTCCATAGCCAGTTCAACCCTTCTTTCGTGGTAAATGGCATTCAGGAGGGCGGTCTTGTCGGTTGTGGTTACCGGAGGCAATATGGTATTGTCTCCACCGCGGGCTCTGGCCCTTACCAGTTCGAGCGAAGCTAAGGCCGGAGCTGAATTTCCAAGCTGGGCATTGGCTTCGGCGTTCATCAGCAACACGTCGGCATAGCGGATCACGCGTACGTTTTGCTGGCATCCTTCGTTGTAGCCTGTAACATAATCGCCAAAAGGCACATACGATTTATGGTTATACATCGGGTTCGTCACCGTAGCCGGAATTGCATCGCCTTCGGCGGTTGATGTTCCCCTGAAAATGATGGTAGCATCTTTGCGCGGGTCGCCGGGTTCGAATTCGTTGACCAAATCTTGGGTTGGTACATTGAAACCCCAACCACCTCCGGTCACACCACGAACGCCTTGGACCTGAGAATACTGCGAGTTTGAAGCTCCTGGGTTTCCTTCAATCAGTGCACACTGGATTTCGAATACCGATTCGCTGCAGTTTTCGTTAGCAACCCTGAACAACTGGTCGAAATTCGGGAACAGCGAATAGCCCATACCCATCACTTGGCTGGTGTAGGTAACCACATCGCTCCATTTTGCCTGATAAAGTGCAACCTTGGCGTGAAGTGCAAGGGCTGCCCCTTTTGTGGCCCGGCCAACGTCGGCACCGCTGTATGCTTGTGGCAAAACGGAAGCAGCATCGGTCAAATCCTGTTCAATGGCTTTCCAAACTTCAGCTTTTGCTGTACGTGGAATATTGTATCCCGAAGCATCTTTCGGTGTGGTTAACCGCAGCGGCACATCGCCAAAGGCGCGTACCAGACGGAAATACGAATAGGCCCGCACAAATTTGGCTTCAGCCAGATAACGTGCCTGAAGGGTGGCATCCATGGTAATTCCCGGAACATTGTCGAGTACCTGGTTGCAGAGGTTGATGTTCTGGTACTGACCGTTCCAGAAATCAGACAACTGCCCTTCGGTTGAAGTAGCGGTGAAATTATCGAAATCGTTCATAAATGCGGCATCAGAAGGGTCGCTGCCTTTTTCGGCATCGTCCGATCCTAAACTTTCCACTGCAATAGGGGCAAATGCAACGTTGGGCCAACTGCGTAAATTGGCATAAATGGCATTCACGGCTTTGGTTGCATCCGATTCATTGACCCAGAATTGTTCGGCTTTTTGCTGGCCCTGTGGCGGTACGTCAAGAAAACTGTTGCTGCAACCTGCAAATACAAACAATGAGGCGATTGCAACGATTTTTATGCTTAGCAGCTTTTTAATATATATTTTCATAATTGATTAGTTTATAGGTTAAAAAGTAACATTTACACCAAAAGTGTAGGTTGCATACAACGGATAGACGTTTACGTCGATGCCGGCTTTGGTCGGGCCTCCGCCAATTTCAGGGCTAAATCCACGGTAACTGAACAGGTTCAGCGCATTTTGTGCGTTGGCATAAATCCGCAGTTTGCTCAATTTTATTTTTTCTGAAATCAGTTTCGGGAAAGTGTAGCCAAGTTGTGCATTCCTCACGCGGAAATAACTTCCGTTCTCAACATAGAATGAATTGGACCGGTAATTCTGTCCGCCGCCAATATTTGTTGAGGGGTAGGTGTTTGAAGTTCCGACACCGTGCCAGCGCTTGTTGTAAAAATCCTGGCTGAAGTTTTCGGTCCCGTAGCGCAAGCCCAGGTTGGCATTGTAAATATCCACGCCAGCAACTCCCTGGAAATCGAGTGTCAGGTCGAATGCCTTGTAGGTCCAGGTGGTGTTGAAACCGTAGCTGATTTTTGGGTTTGGGTTTCCCAGAACAATACGGTCTTTGTCGTCAATCACACCGTCGCCGTTTACGTCCTGAAATTTGAAATCGCCAGGTTTTGCATTGGGCTGAATAACTGTTCCTGAAGCAGTTTTGTAAGCAGCAATGTCGGTAGCCGACTGGAATACGCCTATTACTTTCAGGCCGTAAAATTCGCCAATCGGTTCGCCAGCAACGGTCCGGGTATTGAAATTGTTTGAACCGGTTGTGCCAACAGCCTGATAAATTGGGTTTGCCCCGGTTGAAACGTCGAGGACTTTATTGTTGTTGATGGCCAGGTTTGCGCTAATTGAATACGAAAAGTCGTTGTTGACATGGTCTTTCCAGTTCACCAGGAATTCGAAGCCCTGGTTCTGGAAGGTGGCCTGGTTGCCAATGATGCTGCTGCCGGTTGTTCCCAGCGAGCCCAAAATCGGGATGTCGAAGATGGCCTTTTCAGTTTTCCGGTTGTAAAAATCAATTTCGGCTGACAAACGGCTGTCCAAAACAGCGGCTTCCACCCCGATGTCGGTACCCACGCCGCGTTCCCAGTAGGTTGTTGGCGGAACAATGGTGGTGATACTTGAACCACCGGCAGTAGAACCGTTGCCGCCCACATACACATAACCACTGTTAACGGTCAGTACCGAAAGGTTTGCCGGAACCGACATGTTCCCGATTTTGCCCCAGCTTCCGCGTAGTTTCAGCAAATTGAAAACCTTCTGGTCTTTCATGAAATTCTCCTGACTGATGACCCAGCCTCCACCAACAGATGGAAATACGCCCCACTTGTTGCTCCCCGAAAACTTGGAAGAACCGTCGCCCCTGAGCGATGCAGTCAGCATATATTTACTTTTATAGGAATAATTTACCCTTCCGAAGTATGATGCCACCGTATTAAGCGAACCATTGTCGCTGACATAGCGGTTTGCCGGGTTTCCCAGGTTGAGGTAATGATCGCCGGTGCTTCCATTGGGTACATCCTGCGAGTTGGCGTTGAACCCGTAATATTTGTACGACTGGGCCGATTGGCCGAGCAAAACTTTTACACTGTGGTCGCCGAACAGCTTGTCGAAAGTGAGGGTGTTTTCAACGATCCAGTTGCGGGTTTCGCCCCTCGACAGGTTCAGCACGCTGGTCGAATTCCGTTGCGCCAGGGTTGCCGTGTATTGTGGAAGGTAATTGGTTACTTCGTTCTGTCCGAAATCGGTGCCTGCGCTGGTGTGAAAAGTTAAGTGTTTGCACAAATTCACATCGGCATAAATATTTCCGGAGAACCGGTAGTTCCTCGATTGCTGGTTAAAATAATCGACTGTTACTTGTGGGTTGAAACTGTTTGAATTTCCCACACTAAAATCGTTCGGGTCGCCATATGTTCCGTCGGCATAATAAACCGGGACAATGGGCGCTGCTGAATACAACTGGTGAAAAATTCCGCCGTCGATGTCGTTCGAATTATTTACCGAACCGGTTAACGAATAACCAACTTTCAGGAATTCAAATACCTGCAAATCGTTTTGAAAACGGGCGGTGTAGCGGTCGAAGGTATTCGTTTTTACGATCCCGTCCTGTTTGAGGTATCCCAGTGAGAGGCTGTAGGTTGATTTTTCGCCGCCGCCTGCAATGGAGATCGAATGGTTGGTGGTGAGCGCATTTCCCAAGATCTGGTGGTACCAGTCGGTTGTCCCGTAACCCGTTGGGTTCGAATAACGTGGCGCAACGCCATTAATGGCATCGAGTTCGTTTATCATGCTTGCAAACTCAGGCCCGTTGGCCATTTTAATCTGGTTGGTAACTACCTGGTTGCCAACATAAGCATTGTAATTTACCACCGGTGCTGAGTTTTTGGAACCTTTTTTTGTGGTGATCAGCACAACCCCGTTGGCAGCCCTGATTCCGTAAATAGATTCGCTCGAAGCATCTTTCAGGATGTTCATCGATTCAATGTCGGCAGGGTTCAGGAAGCTGATATCGTCGTACCAGACCCCATCGACCACATACAACGGATTGGCATTTCCGTAAACCGTTCCCACGCCACGGATACGGATTTCAGGAGAAGCGCCCGGCGCCCCTGAATTGGTGATCTGCACACCGGCAACTTTTCCCTGGAGCGCACTCATCGGGTTTACCGACGACTGCTTCGAAATGTCTTCGCCTTTTATTTGTGCAACGGCTCCGGTAACCTCTATTTTCTTTTGGGTGCCGTAACCAACCACTACAACTTCGCCCACATCAAAAGCTTGTTCTTTCAACTGGACATTAATGGCCGTTTGGTTATTTATAGGAATTTCCTGGGTCTGGAACCCGATAAAACTAAAAACCAGAACTTCCTGGGGGCTGGCATGAATGGTGTAATGCCCGTTGCCATCGGTAATCGTGCCCTGCGTAGTGCCTTTTATTTGTACACTGGCCCCGGGCACTGCTTCATTTCTGGTATCGGTTACCGTTCCTTTTATGGCGAGAGGGTTTTGGGCAAAAAGGATTGATACCGACAAAAGAAGATTCAGTACAACAAATAGTTTTTTCATAGTCAGATTGTTTTAGTTAACAAAAATTCGCAAAACAAAGCTAAAATACCCTGAAACGAAAGTGAAACGAATTGCTACACTTCTGATTCAGCATACCCGAAAGATGTTGAGTAACAACTGCACATTTACCACATCAGTTTTGAAAATATGTGCAGTAATTAATTGATATAGAATAACAAACAACTCACTGAAATGTTATTTTCAAAAACCTTAAATTCCTGAAAAACGAACGAAAAATGAAGTATTTTAGTGGGCAATTCAACCCGAAGCCCGGTAAGTCCGGTTTAGGAGCCGGTGGGCCGTTAAGTTTCAGCGCCTGAATACCGTGATTTTTCTTTTTTATTATCTTTATTCCTCATTTACAGCAATTGGCCAATGACCAGGATTTATAAACCGACCTTTCGAAACATATTCCTTTTTCTTCTTTTGCTGCTTGGCAGTCCTTCCTTATTTGCTTTCCACGACCTTTATATAAAAAATTATACCAAGCAGCAATACCAGGCTGCCAGCCAAAACTGGTCGGTTGCCCAAGACGCCAGCGGATACCTGTATTTTGCCAACAACATTGGCCTGCTCGAATTCGATGGCATTACCTGGACGCTGTATCCGGCGCCCGACGGGGCAATTATCCGCACAGTCGCTGTCGATAAGAACAACAGGGTTTATACCGCCGGCTACCGCGAACTGGGTTACTGGGAACGCAATGCACTCGGACGGCTCGAATATCACTCGCTTAAAACCGAAGTCGAACGTAATTTTACGCCCAACGAAGAATTCTGGAACGTTATTACACTGGGCGACCTGGTATATTTTCAGTCGTTTTCGAAAGTTTACATTTATAACAATCAGAAATTCGACATTGTGCGACCCGGAGGTTTTGTCAATTCCATTTCAGCCGATGGCGATGGGATTTTTGTAAACATCATGGACAAGGGCATTTACCGGATTAACGGAACCACCCTCTCGCCCTTTCTGGTGAACAGTTTTTTTGACAACCAGGGAATATGCTTCATTTTATCGCTAACCCCATCCCAAAAACTGATTGGGACGGCCAACGATGGGCTCCTGCTTTTCGATGGCCGGAAACTTTCGCCCTGGCAACCTGAACAAGAAGATTATTTTCGTAAAAATATAATCAACCGGGGGTGCGTTACCGCCGACGGAAAAATTATCATTGGAACTATTCTTGACGGGATTTCGGTGTTCGGCCACGACGGGAAACTACTTTACCGTTTCAACAAGGAAAACGGGTTGCAGAACAATACGGTGCTGGGGCTTATGGCTGATACCAACCAAAACATCTGGGTTTCGCTCGATAAAGGAATTGACTTCGTTTCGTTTACCCCCGACCCGTCGTACTCAATTGTTGAGCGGAACGAACTTGGCGCCGTTTATACAGCAGCTGTTTACCACAACAAACTTTACCTCGGTACCAATCAGGGCCTCTATTTCAGGTCATATCCCTCATCAGGCGAACCGTTCCGGCTTGTTCCAGAAACGCAGGGGCAAATATGGGATTGCAAGGTGTTCGACGACCGTTTGTTCGTGAACCACAACAAAGGAACCTACGAAATTAACGGCGATAAAGTCAGGCAGATTTCGTCCGTTTCTGGTGGCTTTTCGATCATCGAAAACCCGATGAAACCCAATTCGCTGGTACAAAGCACTTACTCGAACCTGATCTTCTACAAAAAAGAAAATTCAGACTGGAAAATAGACCAGGTAATATACAAGTTCAACGACCTGATCCGTTATATCGAAGTCGATCATCTGGGAAATATTTGGGCCAGCCATTTGTACCGGGGCATTTTCAGGCTAAAATTTGATGAAAACGATTCGTTGATTTATAATCGGTATTACGGGGAAAAGGTTTTCGGGAAAGACCACAGCATCGAGGTATTTAAAATCGAAAACCGCATTGTTTTTACAACAGGTGAAAAATTATACACCTACGACGACCTGAAAGATACCATTGTCGGTTTTGTGGCAATGAATGAAAAACTGGGCAATTTCCAAAAAGCTACCCGCATTGTGGCTGCCCCCGACCATCATTACTGGTTCATCACCAAAGATTCTTATGGCCTGTTCCGTATTCAAGATTCGGAAGTAAAAATGATCAAGGAATATCCTGCCGGACTATTTAATAACCAGCTTATTATCGGCTTCGAAAACATTGTTCCGGTTAGCGCCTTCAAAGCTATTTTGTGCCTCGAAAACGGATATGCGCTCCTGAATGCCGACACCATCAGCCCGGCTTCGCTGATTTCGGGCAAAAGGCCCGAACTCCGCCGGATCACCGTCAGTGGCCGGAACGAACAGCTCAGCGACTTGCCCCTTTCCGGTCGTGAAATTTCCATGAGGTTTAACCGCAACGACCTTCAATTGCGGTTTTCGTTCCCATTTTTCAGCAGCAACAACATTAAATATCAATCGTTTATCGAAGGGCTCGACCAACGCTGGTCGGAACTGCTCGATAAACCCATTTTCAGTTTTAAACGCATCCCGGCCGGGCATTACCACATTCGGGTCAGGGCGGTGAATACCTGGGGCGAGCCGAGCGAAGAATATTCCTCGACACTGGTTGTGCTGCCGCCCTGGTATCTTTCGGTGGTGGCGTATTTTAGTTATCTGATTGTTCTTTTGGCCGGCCTTTTTATTTTCAGGAAACGGATTATTGACCGGACACGCAAGAAAGAAAGCCGCGAACGCGAAGAAAAAGAACGCGAACTCATCCAGCTCCGGAACGAAAAACTTCAGGCCGAACTGTCGTTTAAAAGCTCTGAACTGGCCAGCTCTACAATGGCCATCATCAAAAAAAACGAGTTCCTGATGAATGTGAAAGAAATGCTCCGAAACCAGAAGGAACAACTTGGTACACGCTATCCGGACAAATATTACGACACGCTGGTGCAAAAAATTGACGACAACATGGCCAGCCAGGACGAATGGACCGTGTTTGAAACCAACTTCGAGCGGGCGCACGAGCAATTTATGAAAACCCTGAAAGACAATTATCCGGACTTGACAGCCAGCGATTTGCGCCTGTGCGCATTTCTCCGGATGAACCTTTCGTCGAAAGAAGTGGCGCCACTGCTGGGCATTTCCGTCCGTGGTGTCGAAAACCACCGCTACCGGCTCCGGAAAAGACTTAACCTGGATGCCGACAGTAACCTGACTGAGTTTATTATCAGGTTGTAAGCGCCCTGGCGAAAATCCCTTCGGCATGCTTTGCTGCCCTGAAAACGCCGCATTGAGGAGGATTTTTATATCCCACGGCCAGAGCAGGCAGCAAAAGGCATTCAGGAATTGAAATTTTTAATGCTAAGTTTGTTGTGCAATCTGAAACCCTCAAAAATTGAAAAATATCCTACTCATCGAAGACGATCCGACTTTAAGCCGGAATATCAGGGAGGCGCTTACCGAAGAGCAAATGCAGGTGGAGGCGGTGTTTGACGGGTTGCTGGCCGAAAAGCTACTGAAAAAGGAATTGTTCGATTGCGTGATCCTTGACATTAACCTGCCCGGCAAAAATGGGTACGATGTTTGCCGAAGTTTCAGGAATTACAACCAAACCACGCCCGTTTTAATGCTTACCGCGTTTAGCGAGCTGGAAGACAAAATCCAGGGCTTCAACAGCGGTGCCGACGATTACCTGACCAAACCATTCTACATGCGCGAATTGCTTTTGAGGGTGAACGCCCTGATTAAGCGGAATGAATTGAATACCGTGCAGAAAGCTGAAAATGCAACCCTCGTTGCCGACGATATAATTATTTACCTGTCGGCCAAAAAGGTAGTCAGGCAAGGCGTTGAAATTGCACTCACGCCACGTGAATACCAGATATTGTTAAAACTGATCGAATGCAAAGGCGAACTGGTTTCGAAAACCGATTTGGTGAACGAAATCTGGGGGCACACTGTTGATGCAAATACCAATACCATTGAGGTTTACATCAATTTTTTACGGAATAAGGTCGATAAACCATTTAGCCGGCAATCCATCAAGACCAAGGTTGGGTACGGATATTATTTCGAGGCAACATGAGCATCAGGCAAAAAATATTGATCGCTTTTTCGCTGGTAACCATCACGCTTATCGGTGCGTCGTTCCTGTTTATTTATACCTTGTTTTCAGGATACCGGGCTGAAGAGTTTCAGCAAAGGCAAAAAGAACGGATTACGAATACGTTAAGGTTGCTGACCGAGGTGAAAAATCTCGACGCCAAAATCTTGAAATCGCTTAACAGGAACACCATCAATGATTTATACAACGAAAAGTTGTTGATTTTTGACCGGAACAAGAAATTAATCTATACTTCGATCGACGATACGCCGATCCCTTTCCCAGTTAGTATCCTGAATGAATTAAACGATAAAAATACATGGATCGGCCAGAAAGACGGTTTGTACGATGTTGTCGCGATCACCCTGACCAATCAGGACGTTTCGTATTATGGCATTAGCAAAGCTTATGATACATTCGGGTATTCGAAATTGAATTACCTCCGTGCCATCCTGATTTTTACGTTCATTGGCATATCGGTCATCATTGTCCTGGTGTCATTTTACCTTTCAGGAAAACTGACCCAGCCCATCGTCAACATCACCAAAAAGATAAACAACTACAATTTCAACGCGGCTTATTCGCCCATCGAATTTGAAGAAACAAAGGACGAAATTGCCGTTCTAGCCCGTCAGTTCAACAAACTGATGAAGCGGATGAACGAAGTTTTTTCGTTTCAGCAACATGCCATCCACCACATTTCGCACGAGCTGAAAACACCGGTTGCGATACTGGTTTCCAATTTCGAGCGGATTGAAAAAGAAACCAATCCGGAAACCGTTCAGGCATGGATAAAAATACAGAAAGAAGACACCAAAAGCCTGAGCGAGATCATTAATTCGTTGCTCGAAATTGCCAAAGCAGAATCGGACCATACGCTGATGCAGGAAAGCATCCGGATGGACGAACTGATTTTTGACGTTGCTGGCGAATTAAGCTCTATTTATCCTGACTTTCAGTTTTCGGTTGAATATTCTGAAACTGTCGATGAAAACAGTCTGGTGGTTTCAGTCAATCACAGGCTGCTAAAAGCTGTCGTTTCGAACCTGATGGTCAACTGCGCCCAGTACAGTACGGTCAAAAAGGCAAAGATTATCCTTTCCCGTCAGGATGAAAAGCTGATGGTCGGTTTTGAAAACACGGGGCCTGTAATCAGCGAGGCAGAAAACCAGTATTTGTTCCAGCATTTTTTCAGGGGCGAAAGCAGCAAAGGGAAGAAAGGGTTTGGCCTGGGTTTGGTTTTTGTACACAAGATCGTGGCGCTGCACGGTGGCCAAATTTCATATACTTCAAAGCATAACGACACCAATATTTTTACCATCTCGCTGCCCATTCCAGCCCATGTTTTACCTGAACTGTAACTGAAAAACCGGGCCATCCGGGGCTTAAGCTAAATTTTATCTGCTTTAAGGTTTCTTTAAGTTTCAAAACTTTTGTTTTGTAACCTTAATCACCTTCAAATTCAGATCAATGAGGCTTAAAACAATTTGCTTTGCCGTGGCAACCCTGCTATCCGTTGGCACGATAAAAGCATCAGATGTTCTTAGAATTAACCTTCAGCAAGCCGATAGTATCTTTCAGGCAAATAATTACAATTTGCTGGCTTCTTCAATGAATATTGAAGCCCAAAAGGCAATGGTACTTCAGGCAAAATTGTTTTCAAATCCGGTGCTGACCTCCAGTTTCCACGTGTACGACACGGATAACAAGAAATTTTTTCTGGTTGGCAAGTCAGGCGAAAAAGCCTTTCAGCTCGATGAGTTGATCAGGCTTGGCGGCAAACGGAGGTCGGAAATTGAAATGGCCAAAACGGACGTTAAAGTGGCCGAGCTCGAATTTCAGCAGCTCGTCCGCCAGCTTAAATTTCAGTTGCACAGCGACTTGTTTGCCCTTGGCCAGCAAAAATTCCTGTTGGATACCTACACCAAGCAGTTGGTCTTGCTTGACACCATCTTAACTTCCTACCAGGTCCAGACCGACAAAGGCAACATCCCGTTGAACGAATTGGTCAGGCTGAAAGGCGCATACCTGAAATTAAGCGACGACCGGTCTGAATTATTGCGCCAAAACTATGAAACCCTGGCCAACGTGCAAACTATTTTGCAGGTCACTTCCCCGGTGGAATTTCTTTTTTCTGAAAATGAGATTTTAAAGTACATCAAAAACATCAGCCTGGATGAACTGAAGCAGGAAGCGCTGGCGAACCGGCCAGAATTGCTGATTGCCGAACAGGGCAAAATTCAGGTTCAGCAAAACCTGCAATACCAGAAAAGGCTGGCCATTCCAGATGTTGGGTTATTTACTTCGTACGACCAGCGGGGCACCGCGTTTAAGAACCAAATTAATGGAGGCATTAACATCACCTTGCCATTTTTCAACCGTAACCAGGGAAACATCAAGGCCGCGCAGTTCCAGCTTTCGGAAAACGAATATCAGTTGAAAGCCCTGAACACCGAGATCCTGTCCGACCTGCAAAATGATTATTCGTCGTATAACCAAACGGTTGCTGAATATATGAAAGCTTCGAAGCTTTACAATCGTGATTTCGAGGTTACCCTCAGGGGGATGACCGATAATTTCCAGAAAAGGAACGTTTCGATTGTTGAATTTGTCGATTTTTTTGAAGCCTACAACGACGTTTTGACCGAGTTGTCGAAAGTAAAAACGCAGCTTGTTTTGTCGGGTGAACAGTTGAACCTGTTTGTCGGGAAAGATTTGTATTAGTTAAATATCAGCCTGTTAATTAAAATATTAGATCACTTGTATGAAAATTCACAAATTAATACCAATTAATCTTTTTTTATTGGGTTGCCTCTTCTTCAACACCGGGTGCAACATTAAAAAAAGCGAGAAAACGCAGACAGCCTTCTCGATGAGCGACACCATGATGACCCGGTGCAAGTTCCAGAAAGTTCGGTTCGATGATGTAAAAAACGAGATTAAACTGTTCGGGAAAATAGTCACCGACAACAACAAAACGGCGCAGGTTTACCCGATAGTTACCGGGGTGGTTAAGTCAATCAATGCCGAACTGGGCGATTATGTGAAGCAGGGTCAGGTGTTGGCAAGCATCCAGAGCCGCGAAGTGGCCTCCTTCCAGAAAGAAAAATCAGATGCACAAAGCAACCTGGCCATTGCAGAAAAAGACCTTCAGGTTGCACAGGATATGTTTGCCGGAAAACTGAATTCGGAGAAAGAGGTTATTGCCGCTGAAAAAGAAGTGGAAAAAGCCAAGACCGAATTGGGCCGGATCAACGAAATTTACAGCATTTACCACCTGAAGGGTGGTTCAATCTACAATGTTACCGCGCCAATCAGCGGATTTGTCATTACCAAAAAGATCAACCAGAACGAACAAATCCCCGATAATATTTCGGAACCGCTGTTTTCGATTGCCGATATCAAGGAAGTCTGGGTGCTGGCCAATGTTACCGAAGACGAAATTGCACAAATACAGGTTGGCTACGATGCCACCGTGAAAACCTTTGCCTTTCCGGATGAGGTTTATCATGGAAAAATTGATAAAATATTCAACGTGATCGACCCGGACACAAAATCGATGAAAGCCAGGATAAAGATACCGAACGATGATTTAAAACTGAAGCCTGATATGAACTGTACCATTGCCGTCGATTATTTGGAAAACAGAAAAATGGCCACGGTCCCTTCATCGGCCATCATTTTCGACAAAAGCAAATTCTGGGTAATGGTTTATAAAGACAAAAACAACATCGAAACGCGCAACGTTGATGTTTACAGGCAGCTCGACGATATTACCTACATCAAGAGTGGTTTGGCCGACAACGAAACCGTTATTTCCGGAAATGGATTGTTGATTTACGATGCTTTAAACGATTAAAATAAGCGATGAACAATTTTATCAAAAACATAATTGGTTTTTCCCTGAAGAACAAATTCTTCACCTTTTTCTGGGTGGGATTAATCGTAATAGCCGGTGTGGTAAGCTTCATTAAAATACCCATCGAAGCATTTCCTGATGTGACCAATACCCAAATCATCATCATCACCCAGTGGGACGGCAGGAGCGCCGAAGAAGTTGAACGGTTTGTCACCACCCCGATTGAAGTGGCCATGAACAGCGTGCAGCGAAAAACCAACATCCGCAGCATCACCATGTTTGGGCTAAGCTCAATCAAGATTATTTTTGACGATGGTGTTGACGACTCCTTTGCCCGCCAACAGGTGAACAACCAATTAAGAAACGTGAGCCTCCCCGACGGGGTAGAACCCGACGTGCAGCCACCGTATGGACCAACCGGTGAGATATACCGGTATGTCCTGAAAAGTGATACCCGCGATACCCGCGATTTGCTCACCATACAGAATTGGGTCATCGACCGCGAATTACGGCGCGTTCCCGGTGTCGCCGATATTAATGCCTTCGGCGGGCAGCAAAAAATATATGAAGTATCGGCCGATCCGGTCAAGCTGGAACAATACAACCTGACCCCATTAAAACTCTACGATGCAGTGAGCAAATCGAACCTCGATGTTGGTGGCGATATCATCGAAAAAAACGATCAGGCTTACGTGGTGAGGGGGCTCGGGTTAATCGACAGCGAGAAAGATATTGAAAACACCATCGTCGATATTTTTAACGGGAACCCGATTTTGGTCAAAAATGTGGCAACCGTACATGAAGCAAGCGCGCCACGGCTAGGACAAGCCGGGCTCGACAAAAATGACGACGTGGTAGAAGGGACCATCGTCATGCGAAAAGGTGAAAATCCGAGCATCGTACTGAGCCGGATCAAGGATAAAATTGCCGAACTGAACAGCACAATCCTTCCGGCAGACGTTAAAATGGTACCGATTTACGACCGTGACGACCTGATGAAGTATTGTACCGACACGGTGATGCACAACTTGTTGGAAGGTATCCTCCTGGTTACCTTTATTGTCTTTCTGTTTATGGCCGACTGGCGGACTACTTTTATTGTTGCCATTATCATCCCATTGTCGCTGTTGTTTGCTTTCCTGATGTTAGAGCTGAAAGGCATGAGCGCCAACCTGCTTTCTTTGGGAGCCGTTGACTTTGGGATCATTATCGATGGCGCGGTCGTCATGGTTGAAGGGATTTTTGTTGCCCTCGACCACGAAGCCCGAAAACGGGGTATGGAAAAGTTTAACAAACTGGCCAAAATGGGCATGATCAGGAATACCGGCACCCAGATGGGAAAAGCCATTTTCTTTTCCAAACTCATCATTATTTCGGCCTTGCTCCCCATCTTTTCGTTCGAAAAAGTAGAGGGAAAAATGTTCTCACCATTGGCCTGGACTCTTGGTTTTGCGCTGCTCGGGGCGTTGATCTTCACCCTGACCCTGGTGCCTGTCCTGAATTCAATTTTACTGAACAAAAACGTCAGGGAAAAAGACAACTTCTTCACCCGAAATGTTAAAAATATGGTTGGAAAGGCTTTTGGCTGGACATTCGCTCGAAAAAAATTGACACTCATTGTTGCTGCCGTCATTTTTATGCTCACCATAATTTCAACCCGATGGCTTGGGACAGAATTTTTACCTCCTTTAAACGAAGGGGCTTTGTGGGTTGACGCTAAACTGCCCATGAGCTATTCGTTGCCAAAAACAGTGGAAGTGTGCAGCGTTTTGCGAAATGAAATTGGTAGTTTTCCTGAAGTAACCAGCGTAATGTCTCAAACCGGGCGTAGTAACGACGGAACAGATGCAAACGGGTTTTACCTGATCCAGATGATGGTAACCCTGAAGCCAAAAAATGAATGGACACGCAAAATCTCTCAGGATGACCTGATTGATGAAATGGACAAAAAACTAAAAAATTATCAGGGAATAACCTTTAACTACTCGCAACCGATTTCCGATAACGTAGAGGAAGCTGTGGCCGGGTTTAAGGCAGCAAATGCGGTTAAAGTGTTTGGAGACAATTTAGATTCATTGGACCGGTATGCCGATAAGGTAATCGAACAAATTCAAAACGTCCAGGGAATAAAAGATGTGGGCATCCTCCGGAATCTTGGCCAGCCTGAAATAAGCGTCACGCTTGACGAAGAGAAAATGGCCATTTTCGGGGTCACCAAATCGGAGGCACAGGCCGTAATCGAAATGGCCATTGGTGGTAAAACGGCAACCCAGAAATTTGAAGGCGAACGAAAGTTCGACATTCGTGTCCGTTACGACAAGGAATTCAGGAAAGGTGAAAACGACATTATGATGCTCATGATCCCGACCATAACCGGAGGTACAATTCCGTTAAGTGAAATTGCAACAGTGAAACAAGCTACCGGTCCTGCATTTATATACCGCGATAATGGAAAACGGTTTATTGGGGTCAAATTTTCGGTCAGAGATCGTGATTTGGGAAGCACAATTGCTGAAGCACAGAAAAAAGTAAATGCCAATGTGAAACTACCCAATGGCTACCAGATCGGATGGACCGGCGAATTCGAAAACCAGGTGAGGGCCAGCAAACGCCTGACTCAGGTGGTCCCGATCAGCCTGATATTGATTTTCATCCTGCTCTTCATCATGTTCAACAATGTGAGGGACGCCGGATATGTTTTGATCAATGTTCCGTTTGCCATAATCGGAGGCATTTTGGCGCTTCACCTGACGGGAATGAATTTTGGGATCTCGGCCGGAGTTGGGTTCATTGCCTTGTTCGGTATTTGCGTCCAAAATGGTGTTATCCTGATTTCCGAATTTCACAAACAGGCCAAAACGCTCGACGACCTGAACCAGGCCATTATCAATGCGGTCAAGGTAAGGACACGCCCGGTGGTGATGACCGCCATGATGGCAGCAATCGGTTTGATGCCAGCAGCCATGAGCCACGGTATCGGTTCTGAAAGTCAAAAACCACTCGCAATCGTAATCATAGGAGGTTTGGTTACAGCAACTATTTTTACTTTGCTCGTTTTCCCGATCATTTACCACAAGGCTTTGCACATCCGCGAATCAAAAAAACGCATTAGGGTGGCCTGAAAAATAAAAACCTGAAATATGTTCAGGGGAAAAGGGCCGTTTCGATTCAATTTGAAGCGGCCTTTTTTCTATATGCACCAAACGTGAAATTCAAAATTGAGCGAAGGTTAATACTTCTTGTCATAAAATTAGAAAAGGCTGTCCTCTGACAGCCTTTTCACCCGTTACGACGGGAAACTAACCTAAACCAACTAAACCTAATAAACCATGAGCTTTCCAAAGAAACTTACTTTGTAGAAGCTACCTAAGTAACCATTAAAGCAGCACTTTGGTTTGCCAAGTGTATTATATTTTCAAATATTATTTTTCTGAGGGAATGTTTCAGCTTTCTGAACGCGGCAAAGATACCAAAAAAATAGAAAAAACCAAGCATGACAAAAGTCAGTGTTAAATTATTTTCAAACAACATTGAAATGCTGATTTTTTTTTGCCGGTGACATTTCCAAAGGCTCGATCACCTTTTCAACAACCGTTCCTTGATAAATTCCGTTGGGCCCATGTGTTTTATGTTGTTTTAAACAGTTATTTTGCTGATGGATCAAATCGACTGGCATGAAACTTTCCTACCTATTTCTATTTCTGGTCATGGCTTTAAAAATTCAGGCACAGGATGCGCCAAAGCGTGAATTCAGGGCTGTTTGGGTGGCAACAGTCAATAACATCGACTGGCCTTCGAAGCCCGGACTTTCAACCGACCAGCAAAAAAAGGAAGCGCTTGACATTCTCGACCTTCAGGCAAAAAACCATATCAACGCCATCATCATGCAGGTACGCCCGGCCTCGGATGCCTTTTACAAATCAGATTTGGAGCCCTGGTCGCGCTACCTGACCGGCATTCCCGGCAAAGCGCCTTCGCCGTTTTACGATCCGCTTCAGTTCTGGATTGAAGAATGCCACAACCGGAACATGGAATTTCATGCCTGGCTTAACCCGTTCCGCGTTTCACAGGATGCCAGCGAACCATTGGCCGCCAACCACATTGCTTTTAAGCATCCGGAATGGATCGTAAATTACGGAGGCAAATTGTATTTCGATCCGGGGCAGCCCGAAGCCCGGGATTTCGTTGTGAAAGTGGTTTCCGACATTGTTGCGCGTTACGATGTGGATGCCATTCATTTCGACGATTATTTTTATCCGTACCCGCTGAAGGAAGATTTTCCGGACGGAAATTCATTCGCAAAATATAACCGTGGATTTACACCTGACCAGAAAGCCGCCTGGCGCCGCGACAATGTTGACCTGCTGATCGGCAAACTTTCAGAAACAATAAAAAAAATAAAACCCTGGGTGAAATTCGGGATCAGTCCGTTTGGTGTTTGGCGAAACAAAGCTGACGATCCGGAAGGCTCGGAAACCACTGCCGGGACCACTAACTACGACCAGTTGAATGCCGACATCCTGAAATGGTTGAAAAATGGCTGGATCGATTACTGCCTTCCGCAGTTATACTGGCAAATTGGTCATCCGTCGGTCGATTTTTTGACCCTCAGCAAATGGTGGGCTGCACACGCTTACGGCCGTGCCATGTACATTGGACATGCCGTTTACAAGCTGGAACGCAATTCGGACGTTCCGGAATGGCGCGACCCGGATGAACTGGTCAAACAAATCAGCATCACCCGGCAAATTCCTCATCTTGAAGGAAGTGCATTTTACAGCAGCATCCATTTTAAACGCGATTTAATGGGATTCGAACAAACCCTGCAAAAAAAACTATACCAATATCCGGCTCTGGTGCCACAAATGCCGTGGATCGACAACAAACCGCCCGAAATTCCCAGGCATTTCAGGAAAAGGGGGCATAAACTGAAATGGAAAACGGCAAAAACAAAAAATGAGATGGACAAACCAGTGTCGTATATTGTTTACCTGAACCCGGCAGGACAAAAGTTTGATGTGAACAACCCGAAAAATATTTTTACAATTACGCGCGAAAAACGTATCATTTTCAAACCGAATTCACGTAAATTACAGAGAAAATTCGAAATCCGGATTTCAGCACTGGACCGCCTTCACAACGAAAGCGGATTGACAAAAGCACACGTTATTAAACTTTAAAACTGACGGCCATGAATCGGAATGTGGATTGTTTTATTCTCTTCAGCGACCAGGAAACCAGTCAAAAATTAGTCAATCAGGTTCGCGCTTCAGCACTCGTGAACCGGGTTTTTGTGCTTTGCCATCAACCGGTGAGTCTTACCGGTTGTGAGCAAATTGTGGTCGAAGAGAATGGTTCCTGTTCTACCATCCGGCAGATTGCCAAGCTGGTACGGGCCGATTATGCCCTGCTTGCCCTTGGAAATTCGGTGATTGAACCCGGACAGGGCGCCATTGAAAGGTTGGTACAGGTTGCAATAAATACCGAGGCGCCCATGGTTTATGCCGACTATTTTGAAGAAAACGGGGACGTTTTGACACCTCACCCGTTGATCGACTATCAACTCGGCAGTTTGCGCAACGACTTTAATTTTGGTCCCGTCAGGTTTTACAGGGCCGAGGTTTTAAAAGCGTTCAGGTACGAGAATTACGAAATGCTGAAATATGCCGGTTGTTATGCGCTCCGGCTCCGGGCCAGCCGGATGGGCCAACTGGTGCGTATCCCCGAATGTTTGTTCACCCTGAAGGAAACCGACAACCGTCCGTCAGGGGAAAAACAGTTTGATTATGTGAAAGCTTCTGAACGCGAACTCCAGCTCGAAATGGAACAGGTTTGCACCGCCCACCTGCGCGATATTGGCGCGCTGCTCCTGGCGCCATTCCCCGAAAACATGCTTTCCGATCATTTCGAAACCGAAGCTTCGGTCGTTATTCCGGTCAGGAACCGGGCGAAAACCATCCGCGACGCCATCGTTTCGGTGCTGATCCAAAAAACCAGTTTTAAGTTTAACCTGATTGTGGTTGACAATTATTCGACCGACGGCACAACTGAAATTTTGCACGAATATGCCTCTTCCGGGCAACTGGTCCACCTTGTTCCGGAGCAAAAAAACCTGGGGATTGGCGGTTGCTGGAATGTGGCCATTTCGCATCAGGAATGTGGAAAATTTGCCGTTCAGCTCGACAGCGACGATTTGTATGCCGATGAAAACACCCTCCAGATTATTGTCGATAAATTTTATGAGGAAAACTGCGCAATGGTTATCGGAAGTTACACCATGACCGATTTTAACCTGAAAGAAATTCCGCCCGGCGTGATCGACCACCGCGAATGGACCGACGAAAACGGGCCAAACAATGCCCTGCGAATTAATGGATTGGGCGCGCCACGTGCTTTTTACACGCCCCTGCTCCGCGAAATCAGGATTCCGAATGTTAGTTACGGCGAGGATTATGCCATTGGCCTGGCCATTTCAGGAAAGTTTAAAATTGGCCGCATTTATCAACCCATTTATTTGTGCCGACGCTGGGAAGACAACACCGATGCCGCGCTTGATGTTGCCCGGCAAAATGCCAACAACCTGTACAAAGACCGTGTCCGGACTTTCGAATTGCAGTCGCGCATCCAGCGGAACAAAAAAACCGACCCCGATAAGGCCTGGATAACAGAAGAGTAATGGGTTTCAGCTTTGGTTTTACATCAGAACCATTTCCTCCGCCTGAAATAAAAGGTCAGCGAGAGCGTGATCAGCAACAGCAAAATCCAGAAAAACAAATAGCCATACCTGAAGTGAACTTCCGGAAGGTATTCGAAATTGGTTCCGTAAACGCCGGCAATAAAGGTTAATGGGATGAAGAAGGCCGAAAAAACTGTCAGCACCTTCATAATCTCGTTGGCCCGCAAGTCGAGATTGGCATGGTAAATATTCATTTGGTCGTTCAGCATCATCTGGTAAATTTCGATCGATTCGGTGGCCTGCACAACCAGGTCGTTCAGGTCGTGAAAGTATTTCAGGTTTTCTTCGGCAACAAACCCCGATTCGTTTTCGATGAGGTGATGGACAATTTCTTTGACCGGACGAATGTTTTTCCGCAGAAAATTGATTTCAGTTTTGTGTTCGTAAATTTCCTGGATCAGCCCTTTTTGTTTCGGGATGAAAATGCGGCCTTCGGTTTTTTCGATGATATTGCCCAGTATCTCGATGTTTATGAGGTAGTTGTCAACAATGGTGTCGAGCAAAACATAAGTAAGGTAATCGGCGCCTTTTCTTCTGACACGCCCTGTTCCTTTCCTGATCCGGTCGCGAATGGCATCGAAGTAATGCCCTTCTTTTTCCTGAAGGGTAATGAGCAGCGAATCGTCGAGGATGAATGAAATCTGGTCGGAACCCAGTTTTTTGGTTTTTTCGTCGTATTCCAGGATTTTCAGGATAATAATCAGCAAATTGTCGGTTTCGGTAATTTTTGGACGCTGGTCGGTGTTGAGCATATCTTCGAGCAAAAGGCCGTGAATATCAAAAAGTTCGCCTAATTTTTTCATCATTTCAGCATCGTGCAAACCGTAGGCGCTAATCCAGCTCACCATATCTTTCGAAATATACGGCAAACAATCTTCCAGCTTTTCCGGTTCATTTTCAACGAGTTTTTCGGTTGCAAAACTGGTGAACCGGATCAGCGGTTTTTCAATTTTTTTAGTCCCCAGATAAATGAGCGAACCCGGAATTTTTCCGGATACTTCTTCCCGGTTGATGAGAAATCGTGCCATTCCTGAATTTAAGTTGATGTGCCGGTTCTTCTTTTTTTCTATTCCTGAACCTCTTCGGAAAGATCATCCATTTTCGCTTTTTTGGTGCTGTACCGGTCGGGCACAAAAGTCTGGTCGGAAATGGGCGTTCTGACGTAAGCCGGAAATTCGATGCGCGGAGGAAGAACAATGGGTTCAGAAGGAAGTGCTTCGTAAGGGATCAGGCTCAGCAGATGGCTGATGCAGTTCAGCCGGGCAAGTTTCTTGTTGTCGGCTGGCACCACGTACCACGGCGATTGTTTGGTGTCGGTAATTTTGAACATTTCGTCCTTGGCTTTGGAGTATTCAACCCATTTCTCGCGCGACTGGACATCCATCGGGCTCAGCTTCCACCGTTTGGTCGGATCGTTCAACCGGGCCTGAAACCTGATTTCCTGTTCTTCATCCGACACCGAGAACCAGTATTTGATCAGGATAATTCCTGAACGGATCAACATGCGCTCAAATTCGGGGCAGCTCCTGAAAAATTCCTCGTATTGTTCGTCGGTGCAAAAACCCATCACATGTTCCACGCCAGCGCGGTTGTACCAGCTCCGGTCGAACAGAACGATTTCGCCGCCAGCCGGAAAATGATCGGCATACCGCTGAAAATACCACTGCGATTTTTCTTTGTCGGTTGGCGTGCCCAGGGCAGCAATCCGGCAAATGCGCGGGTTGAGCGGCCCGGAAATCCGCTTGATCACGCCTCCTTTTCCGGCGGCGTCGCGGCCTTCAAAAAGCACCACCACTTTCAATTGTTTGGCTTTCACCCATTCCTGAAGTTTGATCAGTTCAACCTCAAGCTTCTGTATTGCTTTATTGTACTTTTTTTTGCTGATCGACCGGTGGTCTTTCTTCTCTGTCTCAATATGTTGCATGCCTGCTTCCAGATGCCTGGAATGTTTTTTTTCTGAATTTTTGCCCATGGTTGTAATTTTTCTATTCCCGGATGAATTTCCGGGGAAAATTATCCTGAAAATTACGAAATGTCGGGCAGTAAACCAACTGAGGAGTGAAAGAGTTCCGAATGAACAAAGTCACAGATTTCGTTAGCAAAATTAGATGGCCCGTTTCATGTTTATTTTCCCGGTATCCCAACCCCTTTTTCTCTTTTCCATCCTTTCACGACTCGATGCACCATGCTCACTGCGCCTGCATTTTTTCAATCTCGGCCCAGCGGCCACTTTGCCTGAATAATGCTTACCTTCGCACCAAATTATTTGATTTGGAGCGGAAGGATTTCAGGAACTTGTTTAGAAAGCACGATCAGACCTGCGAATTGTGCGATTTATTGAATACCCCGGGTGAAAAGGTTCACCTGCAGGGGCTTGTTGGCTCAACCCGAAGCATCCTTGCAAGTTTACTTTCTGAAGAAATACCGAAAACTTTTGTTATTTGCCTGAACGACAGGGAAGAGGCTTCGTATTTTTACGACGACCTGAATACCCTGGAGCCTGACGCCCCGGTGCTTTTTTTCCCTTCGTCGTACAAACGGTCGGTACACTATGAAAACATCGAACAGGAAAACATCATCCTGCGTACCGAAGTGCTCAACCGCCTGAAAGACGAAAAACAACTGCTTATTGTAACTTATCCTGAAGCACTGGTCGAAAAGGTAATCTCGGGCAAAGGGCTCGAATCGAATACCTTTCAGGTGACGAAAGGCGATAAACTTTCCATCGAATTTTTAAATGAAGTGCTGTACGAATATGGTTTCGAGCGGGTCGAGTTTGTTTACGAACCCGGCCAGTATTCCGTTCGTGGCGGAATTGTCGATATTTATTCGTTTTCGAACGAAGACCCCTACCGGCTCGATTTTTTTGGCGACGAGGTCGATACCATCCGCAGTTTCAACATCGACAGCCAGATTTCGAAAGAATCGCTGACCAAAATCAGCATTATCCCCAACATTCAGGAAGATTTAAAAGGCGAAGAACGGATTAGTTTCCTGAGTTTTATTCCCGGCGACGTTTTGCTTTTTCTGAATGATATTCAGTTAATTGCCGACCAGATGGAACACGGTTTCAGGCAGGCCATCGAAAAAGCCGAAACCGAAGACGAACGGAAGTTCTGGTTGGCCAAACTGCTTTCAGGAGAAACCTTTGCGAAAGAAATTGAACGGTTTACCTGTGCCGAATTTGGGCAAAAAATTTACTTCAGCCAGTCAAAAGTGGTTTTGTACCAAACCCGCCACCAACCCGTTTTCAACAAAAATTTCGATTTGCTGGCCGAAAACCTGATTGGTCACCAGAACGAGGGTTTCGCCAATTATATCCTTTCAACCAACGTTTCGCAAACCGACCGGTTGCGGGCTATTTTCAACGATAAAGGCTTGAAAGTCCGTTTCTATCCGGTTAATTTCACGCTTCACGAAGGGTTTATCGATCTCGACCGCAAAATTTGCTGTTACACCGATCACCAGATTTTTGAACGGTACCACCGGTTCCACATCAAAACGCGCAAGGCCGAGCGCGACAGCATCACCTTCAAGGAACTGAACAAATTGCACCCGGGCGACTGGGTGGTGCATGTCGATCACGGCATCGGAAAATTTGCAGGCCTGGTAAAAACCGAGGTGGACGGAAAACTTCAGGAAGCCATCCGTTTAACTTACAGAGATAATGATACATTGCTGGTTAGCATTCACAACCTGCACCGCATTTCGAAATACAAGGGCAAGGAAGGGGCCGAACCGAACATCAACAAACTGGGCAGCGGCGCATGGCAAAAGCTGAAAGACCGCACCAAGGCGAAGGTAAAAGACATTGCCAAAGACCTGATCGAATTGTACGCCCAACGGCGACAGGAACGCGGGTTTGCCTTTTCGCCCGATTCGTACCTTCAGAATGAACTGGAAGCTTCGTTTATTTACGAGGATACGCCCGACCAGTTGAAATCGACCATTGCGGTGAAGGAAGACATGGAAAAGGAAATACCGATGGACAGGCTGGTCTGCGGCGACGTGGGTTTCGGCAAAACCGAAATTGCCATCCGCGCAGCATTTAAAGCGGTGGCCGACAGCAAACAGGTGGCCGTATTGGTTCCAACCACCATTTTGGCCCTTCAGCATTTCAAAACGTTTACCGACCGGCTTGCCGATTTTCCGGCGAGGGTTGAATACATCAGCCGGCTCCGGAAACCTGCCGATGTGAAACAAGTTCTGGACGAAACCAAAGCCGGAAAAGTGGACATCCTGATCGGCACGCACAAACTGGTTGGCAAAGGGGTAATTTTTAAAGACCTGGGGCTCCTGATTGTTGACGAGGAACAGAAATTCGGCGTTTCGGTAAAGGAAAAGCTGAAACAGATGAAAGTAAACGTTGACACGCTTACACTGACCGCCACGCCCATTCCGCGCACGCTCCAGTTTTCGATGATGGGCGCCCGCGATTTGTCGATTATCCAGACCCCACCGCCCAACCGCTACCCAATTGCTACCGAACTTCACAGTTTTAATGTTGACATTATCCGCGAAGCCATTCAGTACGAGATGGCACGCGATGGCCAGGTGTTTTTTATCCACAACCGGGTTGGGAGTATTTACGAGGTGGAAGCCGAAATAAAAAAGATTGTGCCAGATGCCCGCACCGTTGTTGGTCACGGACAAATGGATGGCGAGCACCTCGAAAAAGTGATGATGGATTTCATCAACGGCGAATTTGATGTGCTGGTTGCCACCACCATCATCGAATCGGGGCTTGATATCCCGAATGCCAACACGATCATTATCAACCATGCTGAATTTTTCGGGCTGAGCGACCTGCACCAGTTGCGCGGACGGGTCGGGCGCTCGAACAAAAAAGCGTTCTGCTACCTGCTGGCGCCCCCACTTTCGACCCTCACAACCGAAGCCCGCCGGCGTTTGCGCGCCATCGAAGAGTTTTCTGAACTGGGCAGCGGTTTCAACATTGCCATGCAGGACCTCGACATCCGTGGCGCCGGAAACCTGCTGGGAGCCGAGCAAAGCGGGTTCATTGCCGACATTGGGTTCGAAACGTACCACCGCATCTTGAGCGAAGCCATCCTGGAACTGAAACAAACCGATTTTAAAGAGCTTTTTCAGGACGAAAAAGAAGATTCGTCGCAAGCTTTCCTGAAAGTGAATTTTGCCAGCGACTGCCAGATCGATACCGATTTGCAAATTCTTTTTCCGGATAAATACATCCAGAGCATTTCTGAGAGGATGCTGCTTTACCGCGAGTTGGACAGCCTCGAAAGCGAAGAAACTTTGGTGCAGTTTGAAGCCGGACTGGCCGACCGTTTTGGCAAACTGCCCCCTGAAAGTGTTGAACTGATTGAGGTGGTCCGCCTGCGCTGGGCGGCAATCAATCTGGGTATGGAAAAAATTATCCTGAAACACCAGAAAATGGTTTGCCAGTTTATTTCCGATCCGCAATCATCGTTTTACCAGTCGCCCGTATTTGGCAAAGTGCTGAACTATGTTCAAACCCATCACCAAACCTGTCGCATGAAAGAAGGCAACAACCGGCTGTCGTTAACTTTTGAAAAGGTTAAAAGTGTAAAAAAGGCGAAAGAGGTGCTTGAAGGAGTTCGGGGGGAATAAAAAAAATCGGGATTTTCTCAAATTTCAAACAAATGCAAGGGTTGAGTTTAATCCTCGTCAGGGTTTTCGAAACCTCGACAGGATTGGAAATTCCCGGAAGACAAGCGTTCATCGAATCAACCGCCTGAGTTCCATTCGTCCTTCAAAACCGCGTAGATCAAATCATCAACCCATTCACCGTTGATGAAAAGGCTTTGCTTAAAATGAGCTTCCTTTCTAAAACCGAGTCGTTCAAATAGCTGGATCGATTTCAGGTTTCGCGGATCAATCGAAGCGATGACGCGGCGTTTGTTCAGGCGGGTAAAGAGGAAATTTATGACCCCGGTCAGTGCTTCCGTAGCAAAACCATTGCCCTGGTAGTCTGAATTCAGTGTGCATCCAAGCTCTGCCTGGAACCCATCTGAATCAAAAAAGTGAACGCCAACATCTCCAATCAGCTCATTATCATCATTTTTAAGAATCACAAATTGGAACCAGCTTCCGGGAAGGTTAATTTCAGGCGAGGTCCGGTTGGCAATAAAATCACGGACATCGTCAATGGTCACCGGTATCCAACCCTGGTATTGATTGACCATTGAATTCGACCGGTACGCAAAAACCAACCCGGAGTCTTCTATCCGGATAGGGCGCAACATCAACCTTTCCGAGCTAACCTGAACGCTATTGTCTATATCGGACATACACGAATCTATTGATTTATTTATATTTAACCAAGCTTTTTCAGCTTTTATAGCTTTTACCAAAGCCCAAAAAAAAGCTTCCATTTCCGGAAGCCTTTTGTGTTTTTTACTCATCCCTCATTCGGGAAATTACAGGTAGCTTTTTGCTTCAAAAAATCTATTTGCCCTGAAGTTTATGCCGCAGTTTTTGCGAAAGCTTTGGAAATGATGTCGGGATAAATGTCCATGAAGTTTTCAAAACACCACGACCGTAAAGTATCAATCTCCGATTCCCCTACCCAGTTAATACATTTTGCCAATTCTTTCCGAAATAACTCACGGCTAAAACAAACTTTGGGTAAAATTACTTTAGCATACTCTAACATTGTTTCTGTCTTTTTGGGTTTTTTAATTGTTGCATGAATATAACGCTTATTTTATCGTGAAAATATGCCGAAAAACACGATTAACAGAGTTTAACGTAACTACTCCTGATGGTTTTCCAATAAATTACTGAAATACAAACGAATATCATTCCGAACATCCAGCCTGTTTCAAAACATCTTTGGTGACATAATTCTCAACAACAAAAAAACAGTATTCAGATTACGATTTCATTGCAATCGAATTAATAAAAACAGAAACTTTTTGCTCAATTGTTCCACTTCCTTCCAAAGCTTTAACAAAAGCGCTGCCAATGATGGCGCCATGCGCATAGTTGCACGCATTTCCGAACGTTTCGGCATTCGAAATCCCGAATCCGATCAGGCGCGGGTTTCTCAATTCCAGCGAATTCACCCGCTCAAAATAGCTTCTCTGAAAGTCGGAAACACTCGATTTGGCGCCGGTGGTAGCGTTGCTCGAAACCATGTAAATAAATCCGGACGAAATCCCGTCGATCAGCCTCAGCCGCTCTTCGGATGTTTGCGGAGTGATCAGAAAAATATTGTGGAGGTTGTTGGCTTCAAAAATGGCCTTAAATTCTTCCTGATAAACATCCATTGGCAAATCCGGAATAATCAGTCCGTCGATGCCAATTTCGTGGCACTTTTTGCAGAAAGCGTCAACGCCATACTGCAAAACGGGATTGATGTACCCCATCAGAATCAGCGGAATCTCAACCGTTTTCCGGATGTCTTTCAACAGTTCAAACAGTTTACGGATACTCATTCCATTTTGCAGCGAAATCAGGCTGCTGTGCTGAATAACTGGTCCGTCGGCTACCGGATCGGAAAAAGGCATCCCGATTTCAATCAGGTCAACCCCATTTCTCACCAGCTCCTGAATGATCGTGGTCGTATCGTCCAATTCAGGATAGCCCGCCGTGAAATACACCGACAAGATCCGTACTTTTTTCTCCTGAAAGAGTTTATTTATTCTGTTGTTCATGATTTTCAGTTTTTAATTCGTGATTTTACTCAGCGGGTGACTTGGAGTCACCCGCTGAGTATGCACCGCTATCAATATCCAAAATATTTCAAATACGTTTCCATGTCCTTGTCGCCCCTTCCGGAGATATTAAC
>JBBIHV010000008.1:22525-25554 GCA_037446835.1 Sunxiuqinia sp. | reverse complement strand
CAAAATATTTCAAATACGTTTCCATGTCCTTGTCGCCCCTTCCGGAGATATTAACAACCGTTACTTCCTCGGGTTTCAACTGAATCTTCTTCAGTACAGCCAAGGCATGCGCCGATTCCAATGCCGGAATAATTCCTTCCAGTTGGGTGAGTTCGAGCGCCGCGTCGAGCACTTCGGCATCGGTGGCCCATAAATATTTCGCGCGTTTGGTGGCATACAAATTGGCGTGCATCGGCCCGATTCCGGGATAATCCAGTCCTGCCGAGATCGAATACGGTTCGGTAATCTGTCCATCTTCGGTTTGCATCAGGATAGAACGCGAACTGTGCAACACGCCAGGGGTTCCCAAGGTTAATGTGGCCGCAGTTTCGTGGGTGTCGATACCTTTTCCGGCAGCTTCAACGCCAATCAGCTCCACGTTTTCCTGATCCAAAAAATGGTAAAACGCGCCAGCGGCATTGCTCCCGCCACCCACGCAGGCAATGATCCGGTCAGGGTTTTCTTTACCGGTTTGTTCCTCGAGCTGCCAGCGGATTTCTTCGGAAATGACCGCCTGAAACCGGGCAACCATGTCGGGATACGGATGCGGCCCAACCACCGAACCGATGATGTAGTGCGTGTCAACCGGGTTGTTAATCCAGTCGCGCATGGCCTCGTTGGTGGCATCTTTCAGGGTTTGATTGCCACTGAGGGCCGGAATCACTTCCGCTCCGAGCATCTTCATCTTTTTCACGTTCGGCGCCTGGCGCTCCACATCAACGGCCCCCATGTAAACAATACATTTCAGACCCATCAACGCGCAAACCGTTGCGGTTGCCAGACCGTGCTGTCCGGCGCCGGTTTCAGCAATAATCCGATGTTTGCCCAATTTTTTTGCGACCAGAATCTGGCCAATCGTGTTGTTTATTTTGTGCGATCCGGTATGGTTCAAATCCTCGCGTTTCAGATAAATGTTGCTTTGGTATTTTTCCGAAAGCCGCCTGGCATAATACAAAGGAGAGGGCCGCCCAACGTAATTTTTGAGCAAGCCAATAAATTCCTGCCTGAAATCGTACGAATTGATAATTTCGAGGTATTTCAGACGAAGTTCTTCGATGTTTGGCACCATCATTTCAGGAATGTAGGCCCCGCCAAACTCGCCGTAATACCCTTTTTCGTTAACCTGATAATTCATATTTTGATATTTAAAAGCCCCCTTCTTATTCCCCCACAGGTGGAAAGATTTAAGCCGATTTTTATTTCATTTTTTTGATAATTGAATATTCAGTATTGATTATTGGATATTCCTTATTTCCCTGATAAACTTCTGAACCATCTCCACGTCTTTCACCGCCGGGCTGATCTCGAACCCGCTGTTGAGGTCGATGCCGAACAACTGCGGATGATTGAAATTCCGGATAGAATCCAGATCATCTGGACCAATGCCTCCGCTCAGAAAAAAAGGAACATTTCCCCGGTATTTTTCGAGCAACTGCCAGTTAAATTTTTGCCCGGTTCCGCCCGGCAACTGGCCTTTGGTGTCGAACAGAAAGTAATTGCACACTCCGGAAAAAGCTTTCAAATGTTCAAAGTCGAACTGATTGTCAACCAAAAAAGCTTTAAAAACCGTGGCTCCCGAATTCTGAATCTCACGACAATATTCCGGAGATTCATTGCCGTGCAATTGAACCACATCCAATTTCCAGTTTTGGTAAATTTCAAGTACTGTTTCCGGAGTTTCATCTACAAAAACGCCCACTTTTTTAACCGAATCCGGAACATTGTCCAAAACTTCCGGCGAAGGTTCGAAGCCAACAAATCGTTTGCTTTTCGGATAAAAAATAAATCCAATAAAATCAGGTCGTGCAGCAACTACTCCTGAAATGTTTTCAGGCTCGCGCATTCCGCAGACTTTGATTTTTAAAGCCCCCTTCCTAACCTTCCCCCGCAAGGGGAAGGAATTGCCGGCGAGCTTCGAATCTTTATCCTTTTTCATGTTTATTCTTTTAGTGAGCGGGTGACTCGAAGTCACCTGCTCACTCTGGCTATGGTTTCATTTGGATAATTTCTCAATAAACTCAGCACAGGCTTTGCCCGGATTGTCGGTTTTCATAAAGGTTTCGCCAATCAGGAAACCTCTGAATCCCGCAGCCCGAAGCTCTGCAATGCTTTCCGGATTTGAAATTCCGCTTTCCGAAATTTTCACAAACTGCTCCGGAATTAATTTACCCAGGCGAACCGAAGTCTGCACATCCACCTCAAATGTTTTCAGGTTTCGGTTGTTCACGCCCACCAGATCAACTTGCGGGTTCAGCTTTTCCAGTTCTTCGGCGCTGTGTACTTCAACTAAAACTTCTAACCCGATTTCTTTCGCGGTTTGGGTCAACTCGAGCAGCAAACTTTTGCTCAAACTTTCAGCAATCAGCAAAATCACATCGGCTCCATGCGCACGGGCTTCGTAAACCTGATACGGATCGAGCATAAAATCTTTACGCAGAATCGGCGCGTTTGGATTTGCCCAGCGCGCTTTGGCCAAGTCATCGAACGAACCGCCAAAAAACCGGTCGTCGGTCAGGACCGACAGGCCACTGGCTCCGGCAGCGATGTATGCCGCGGTAATTTCAGAAGCTTCCGCCTCGTCGTTAATCACTCCTTTCGATGGCGATTGGGTTTTAAACTCGGCAATCACCCCACTCGCGCCTTCGGCCAGCAGTGCGGCTTTCAGCGAGTTTGTCTTCCGATTGAAATACGGCGACCCTTTTAATTCTTCGACCGAAACGCGACTTTTAGCCTCTGCAAGTTCGGTTCGTTTGTGGTTGTTTATTTCGTCAAGTATGTTCATAGTAAAAAAATAGAAGCCTCCCCCAACCCCTCCGAAGGAGGGGAGAAATGATCGGGTTGCGTAAATTTGTCGTTTGAATTTGTATTCATTATCTAAAAGTTTTAATGCTCTGAACTTTCACTATTCCAATGTCTCCCCTTAGGGGAGATTTAGAGGGGCTTCTTTTATTTATTCATTTCCATCAGTTTTATGAAAGCTCCCAAAGCCC
>JBBIHV010000008.1:6418-22425 GCA_037446835.1 Sunxiuqinia sp. | reverse complement strand
AGGGGCTTCTTTTATTTATTCATTTCCATCAGTTTTATGAAAGCTCCCAAAGCCCGTTTGCTTTTCAACGATTCGGAAGCTTCGCCAACACAATCGGCCAGCGATTTCTCCGGAAAGATACACTGAATTCCAAGCGCGGCATTGGCAATCACGACATTTTGCTGAGCCTCGGTGGCATTTACCTCCAGCACATTTTTGAAAATTTTAGCAGCTTCAGCAACGGTTTCGCCACCAAAAAGTTCTTCCGGAGAAACCGGCGCCAAACCAAAATCAGCCGGGGAAAGGTTGTCTTCTGTCTGGTTCGAAACGAACCGGGCATCGCCGGTCAGCGAAATTTCGTCGTAACCATCCAGGCTGTTCACAATCAGGAAATTCTGTCCGCTTTCTTTAAATACTTCGTGATACAAATCCAGCACATCCAGATCGTAAACGCCCACCAGTTGGTTTTTCGGGAACGATGGGTTGATAATGGGCCCCATCATGTTGAAAAGCGTTTTCACTTTCAGCGCTTTCCTTACCGAACCAACACTTTTCATAGCCGGATGGAACAATGGGGCGTGAAAAAAACAGATCCCGGCCACTTCCAGTTCCCGGCGTAATTTATCTGGATTGTTGCTGAATTGATAGCCAAAATACTCGAACATGTTTGAAGCGCCGCTCACCGACGACAAGCCATAATTCCCGTGTTTGGTCACCTTGTACCCGGCGCCGGCCAACACGAAACAGCTGAGCGTTGAAATATTAAATGTATTCTTTCCATCGCCTCCGGTACCCACCACGTCAATGGTGTTGTATTCCGAAAGGTCGATGGCCACGCACAAATCGAGCAGCGCCTGCCTGAATCCGGCCAACTCTTCGGCTTTAATGCGCCGCATCCTGAAAACGGTCAGGAACGAGGCAATTTCAGCATCCGAGAACTGCCCTTCGGCAATTTTTACGAGTATGCTGCGGGCCTCTTCTTTTGAAAGCGAATTTCCGGAGAATAAAAAATTTAAAATATCCTTCATGCTTCTTAGTTTCAATTCAAAAATCAATAGCTTCTCTTTTGCGCCGATAAAACAAGAACAGCCTGAAGCGGATTTGTACGTCGGCGCTAAATTGTTTAATTCACTTTACCCCGGCATGAAAGCCGGGGCTACCAATATAACGTCCCGATGGGACTAACCTTGATCGTTCGATATCCGATATTTTACATTGGGTATTGGATATTTTAGCTTAAGTCCCAATGTCCAATTCTCAATAACCAATATTCAAATTACGCCCCTCCTTCGGAGGGGTTGGGCGAGGCTTTTCCCAGCCAGTTTGCAATCATTTGTTCGCCCAGCGGTGTCAGTACCGATTCCGGATGAAACTGCACGCCCTCCACATCATATCCGGTGTGTTTCATCGACATGATCATTCCATTGTCGTCGTAACTTGTAACTTGCAAACACTCCGGAAGGCCTTCCTGATTGACGATCCACGAATGGTATCGCCCAACCGAAAATGTTTCGGGCAACCCGTCAAACAAATGGGTGGATGTTTCAGTTTTGGTAACCGGCGTGGCAATTCCGTGTAAAACGCGGTTCATGTTGGTAAGCGTTCCGCCAAAAACCTCGCCAATGGCCTGATGCCCCAGACACACACCCAATATGCTTTTGGTTGGTGCAAATTTACGGATAATATCGAGCAACAGTCCCGCTTCTTCCGGAAGACCCGGTCCGGGCGACAACACAATTTTATCGTACTTTTCCAAATCTTCGAGCGCGATTTCGTCGTTCCGGAACACATCAACCGGCAGACCCGAAATCTTTTTGATGGCATGCACCAGGTTGTAAGTGAACGAATCGTAATTATCTATGACTACGATAGCCTCCCCCTTACCCCTCCGCAGGAGGGGAGATTGAGGAAGCCTCCCCCCCGCCCCTCCGATGGAGGGGTGATTGGTATCGTCTTTTTCTAAATGATTGTAATTTTGTTTCATTATTGTATCTTTTGATGGTTTCGTTTTTTAAGCCCTCCCTTTCGGGGAGGGTTTGGGTGGGGCTTCATCCTATTTCTTTCGCAATTTCCAACGCCTTTTTCAGGGCAGCCAGCTTGTTGTTCACCTCCTGAAGTTCGTTTTCTTCCTGCGAATCGGCTACAATTCCGGCGCCCGCCTGATAGAAAAGCGTATTTCCCTGGCTCAGGAACGACCGGATCATGATGGCATGGTTCAGGGTATGGTCGAAACCAAGGTAGCCGATGCAGCCTCCATAATAGCTTCGCCGCTGATTTTCATACGTGTCGATCAGTTGCATGGCACGGTGTTTTGGGGCTCCCGATAAAGTTCCGGCCGGGAATGAGTCGCCTAAAACTGTGATCATGTTGGTATTTTCAGGCAATTTGCCTGAAACTTCGGACACCAGGTGAATGACATGCGAAAAATACTGAACCTGACGATAACTGTCAACGGTAACCTCGCTGGCATTGCGGCTCAGGTCGTTACGGGCCAGATCCACCAGCATCACATGTTCGGCATTTTCCTTCGGATCGGCACACAATCGTTCAGCCAACTGGCGGTCCTCATCATCGTTACCTGTGCGTTTGAAGGTACCGGCAATCGGGTTGATAATGGCCCGCCCTTTTTGAATCCGCAGCTCGGCTTCAGGACTCGAACCGAAAATACGGTACGTTCCGTAATCGAAATAAAACAGGTAGGGCGAAGGATTGACCGTGCGCAAAGCCCTGTAAACATTGAATTCGTCGCCTTTGAACGGTTGTGAAAACTGGCGCGAAAGCACGATCTGGAACACATCGCCCCGGTAGCAATGTTCTTTTCCTTTGGTCACCATGTGCTTGTACTGCTCGTCGGTGATGTTTGAAACTTCATCTCCAACGGTATCAAAGTGGGTGGGCGAAAAGGTCAGGTTCCTGAGTAACGATTCAATCTGACCTATTTCGCGTGTTTCGCCTTCCATGAGGTTTTCAATCAGGTGAATGGTGTCCTTGTGGTGATCGATGGCCACGATGTACTTGTAAAAGCAATATTTCACTTCCGGAACTTTGTACGCGTCTTTGGCCTCAGCTGTAATGTCAATCTTCTCGAAATATTTTACCGCGTCGTAACTGATGTAGCCAAACAAACCGTTGGCGGGCAGGTTTTCGGTTTCTCCGGAAAGGGAAAACGATTTGAAGAAGGCATCCAGTTGCTGATCGACCCGGGTTTCAGGAGAAATGGGTTTTGTCACCTTTTCGCGACCATTGTACTCCATGACAATCATTCCAGAATCGGCTGTAAAACAGGCCATTGGCTTGATGCAGATAAACGACCAGGCATTCTCGTGGCCGTGATAGTCGGAGCTTTCGAGCAAAATGGAATTCGGGAATAAATCCCTGAATTTCAGGTAAACGCTCACCGGGGTCAAGGTGTCGGCGAGTATCTTTTTTACACTGACTTGTACATTAATTTTTTTCATTTTGTATGTTTTAAAGCCCCTCCAAACCTCCCCGAAAGGGAGGCTTAAAAGGCATTGAGATTATTTCATCAGTAAATAATTTGTTTTTTAATTGTCTGATGGAACTCACATGTTGCTGAAATTTATTTTCATTAGTGTTTGTGTTGACACCAACATGTTCGTTTCATGTTATATTCTCATCATTCTTGATTCCAAATTTTTTCCCGGGCTTTTAACAAGCTACCTTTCAGGGAAAAGAACTTCGAGCAGAGCTTCCTCAAGTCTCCCCCTTGGGGGAGATTTAGAGGGGGCTGTCTAAAAAAAGCGGCTTACCGTGTTCCGATAAGCCGCCTTTTTGTTCATTTTATGCAATGATAGCTACTTCCTTCCACGGTATTGCGAAAAGTTTCTGTGCCACCACCAATTTGCTGTTAAGATATGATTCATTTCAATTCGGTTTAAAAACAAAAAAACCTGCTTTTGAGGAGCAGGCCGTTATATTTTGAAAAAATACAAATATGGCTTTAACCCCTCGGATTAACGAGAAGACCCCACCACGGACACCATACTGTATTTCTATTTTTAGTCATGCTTTTAATTTCTGGTGTAAAAAAATGAAATTAATAACAAAATAACAAGCATTCGGGATAGAAAGTTCAAAATTCTGAGAAAGGTTTCTGTAAATCATTGCTCCACTGCCGTTTATTTTCAGTCATTGTAGCCAGATGTTGGTTCTATTCGCGTTCCAAATATTCTTCAACCTCCTTTTTCAGCTTTGGGAGGTGATTCGAGATGATGCCCCAGATCACAACATCGTCAACCTTGTCATAACCATGAATCACCCATTTTCGTGTATCCACAATCTGTCTGGCATTTTCTATCTTTAATTCAGGGGCCAATTTGATGATCCGGTTCATTGCTTCCCCAATGATCTCAATTTCCCGTTCAATTCCCCAACGAAGTAACTTATTGTTCTGAAATTCAAAAAAGTCATGTTTTCACCCAGATATTCATTGATTGAATCAATTGAAATCTTCACATCAAACAGATATTTCTTGATTTCACGCCTCATAGATCAGTTCTTTGGTTTCGTTAATGCTTTCGATGAAATAAGGATTTGATAAGGTTCGTTCAGTTACAATATCTATTTCCCGATTAAACAATCCCCTCAGTTTGTACTGAAGTGAGAAATAATTGTTTGTGTATTCTTCAACCGATAAACTGTCGGAAAATGAGATCAGAAAATCAAGATCACTATCGTCCCGAAAGGTGTCAGAAACCACAGAACCAAAAGCATAAAGTCGTTTTACTTTAAGCAATTTGCATAGATCCTTTAATTCCTCTTTCCGTGTCTCAAGAATGTTTTGCATCAGCTTTTTTCTTCAAATTTAATCAAATCAAACGATTTCTGATTTTTTAGGGTTTAAGAACACCCCCAGTCCTGGGAAAATTCATTCATCGTGGCTAAAAATCAGTTTGCCATCCTTCAGCAACCGGGTTTCGCCGTGCCAGTTGGTATAAATGTAATGTTCGTTACTGTACTTAATTCCTGAAGCCATTCGATCCTGCTTCAATTCTATAAGTTCGCCTTTCAACACCAGAACGCAGGTTCCGTTGACATTGTTAAAGGTTTGTTTTAATGTAATTCCGTCAGGGTTGGTTATCGTTGAACGCACAATTTTGGGCTGCTGAAAAGATGTGATGCTGGAGGCGCTGACACTTTTCAGATCGGACTTTCGACCCAGGCAGGAAACCATCAATAGAATTGCAACAATCAGGATAAAAATTTTCCTTGCCATAAAAATGGGTTCTACTATTGCGCCAGTGTAAACCTGAAACTTACCCCAAAGTCGGTGGTTCCGGTGTTGAACGATCCCACAAGTGGTTTATTCAAAATCCGGTCGTAGTATAACCGCAACTGAAAACGGTCGCTCAGCATGTAGTCGGCTGTGGTTTTCAGTGTAACATTGTTTTGCCCGGCAGTCAACTGGTTATCTTCTTCGACGACCTTCCGGAGAATGGTCTTGTTTTTACTGAACGAAAGGTCGGCACGGATATTCAGGTCGTTGGAATATGACTTCTGAGACTTTTTCGTTTTAATGATCAGATCCATTTTGGTAAACCGGTACCCAATTCCAAAAGCCATTTCATTGCTCAAAATTTCGGTAAGCTGGTTGTTGGAGAAACTAAGCGCCAGGTCTCTCGAAGATTTTAGTTCAACCCGGGTTTCAAAATCGTTGATCCAGGTAATGTCCATGTCGATAAGCGGGGCAAATTGTTCGGTTATGCTAACCGAATTCAAATCGTTGGGGGCAACAAAATTGCCCAGGGCATTTCGGGCATAGCTAAACCCATCGCTGGTTACAGCGTAATCGAGGTTCGAAATAAATGAGCCCACGTTGTAGCTCGACCGGTATGAACTGCTAAAACTCAAAGTCTTGACATACCTTTTCAGCCATTCGATTTGCGAGACCATTCCTTCGTAAGTAACACGCCAGTTCGGACGCATGTATTTGAGCGAGGGGAACGCATCGAGTGTTACCTTATCGGCCGATTGGCCGGTGTAAGCTGCCAGAAAGGCCGGAGCCATGACCTGTGGCGATGTCGGGCCGTATCCAACGGGAAATTTCGTGACCGGATCGATGGCGGCAGGAACATATCCCTGGGCCAAATTGGAAATACGGCTGGCTGCCAACCGATTTGCAATAATCAAGCGGTTATCTTTCAGGTTTTGATAAGCCCGTGAAGCCGGCACGCTTGCCCCGCCAATTTTGCTGAATGCAGTTTTCATGGTGTTGATCGACATGGTGAAATTGCCACCTACCGAACGGTTCATCGGGCTGAACTGTCTGGAGCTATTCATTTTAATAAATTCGGTTGCCCGTTCGGAATAGGTCCGGTTGGCATTCACGTCGATGCGCAAATCAGGGAAAGGTTCAACATCGGCACGGAGGTTCCAGGTTTCGCTGTGCGACATCACGAAAGGTGAGTTGAGCGAGGTGTCGCGTGTAATCCATCCTTTCTGTGCGGCTTTCATGGCAAAATTCTTATCCTGCCAGCCCAACAGGAATGGTATCCCCGGGGCAGAAGTTTGTTCAGGAATGTCGCTGAACATGTTTTTATCAGGGGTGTAATTTCCAATTCCGAAGAAACGGGGCTTCGGCATGAAGCCAGGAAGGACCGATCCGTCGGTTGACGAATAGCTGATTGAAATGCTCCTGACGCTCATTAACGCCCGAGCCGAATATTGGATGAGTTTTTGTCCCAGGTCGCGATTGACCACCACCTTGCCCTTGACCACGAACTTTACCCCGTAGGCGCTTTTTTCAGGCGTAAAACTGATGCGGTTATCGTTTATAATGGCCACTTGCCCGGCCACTTTGCTCCCATCTTTGGCCACTGCCGTTACTTCAACATTTTGTGTTTTAAGCTTGTGGAAAATCGATTTCGGGGTTTTTGCCTTTAACCGCACATTTTCGATGACATATTGCACCTCTTTTATTTTTGGGGCCGTCTTTTCCTTGGGTTGCCCCTTTTGCTGAGCCGGTTGCTTTTGTTGCTGAGCCGGTTGTCCCTGACGGGGCCGCTGCATCCGCTGCAATTGCTTCGAGCTGGTTCCGTACTTCTGGTTAATATCTTTTAAAAAGGGAACTTTGTTGTACAGGGTTACCATGTTGAGCTGACCGTTGAGCTGTGTCTGCCGCGAGTTTTCAATCACATTTCCCAGAACCACCGACTTGTCGGTTATCGGGCCTGCCTGCCAGTCGTACATGGCCTGGTACCTGGCCGAAAGCGATGTCCAGTCGAGCAACGGGAACTTGTTGATTGGCACCATGTAACTGGCGTTTATCGTATGGTGATAAAGTATTGGCCTCCCCAGTGCCAGTAAGTTTTGAATGATCGAGTCTTTTTTCAGGGCATAGTTATCGTCTTTGCGGTTGATCCGTCCGGCCGGTTCGTCAATCCTGGCCGTGTTTTGCGATGAAAAGTCAACTTCGAGGCTGCGTGTCAGGTTATACCTCAGGTCGAAATAGCGGTTCAAGGTAAAGTCTTTGTTGAAAGTCATCGGGATAATCATGTTCGGGTTATCGATGCTCCGTGTCTGCGTCTCGTTGTAATGCCTCGAAAGGTCGGCCCTGAACGAGATCTGCGAAGGCATGAGATAGATATTGAAATCTTTTATGGGCTTGAAAATGCTGCTTTTCAGCAACTTTGAATTTTTGAACGGCTCAAAAGCTTCCGGTCTTGAGTTAAAATTATAACTGAACAACCCATGATAATTTTTATCCAGATATTCCTGCGTAGTAACGTTGTGCATCATCGTTTCGCTGAAGGAATAGGTGAGCGAGAAGTTCGACGGGTCGTAAATTTTTGGTTTGCCCGACTTGCTGCTTTTATCAATCTTCATGTTCGTCAGGTTAAAACTTTTTCGTGTTGTAACATCCTGTGCCAGGCTCTTTATCGAATCGCGCGCGGCCTTGCTGCTTGTTCTGTTCAGCACATCCTTCATTTTCAGGTCGGGGTCGAGGGGGTCGTATTTCGGGTTGCTCACACTTTTTGAATATCCCATGTAGAGTGGAATTTTAACCTTTGCCTTCTCCGGAAAGAATTTTCCCAAATCCAGGTTGGTCGAAAGGTCAATTGTGGTCAGGTCGTCCATTGCCCGTTGGTTCACGTTCTTGTCAATGCTTCCAAAACCTACGCTGCGATGGCTTCCGGCCACGATTAATGAGCCCAGGTCGGCAAGCCGGGCCGTGACCCTTCCGGTGGCCGCCCACCCACCGTTTTCATCAAAATTCGACAGGCGAAGTTCGTTCACCCAGGCTTCAATCGATCGCGGCCCGTAATTGTTGGCATCTTTTTTATTGTACCTGATACCAATCATCATAACTCCAGCATCCCCCAGGTTCGGGTTCCCCTTAATTTTTACTTTACGGTTTCCGGTTCCGTCGGGGACCACATATTCGGTGGTCATGCTGGCCGTCGGGTTGGCCTGCCTGATAGCCTCGTCACGGGCCAGTTTCACATTGGTAAAAGCATCGAGGCTGAGATCAATCCGGTCGGCATTGGGCCAAACTGCGTACCGGTCTGAATCGTTCGCGCTGCTATACGAACCGGGTTTTGTGAGCGAAAGTGGCACTTCGTATTCGTAATAGTTGTTGGTGTAATCCGAACCAATTCGCATAAACAGCGATAAATCGTTGTCTTTGAGCGGATAGCCTTCAATGGCTTCAGCGTGAACTTCCATCTTAATTCGCTTGTAATTCCTGAAGTCCATGCTCAGGTTCTTGTAGGCAGCCCGCGCATCGCCTTGTTCAAGGTCGATTGCACGCAAAACCATCGACTGTTCGTTGAGTTGCCGGAGTTGCGGGTTGGCCGGGTCGATCACGCGCTCGATTCCCGGAGGCAAAACGTAATTTACCGGTTTGCGGCTGGCATTTTCCTCAATATTGACGGCCGAAATATCGAACTGGGTATTTGGTGCCGGAATGCCAATTTTACCATCCACATCCTGGGTGTATTTACGCCAGTCGGCACGCACCAGGTCGAGCGTGGCAAAACGGAGAATGGTCGAATCAGCAAATCCTTTCAGGAACATCCGAATAAAACGGATGGATTTAAAATCGGAAATAGAACCATAAGCCGCATCCGGACTTTTCACCGGAATTTTGAACTGGTACCACTTAACGTTTACGGTTTTCCCGTTTTTTAACGTGACCGGGGCGTTTCGCATATCAGCAATTGAGTTCTTTCCAACAGCCATGTCCTGGTGGCGAATGCTAATTTTGTACTGATAATACCTTTCGTACTCGTTCATGGTATTATCTCCGTTAATATCTTCCATGTCGGGTTGGGTGGAGGCTGAGGTGGGGTACGATTCTGGCGAAGTTTCTGTTGTTGAAGAGTTTCCATCGGTACCGTTAAAGTTCTTGTACCGTTCCAGGATTGTTAAGTTTTCCTTATCATAGTCAGACCCCCTGAAATAATGGTAATCGTCGCCCGAAGGGTCTTTCATTACTTTTGCCAGAGCCGTCGGGCTCAGGATACCTTTCATGGCATCGAGGTAGCTTTTGTGGAAAGTGGATTCATCGGCATCGTCCAGCCCATCGAGGCCAATGTCCTGAAACTTGCGGCTTGCGGCGTTGTTGTCGAAAGCATGGACCAGCGACTGCAATTTTGAGACTCGTCCCCAAACGGTGGAGTCAACGTTGGCAACTTGCGAAGTAGTTGGTAACCCGTTTTCGAACGCTTTGCGCGAATCTTTCAGGATATCTTCCGAAACATCGCCCAGGTTAAAGTACAAATCCCCGCCTTTGCTTTGGTTGAGCGAATCGTTCACAAATGGATCCATCACCCAAAACTCGATGTATTCAATGTTTGCAGCTTCGAAATCGCTGGTTTGGATGCTCCTCATGATTCCTCCCCAACGCGATTCGGGGGCACGAAGGGTTCCGTCGGGATTTATACCTTGAGAATAATTTGAAGGATTGGTGTCGAAATTATACGGCCCTCTTTCCTTTGGATAAAAAGCCAGGTCGAAGGTTGGGATGTTGGTTGGCAACCCAACCGGTGTCTGCCTGTCAGGAAAAATTTCCTTTTCAAAAACTTCGCGCACCAGGTTGTTCGATTGCTGCTGGATGTCGCTTTTTATACTGGCTGGGGTAATCGGGCTGTTCCGCAGGAAAAGCGGGTCGATTTCGTACCAGGCCAATTTAGCGCGGTTATATCCATAGGCCAAATCGTCGTTCAGGGCCGCTTCAGGAAACATATTTTGCATTTGGGGTGTACTGGCCAACACCCAGTCGGTCAACGATTTCAGGTCAATTGAAGTCTGTGTGGCTTCAAAATCATCGATGTAGGCCGTACCGCTTTTACTGATTACGTTGGAATGCCCCGGGATTAAACGCGCATACTCACCCTCGAACGAAAACGATGATGGTGCCTTAGTCGAATAAAATGGCAACTTATCGAGCAGGGTGGTAAGTAACTGCGACTGGTTGTGGTACGAAGCATCAAATCCGATCATGGTATTCGAAATGGGGTCTTCGCCATAATTAACTTTCTGTGTCAATGGCTGTTCCTGCATGTGAAGGACGGTGGCCCCTAAATTAAACTTGTCGCTGAACGCATAATTGGCATGGGCGCCGAGCATGGTTTTTCGTTGCATACTGATCAGGTCCTGGCTTTCGGTCGAAACCTGAAGCGGGGTACCCGATTCGAGCAGCCCCTGGTTAATGATTTTCACAATTCCTGAAGCATAATCAACCGTGTAGTCAACGTTCTCAACAAGCGCCCTTCCCCCGGAAGATACTTTTACTGAACCTCGGGCCAGGTTTTGCGAACCTACCATGATTTCGGAACTGGAAGCGCCTTTGTACGAACCTTTTAGTTTAAATTTATTGTGTTCGGCGTCCTGTTGTGCAACGGTAAGCGTTGAATCATAGAGCGTGCTGTAAACGTATTTCTGTTTCAGTACAGGATCATTGCCAATCGAGTCGGCCAGGTTTTTCCCGAAAGGCTCGAGTACCGGGAAGATAATTTTTCCGGTTGACGAATTGACGGTAATGCCTTCAACATAATCGAAAACACCGTCGCGCCCCAGGTCGAGCTGTGAATTCAGGTTGTCCAGGTTCATTACATGCAGCAAGATATGGCCATTGAGCTTGCCTTGCGGAAGATAATTCTGTTCGGTCCCGCTTTGGTCGTTCTGGTAAAGTACGTCAAGTATAAACTGGTCTTTTGAAAGTTGGTAAGCATTCAGGTCGTAAATATTCTTCATCATCAGTTTCCAGGTCGGAATCTTTGGCGAAAGGTTAGTCCCTTTCAGCAACTTCAATACCAGTGTTTCCGGGGCATTGATACCATCGGTCGAAAATTCGCCTACCTGGTAGGTCTTGCCATCGGCAGTATAATTGTAGGCAACTGCCAGAATCTCGTCAGAGTTCAGTGCCGATTTGAGCGAAATGTAGCCCAGGTTCAGGTTTATCGAATATTCCGAAGTGTTCAGAAGGCGTGCCTGTTCAATTTTTTCGTAATCGCGCCCCCCCATAAAATTGTTGGCAACCAGCGGCGACAGTACTTTGTTTATGTTGTCAACCTGGCGGATGCCCTGATAAGTCTCGGTCATTTGCTTGTACAATCCGTTGGCGCCATTAAAGGGGTAAACAGTTTCAGGGTATGTTAATCCTGAAGTTGACTGAAAGGCTCCGATTTTATTGTAAATATTGGGATCGTGTTCGCCCAAATCCATGAATGCCAATATGTTTCGCGATTGAGTAAAGTTACTTGATTTGTTGGTTACCCAAACTTCAATTTTATTGATGGTAACGTTCGACTTTACCACCGGAAGGTTTTTCAAGGCCTCGTTGTAGTGATCTCGGAAATACTGGGCCAGGAAGAAATGCCGGTTGGCATCGTAGTTCGAGGCCGGAATTTCGAAGGTTTTTTTCTGGGCGCCGCCCTGTGAATCAATTACTTTGGTTTCGCCTTTGTTCTGCGAAAAAATTGTTGTCAGGTTTAATTTGCCAAATTGCATTTCGGCTTTTACCCCAAACAGGTTTGAACCTCCGGTAATTAGCGAACCATTGAGCGGAAGGGAAACATTCCCGGCTTCAATTTTTTTCACGATCTGGTCTTCGTCGCCGGTGTAGCCCAGGTTCATTTTGTTTTCGTAGTCGAATGTGGCTTCCGTGTTGTAATTCACCCGCATTTCCATCCGGTCGCCAATCTTTCCCATCACGTTCATCTGGATTTTCTGTTTGAAATCGAAAGTTGGCACTTTGCGCAAACGTTGAGGTATCGAAGGGTTATCGGTAGAGTTCATCTGGTACCCAAAGCTTACCTCGACGTACCCCTGCGGACGGATGTCGATGGTATTGCTCCCGAAAATTTTGCTGAATGCTTCGCCACCAACGGTCAGGCGGGGAATGAGGCCACCTTTGTCTTCGAGCCCTTTGATGCGGGTTTGGTTGCGCCAGTAATTCTGAATTGACTGATCAAAATCGTATTTCTGGAATTCCTTTTGGGTCATGGTTTTGGGAAGTCTGAAATCCAGGTTCCCCACCTTTTCAGTAAAATTGTATTCGCCGGTAACCGGGTCATATTCAATATCAGTCTTGATGTTTGAAGGGGTTCTCAGGAACAATTTGGCGCTGTCTTTTTTGTTGGGATAAGCAAAGGCAGGCTCGTCCTTGAAATTATAGGGCAAAACAGCGGTTGTATCAATTTTCACCGTGTCTGCCGGTGTTGACAACATCGTAACTTTGTTGTAATCCCTAACCGTTGTATTCGATTCGGTCGGGTTTCCACCAAGAGCATAAACAACTGATACAAAAAGAAATAAGAGTATGTTTCTGACGTACTTTTTCAATTCCGGGTACTTTTTCTGATTAAAGGCTTTTCAGCGCCAGCTTGATCACATTTTCAACTGACAGGTTTGGTTGGGACGCCAAAATTTTGTCCAATTCCTTCTCGGCGGGCTTCTTTGCAAATCCCAGCATTACCAATGCAGATAACGCTTCATTTCGTAATGTATTGTCTGCCGATGCGACTATTTGTTCGCTGGCAGGCGTTTTGCCGACTTTGTCCTTTAAATCGATGACAACCCGCTGGGCTGTTTTAATCCCGATCCCTTTAATGCTTTTCAGAAGGTTGATGTTTTCATTCAGAATGGCTGTCCGGATTTCATCAGGAGAAAGCGACGACAACATCATAATAGCGGTGTTCGAGCCGATACCGTTCACCGAAATCAGCATCCTGAAAAGTTCGCGTTCACTTTCGCCGGCAAAACCATAAAAGAGGTGGGCATCTTCGCGGATAACCTGATGAATAAAGAGTTGAACGTTTTCTTTCCCGTTTAACTGCGTGTAGGTATTGAGCGAAATGGTTATAAAATAGCCAACCGAGTTGGCTTCCAGGATGATATGAGATGGTTTCAGGGCAGCAACACTGCCTTTGATATATTCAAACATACACCGAAAAATGTTTAAATTCCTTCATCAATCGCTTCAAAATCAACCGATTCATCAACTTGACCCTGGTTGATTTCGTATTTTTTCAAGGGATTTTTTGAAATTTCCTTGTACAACGTACGGTTGTTGTGAATATCGATGGCCAGGTAAAGGGCTTCGCGGAATGAATCCGGAGTGGCTTTGTCTTCGCCTGCAATATCGAAGGCTGTTCCGTGGGCCGGGGAAGTGCGGATGACCGGCAACCCGGCCGTAAAATTAACGCCGCGATCGAATGCAGCCATTTTGAATGGAATGAGCCCCTGATCGTGGTACATGGCCAGAATGGCGTCGAATTTTACAAAATCGCCCGATCCAAAAAATCCATCAGCCGGATAGGGCCCGACGGCAATAATGCCTTCATCTTTGGCTCGCTGAATAGCGGGAATAATGATTTCAAGTTCCTCTTTTCCCAGCAACCCATTGTCGCCGGCGTGTGGGTTGAGCCCCAGCACGGCGATGCGCGGACGTTTGACAAAAAAATCTTTTTCGAGCGACTGATTGATGATGCGAAGTTTATTCAGGATGGCGCCTTTGGTAATTTTTGCTGCAACTTCGGAAATGGGCGCGTGGCCGACAACAACCCCCACTTTCATCGTTTCGCTAACCATGAGCATCACATAATCACGGACTTTAAACTGTTCGGCCAGGTATTCGGTGTGTCCGGGGAAATTAAATTTTTCGGATTGAATGTTGTCTTTATTGATTGGCGCGGTAATCAGGGCATCAATTTCACCAAGTTTTAAATCTTCAACGGCTTTTTCCAATGCCATGTACGAGGCTTCGCCGGCCATTTCGCTCGACTTGCCCAATTCGACCCGGATATTGTCGTCGATGCAATTGATGATGTTGGCTTTCCGGGGATCGGCTTCGCTGGCTTTATGGATGTGGTTGAAATTGAACGTTTCGATATTCAGCGCCTTTTTGTGGTAAGCTGCTACCTTGGGCGAACCATAAACAATTGGCGTGCACATTTCCAGGATCCGGGGTTCCATCAAGGTTTTAATAATCACTTCGTATCCAATCCCGTTGATGTCGCCCTGCGAAATTCCTATGATAATTTTATCCCGTTTCATTTGCTGTTTCTCCTAAATGGGTATTTGTGTAAAAATGAACAACCCAAAGTTAAGTTTTTGGGCTGCGCAAATTTAAGTTATTATTTAAACTAATTCATCCTTATATAAAAAACCGGATTAAAAAACGATAAGCAGGAAGAGAATAAAAATCATAAGCATGAAAAGGACAAACTGGTTGCGGACAAACAAGCCCAGCAGGAGCAGGATTTCAATCTCTTCGGTGCAGGCGGTAAAAACCTCAATCGTCCCCTTGTCTTTGGTTAAAAACTCATTGCTTTGATAGGTAATCAACTCATCGCCGTTGAATTTCCACGACCAGCGCGACTGCCAGAAATTCTTTACTTCGAGTTCAAAACGTTTACCGTTGATGATAATTTCGCTCCTGGGGTTGAACAGGTTGATCAAAATAGTTCCCAAAAGTGCGTGATTGTTGGCATCGTAAATTTCGAGTTTGGAAAGGAAAAATTCACGGTTCAGCAGAAACCGGCGCCCTTTGATATTTCCCTGTGCCTTTGAACCGATGAGGCTTTCCCAAACCACAGACCCAATCTGTTCAGCGCCCAGATTTATTTCCAGGTTGTTTTTCAGAATGCCTTTCGACCACTCATAACGTTCCATAGTTTCTTTCTGTTTCAAGCACATGCAAGTTACGAAAAATAACTTCCTTAACCAATCCGGAAATTAAGCATTGGTGAAAATAAAACTTGATGCGCCGTTTACCGCGCGTACTCTTTTCCTGATTTCAGGTTCGGTTTACGCCAATAAATATTCGGCTTATTTTGCCTTTCAATACACCGAATTTGGATCAGTTAATTACAACCGTCGCCCAAATCTAGCAATTCGATCTTCCGAAAATCGGTTGGCGCACTTTCAGACTGAAAAGAAATGGTTCCTTTTTTAAGCAATTTATTTCCGTCAGAAGGAAGTAATTTCTGATAATTTACGTCCCTTTCGTCGAGTTGTGGCTTGGAATATTCGAGAACAACCTTACCATCCAGGATATGCCTGATGATGGAATCGCCCTGAACTTCGAGTTCAGCAGTCACCCACTGATCTCCGGCATAGGTTTTTGAATTGGAATTATAACAATGGTTGGTATAAAGTTGACCATTTAAAACAATATTGGTTCCGGGAGTGCACACGTTTAGGTTTGTACGCTCTTCTTTCCCGTTTCCACCCAACAGCTGGGCTTCAATGGATACCGGAAAGTCCTGGTTTAGCTCCATGCTTTCGGCGCTCTGCCCGTGAATCATGATCCCATTGTTGCGATAGGCCCAGCTTGCCCCTCCCGGACATTGATCGCCCACAAAACGGTATTCAACCCTGATGCGGTAATGCGAAAACGGCTTCTTAAAAAAGATATGCCCGAAATGGTTGTCGAAGTTTTTATATTGATCGTACCTCACTTTCAGCAAACCATCTTCGACCCGGAAAGTGTTCCCATAGTTGACATTGAGCGGGAACCCCGCAATTTTTATATTCCAGTCGTTCAGGTCTTTCCCGTTAAA
>JBBIHV010000008.1:5244-6318 GCA_037446835.1 Sunxiuqinia sp. | reverse complement strand
TAATCAGGCTATTTCTTCTCCTTTTTAGCTTTTTTTTCTAACCTTTTTTCCTTTAAGGTTTTCAAGGGTTCCTTTTTTTCACTCTTTTTTACATCTAATCCTTTTGACATAGCCGTAATTTTTTAAGGTTACTAACTTATTTCTGAACACTTAAGATAAATTGTACTTTAGGCAAATGTTCCTGATCAAAAATACCATTTTTTGAATAAAAACAACAGCCTTGTTTGGTAATGTTTGGAAGTATTTTGAAAATCACGGGCTTCAGCAAGTAAACCAATAATTCATATTGGATTTGGTGTTGGTTGGATTCTAATTCTGATTTTAAATCAAAATACCAGCATGCTTTTGATTTTGAACTCGATGTCATTTCCGAATCACCTCCTGAAAAATTTGAACATTTAATTCATTTTAACTGCCTGGTTAAATTTTTTAGTTAAAACGTTTGGTAAATAAATTTTTAGTTTTACTTTTGACCGCATGATTTAACCAATCAGTTAAACTTTCAGGTAAAATGGAAACAAAAAAAGATAGTACCGAAGCTAAAATTTTGGAAGCAGCCACCAATGTCTTTGTCACCAAAGGAATGGAAGGCGCCCGCATGCAGGAAATTGCCGATGAAGCCGGAATTAATAAAGCGCTGTTGCATTACTATTTCCGGACGAAAGAACGTTTGTTTGAAGCCATTTTTTCGAATGTCATCAACATGGCTTTCCCGCAACTCACACAAATTTTAAAATCCGACGCACCCTTTGTGCCCAAAATGGAACAGGTGGTCGATGCCTACATCGCTTTGTTGCGAAAACATCCGTTCATCCCCGTTTTTGTGCTGAAAGAGCTTAACCGCGATCCCTCCGGACTATTTAAACTGGCCGTGAAGTATGGATTAAATCCCATGGTAATCATCAATCAATTGCAGGAAGCGATGGACCGCGGCGAGATTATCCGGATGGATCCACGACACCTGGCCATGAACATCATTTCCATGTGTGTGTTTCCATTTGCAGCAAGACCAATTCTGAATTTCCTGATGTTCAAAGAAGATCAGAAAGCGCTCGATGCTTTTTATGCCGAACG
>JBBIHV010000008.1:3171-5144 GCA_037446835.1 Sunxiuqinia sp. | reverse complement strand
TCTGCCTCAGGTAAACTTGAACGGACAGGCCACTTACCAGTCGGCTGTAACCAAAATCGGAATCACAATACCCAACATGAAAATTCCGACGGTTGATAAAGACCAATACAAGTTGTACCTCGATTTTAAACAGACCATCTGGGACGGTGGTTTGACCAAAGCAAAAGAAGCGCTGAACAATGCCGAAAATGCGGGCAACCTTCAGCAAGCCGAAGTCGAACTTTATCAGGTAAAAGAAAAAGTTAACCAGTTCTTTTTCACTTCATTCCTGATTCAGGAAAACCTTAAAATTCTGGAAAAGAAAACAGAAACACTGACCGAACGCCGGCAACAAATGGAATCGGCCGTAAAAAACGGAGTAAAATTACCTTCCGAATTGGATCAGCTTTTGGCCGAACTGGTTCAAACCCGGCAACAGGTGCTTGAGCTGAAAAGCAACAAAGAAACCGTTTTGTATGCGCTCTCGATACTGACCGGAAAAACAACCGAACAAATGCAAAACCTCGCGCTGAGCCCGGAACCCGTTTTCCCTGAAAAACCGCTAACGCGCCCTGAAATTGACTTGTACAGCAAACAAAACGAATTGCTGGATGCCAATTCTGAAATCTTACGCAAACAACGCAACCCGAAATTTTTTGGCTTCGGTCAGGCTGGCTATGGCAAACCCGGACTGAATATGCTGAATAATAAATTCGACACCTATTACCTGGTTGGCATCGGCCTGAGCTGGAATGTACTGGATTGGAAAACGACCAGCCGTCAGCAGCAAGTATTGAAACTTCAGCAGGATATTGTTCAGACCAAACAGGAAGCGTTTGTCCGCAACATCGATTTGGCAACCGATCAGCAAAAGAAATTGATCAGTCGGCTCAACGAATTGATGAAAAGTGATCAGGAACTCATTGAAATCAGGGAACGAATCACCAAAACTTCGGCCTCGAAGCTTGAAAACGGAACCATTACCACCGCAGATTACATTCAGGATTTGAATGCCGAAACCACCGCGCGGTTGGCCCTCGAAACCCGCAAAATACAACTTGAACAGGCGCTGGTTGACCTGAAAAACATCAGGGGAGGACAATAGTAAAAAGTGACGGATAGCGGATTTCGGATTTCAAAATCACCGTTTTAACAAAGAAAATACAAATAAAAAATAGCACAATGAAAAAATTATCAATTATCGCACTGTCCTTGCTGGCTTTTGTGGCGTGCAAAAACGGGGCCCGGCAATCGGATGCCTTTGGAAATTTTGAAGTGGTGGAAACCATTGTTTCTTCGGAAACGGCCGGAAAACTACTCGAAATGAAAGTAAAAGAAGGCGATCAGCTTGAAAACGGCCAGTTAATTGCCCTGATCGATACCACGCAACTCAATCTTCAGAAACTACAAACGGAAGCACAACTCGCTGCAAGTGAAACAAAAAAACAGAATGTGACGGCTCAAATCAACGTATTGAAAGAGCAGAAGAAAACGGTTCAGACCAATCAGCAGCGCATTGCCAAAATGTTTGCCGAAAAAGCCGCCACCCAGCAGCAGTTCGACGACATAAACGGACAAATGAATGTGCTCGACAAACAAATTACCGCCACGACCACGCAATTCACACTGATTTCCAGCGAAATGGAAGTCATCAAACGGTCGCTCGACCTTTTGAATGAACAGCTGACCAAATGCCGGATCACCAGCCCCATCAAGGGAACGGTGCTCGAAACCTACCTCGAAACCGGCGAGCTGGCTACACCTGGAAAAGCAGTACTGAAAATGGCCGACCTGAGCAGTCTGGAACTCAAAGTTTATGTTTCGGGAGCTCAGCTGCCAAAGGTAAAGCTGGGCAGCGAAGCAAAAGTCCTGATCGATTCCGGCGTGAAAGATATGCAATCGCTAAGTGGAAAAATCACCTGGATCTCGTCTGAATCTGAATTCACGCCGAAGATTATTCAAACCAAAGAAGAACGGGTAAAACTAATGTACGC
>JBBIHV010000008.1:0-3071 GCA_037446835.1 Sunxiuqinia sp. | reverse complement strand
ATCAACATTCAACATATCAGTAAATCGTACGACAAGGTTCAGGCCGTGAACGACATTTCGCTGGAAGTGCAGAAAGGAGAACTGTTTGGCCTGATTGGGCCCGATGGCGCCGGAAAAACAACGCTGATGCGCATCCTGATGACTCTGCTCGTTCAGGACCAGGGAATGGCTACCATGAACGGGCTGGACGTGGTGAAAGACTACAAAAAAATCAGGAAAATAGTTGGGTACATGCCGGGCCGGTTCTCGCTTTATCAGGACCTGACCGTTGAAGAAAACCTGAACTTTTTCGCGACCGTTTTCAATACCACCATTGCCGAAAATTACGACCTGATCAGGGATATTTATATTCAGATCGAGCCTTTTAAAAACCGCCGGGCCGGAAAACTTTCAGGAGGAATGAAGCAAAAACTGGCGCTTTCGTGCGCGCTGATTCACAAACCTGAAATCCTGGTTTTGGACGAACCAACAACCGGGGTCGATGCCGTTTCGCGAAAAGAATTCTGGGAAATGCTGAAAAAGCTTCAGCAAAAGGGCATCACCATTCTGGTTTCGACGCCTTACATGGACGAGGCGATGCTTTGCAACCGGGTGGCGCTGATGCAGAAAGGAAAAGTGCTGGATGTGGACACACCACAAAAGTTGGTTGAGAATTACACCCGGAAATTGTATGCCATCCGTGCCAAAGACATGCACCGCCTGATCCAGGATTTGCGCTCGTACGAAAAAACCGATTCGGCTTACGCCTTTGGTCAGTACCTGCATGTAACCGGGAAAGACGACGAAGTGGAAGCCATTGAATTTGAAAGCTATCTGCTGAAAAAGAAACATACCGATTTGGCTGTCTTCGACATTCACCCCAGCATTGAGGACGTGTTTATGGAGATGATGTAGGAAATGAAGCCCCATCCCCAACCCTTCCCCAAAATAGGGAAGGGAGCTTTGGGCTTGATGATTTGGAAAATTTATTCTTAAAGAAAATACCTTCAGAACTTGCACTACGCAAAGCCCTCCCTTTTGGGGAGGGTTGGGTGGGGCTTATAAATTATAAACAGATGCAAGATAAAGTAATAACAGTACGCAACCTGGTTAAGAAATTCGGCTCGTTTGTGGCGAACGATCACCTGAATTTTGAGGTTTACCCGGGCGAAATATTCGGTTTTTTGGGCGCCAACGGAGCCGGAAAAACTACGGCCATGAAGATACTTTGCGGCCTTTCGGCTCCAACTTCAGGAGAAGTGAACGTGGCCGGGTTCGATATTTACAGGGAAACCGAAAAAGTGAAACGGAACATCGGGTACATGAGCCAGAAATTCTCGTTATACGAAGAGCTGACCATCACAGAAAACATCCGGTTTTTCTCCGGAATTTACGGCATCTCGCCCAAAGACCGCAAGGAGAAACAAGAAATTTTGCTCCGAAACCTGGATATTGAATCGGCCAAAGATTCGTTGATTGGCTCGCTGCCACTGGGCTGGAAACAGAAGCTGGCTTTCTCGGTGGCCATATTTCACGATCCGAAAATTGTATTTCTCGACGAGCCAACCGGTGGCGTTGACCCGATTACCCGGCGCAAATTCTGGGACCTGATTTACGAGGCATCCGACCGGGGAATAACCGTTTTTGTAACCACGCACTACATGGACGAAGCCGAATATTGCAACCGGGTTTCGATCATGAACGAAGGTCGGATTGAAGCGCTCGACACTCCGGAAAACCTGAAAAAACAATATTCAGCAAAAAATATGGATGAGGTCTTTCTGAAAATTGCGCGAAACACAGAATAGAAAAGCCCCTCCGAAACCCTCCCCACAAGGGAGGGCTTAAAAAATGCAACTCTAAAGTTTTGCAAAAATGAGTACACAAATTTTAAATATGCACCAACAAAAACTCTCCCTTCGGGGGATTTAGGGGGCTTCTTTATGAAACAATTTATAGGTTTTCTACGGAAAGAATTTTTGCACATTTTTCGTGATCCGCGAACGATGGTCATCATCTTCGTTTTGCCCATCGTGCAGTTGCTGCTCTTTGGGAAAGTGATCAACACCGACATTCAGGACTCGAAGATTGCCATTCTCGACCAGTCGCACGATAATACAACCCGCGAAATTACCTCGAAACTGCTGTCTTCCGGCTATTTTTTACTGGGACAGGAATTGCAGCCCGGCGACGATGTCGAAGATGTGTTCCGGAAAGGAAAGGTAAAAATGGTCGTCACATTCGGACCTGATTTTGAACACGACCTGCAGCGGGACGGAAAGGTTGATGTGCAGCTTCTGGCCGACGCTTCCGACCCAAACACCGCGCGAATCCTGACCAGCTACGCTTCAGGAATCATTAACGACTACGTTCAGAAAGAAAAAATGCAAAATCTGCAGCTTCCAAACCAGATTAATGTGGAAGTCAGGATGCTTTATAACGAAGGGCTGAAAAGCGTTTACATGTTTGTACCCGGAATTATGGCCATGATCCTGATGCTGATCTCGGCCATGATGACGTCTATTTCCATCAGCCGTGAAAAGGAACTGGGCACCATGGAAGTGCTGCTGGCCTCGCCGCTAAAGCCGATCCAGATTGTTCTGGGGAAAGTTACCCCGTATTTGTTGCTTTCGTTCGTCAACACATTGACAATCGTTCTGCTGGGGGTCTTCGTATTTGGCGTTCCCATTAAAGGAAGTTTCATTTTTCTGATGGCCGAAAGTTTTCTGTTTATCCTGATGGCGCTCAGTTTGGGTATCCTGATTTCAACCGTTGCGCCAAATCAAATGGTGGCCATGTTCATCTCGGTATTGGCGCTGATGCTGCCCACTATTCTGCTGTCGGGATTCATCTTCCCGATCGCCAACATGCCCTTGCCCTTGCGGATTCTTAGTCACGCCATGCCTCCGCGCTGGTTTATCGTCATCATTAAAAACATCATGCTGAAAGGGACCGGGATTATGTACGTCTGGAAAGAAACATTGATTTTGATGTTTATGACCTTCGTATTCATTACGCTGAGTATTAAGAACTTCAAGATAAGATTAGAATAAAAAGTTCGGAGTGCCTGAAGTTCGGAGTGCCTAAAGTTA
>JBBIHV010000007.1:36733-59121 GCA_037446835.1 Sunxiuqinia sp. | reverse complement strand
TTATGGAACTATTTTGCAATCCAGTCTTCCGGGTCCATCTTGGAGTTTTCCTTCCAGATCTGGAATTTCAACACGGTTTTGTCACCATCGGCAAAGTCGGTACCGATGGTGCCGATGGTTTCCTTGGTAGTCACTTTATCGCCCGATTTAACCCGCACATTCACCAGGTTCGAATAAACGGTGAGATATTTCCCGTGACGGATGATAACGGCATAATTTCCGCCGGTAACCATAAAAACACGGCTGACTTCGCCGGTGAAAACCGAGCGTGCTTTTGCGCCCTGGACCGTTGTAATGTCAACCCCGTTGTTTCTAACCATGATATTTTTCAGTACCGGATGCTCGTGAACACCAAAATGATCGGTAATCACGCCGCGTTCGACCGGCCAGGGAAGGCGGCGCTTGTTTTGTTCGAACTGTCCCGAAACCAGTTTTTGCTCCGGGGTCATTTCGAAGCTTGTTTTGCCGCTGGCCTTCGCTTTTTTCACCTCCTCATCAATAATCCGTTGTATTTCGCGGCTAAGCTGAGACTCAATCTGTTGTTGCTCGCTCAGTTTCTTTTTAAAATCTTTTTGCTTTTGCTGAAGTGATGTGAGATACTGTCCTTGTTGTTTCTTTTCTTTGGTCAACTGGTCGGCTTCCTGTTTTTTCGACTGAAGGAGGGTTTCCTTTTCGGAACGCTGCCGTTCCAGTTTCTGCACTTTTGCATTAATCAGGTCGCGTATCCATTCTATTAATTCGGCTTGTGTTTTCCGGTATTCGGTATATTGGCGCAGGTACATCAGCCTTTTGTAAGCCTGGTTGAAACTGTTTGCCGAAAGCACAAAAAGAACTTTGCTGTAATTGGTCTGGTTCTTTTGTGCGAAAAGGATCATGTTGGCATATTCTTTTTTCAGGGCTTCCAGATCGGAGTTCAACGAACTGACCAGCCAGGCATTCTGATCGATAAAATCGCCCAGCACATTCATTTCCGAATTAATTCCTGAAATCAGGCTGGTACGCAGTTCAATTTGTTTGTTCAGGATGTTGTATTTGCCCAGGGTTTGTTTCTCGTTCTTTCGGGCTTCTTCGAGCAGTTTGGTGGTGTATTTGATCTGCTCGTTGGTTTTCTCCTTTTTTTTGCGCAATTCTTCCAGCGACTGGCCTTTAGCAAGCATTACGAACAACGCGAAAATCAAAAGAAGTAAAAAGCGCCTCATTTTTCGTCGTGGTTAATCCGGGTAAATTTTTCGGGTACCTTAAAACGAATGTCCTTTTCATTTTCCATAGAGAACCCGCCAAGTTTAAACCTCATTTCCAGGCGGCTTTCAGGGCTAACAAACTGAAGCGAAATTTCGCCCGGGTATAATTGCTTTTCAACGGCGGCAAAATCATCGAAACTGATATTTAATTTACGCTGGTTGGCAGGGTCGTCAATCCTGATTTTCCGGAGTTTGTAGGTTACCGGATCGACATAAATCGATTGGCCGACCGGTGTGTCAACCACTATTCGGCGGGTTTTGCGTGGCTGACGTTTTTCCCCGTCAGCTTTTTTGGCTTCTTTTCTCAGTTTCAGTTTTTTTACCGATTGCAAAACATAAAATCCGGAATCGATTTTGGTTTCGTAGCCCAGTTTTTCTTTGTCGCTGTTTTCCTCGCGAAGCGAAAAAATGTTGTTTGAAATGATGGCATGCACCGTTTCAAAATCGAGGTCCATTCCAATGATGGAACTCAGGTAGCTGTAATCGTCGAGAAAATAGGTTTTGTCGAGGTAGTTTATAAATTTCACACTGTCGGGTGTGAGCCACACCCGTGCTACCGGTATGTTCAGCTTGGTGAGCATCACGGTAATCTGTTTGTTTTTATCGGCCTGAATGTTTGCCCGGAATGAAGTTTTAGTCTTTCCGTTATCGAACTGACAAGAAATTTTTTTAATCGATAAATGTTTGTAATCGAAGACGTTGGCCTCGATGTTGCGGATCAGTTTATTGGTGCTGATTGGTTTGGTCACTGAAGTGGTGACTACACGAGCTGTTTTACATGAGGAAAAAGCCAGCGACAAAACACAAATTAATGTAAAAGCTGATTTCTTCATGAATCGGTTTGGTCTCTCCATTTCTTATTTATCGAGATAGCGTTGCTGTTTAATTTTTTCGTTTAGGAGGGCCGAACCTTCGCCAGTCCCCAGCGCTTTTTTCCATTGTTCGAGGGCGTTTTGTTTTTCGCCGAGCATAAACAGGATGTCGCCGTAATGTTCAACAATGACCCCGTTTTTGTCGCCACCGTTTTTCATGGCGGTTTCCATGTAAAACTTGGCAAGGGTAAAATTTTTCTGCATAAACAACACCCAGGCATAAGTATCGAGGTACGTTGCGTTATTGGGATTGGCACGAACGGCTTTTCCGCTGAGGTCTTCGGCTTTATCAAGATTTTCGTTCCGGAGCGAAAGGTAGTAGGCATAATTGTTCATGGCCATCCAGTTTTCGGGATCGAGGCTGATTACTTCGTCAAAAGCCTTGAAGGCATCTTCCACTTTATTGAGTTTATAATTGGCTTCGGCGCGGTAGAGGTCGAACTGGATTTTTAAAGGCTTGTTGTCGAGCAAATACTGTTCACCTTCGTTCAGCACGTCGAGCGCTTCAGGATACTTTTCAAGCTGAAGGCAGGCAACGGCTTTTAAACCGTACAGAACAGGCTGGCTCGGAAACAGTTCAATGGCTTTTCCGGCATCGGCGTAAACGGTTTTAAAATCCTGCAAATCGTTACTTATCAACAAAATGCGCTCCCAAATCATGTAATTGTCTTTTTGGGTTTCAAGCACTTTGCGAAGCTGTTCCCGGGCTTCGGCCAGCTTTCCTTTGTGGATCAGGTATTCGGCGTAAACGGTATAAACACGGTAATCGTCTGAATTGGTTTTCATCAGGATGTTCACCAGTTCGCTGATCTGGTCGTCGCTGAAAAACATGCTATCCGGAGTGGAAGTCAGGAGCAGGTAATACTGGATTTTTGTATCAACTTCAACGTTTTTGTTTAAAAAACCTTTCCGGATATATTCCCAGGCTTTTTCCTTATTGTTTATCTGGCGGTAATACGAACCCAGCGAAAACAGGACAAATCCGTTGCCAGGGTCGATTTCAAGAATTTTGTTGTAATATTTGAGGGCGTTGGCACTGTCTTTTTCTGAAAGGTAATAATCGGCCAGAAGCCCGTAGTACCTTGGCTCTGCCGGGTTCGAATCAACCAGTTTCTGAAGTTCGGCCAAGGCTTCCTTTTTCTTTCCGGCGGCCTGATAAACCTGTTCTTTTTCAACCGAAATCTGATCGTTGATGCCCACTTTTTTTTCCAGTTGGTTGTATGCCGCAATGGCTTCGTCGGTTTTTCCGGCAGCAGCAAGTTGTGAGGCCATACTGTATAAATATTCCTGATTATCAGGCTCCTGTGCGCTTAGTTTTTGGTACAGGTCGGCGGCTTTTTTGAATTGTTTTCCCTGTTGGTAAATCTGGGCAAGCATTAATTTGTACCATTTATTGTCAGGTGCGATGTTGACGGCTTTTTCGAGCAAAAGGGCCGAACTGGTCTGGTCGCCGTTCGAGCTGTAAATTTTAGCCAGCTCGAACATGGATGCCGCCGCATTCGGGTTTATTTCCAGACATTTTGAAAACAATGTTGTGGCAGCTTGCGTGTTGCCAATCATTTTCTGTTTTAGGCCTTCAATAAATGTGTATTCAAGTTCATTCCGCTGGTCTTCAGAAACGGTATCAACTACGGTTTCCGTTTTGGCCTGAACATCAGACTTTAATTGTTTCCGGGCTGTTTGGCACGAAGTGGCCACAAAAAAAGTGAAGGCAATGATTGCCAGATTTATTTTTCTCATTCGTCCTAATTTTTACCTGTATGACCGAAGCCACCGGCGCCACGGCTTGTTTCTTGCAGTATTTCAACCATTTCCCAACCAATATGTTCATGCCTGGCGATAACCATCTGGCAGATACGTTCACCATTCTGAACAACAAATTCTTCGTTCGACAAATTAATCAGGATAATGCCCACTTCGCCACGGTAATCGGCATCGATTGTTCCGGGCGAATTGAGTACCGTAATCCCCTTTTTGAGGGCCAGTCCGCTTCGTGGCCGAATCTGCGCTTCGTAACCAACCGGCAATTCAACAAATAAACCGGTAGGCACCAACACCCTTTCAAGCGGTTTCAACACAACAGGCTCCGGAACAAAGGCCCGAAGGTCCATTCCTGCTGAATGTTCGGTGCTGTACTCCGGAAGCGGATTATTTGATTTATTTACAATTTTTACGATCATTTTAGTTGTTTTCATTTTCAATACTTGCTGTTCCTGAACCTTTTCGGCCATGAATTTCCGATTTTTTTTCAAAGCGCTAAGATAGGGATATTTAGGTTGAAAGAAACACGAAACCGCTCACATTAACAATATTTAGCACGCCTCAACAACCATGAAATCAGCCGTTATTTTATCCGAAATAAACAAGCCTTCGGTACTTAATCGCACATTCGTACCGCTTACAATCAGGTGTCCTGAATTCAGATAAACTGCTTTAGTTTCCTGAAAATGAATAAAATAACCGGAAGAAAATTCAGCTTGAATATATTCTTCGGAAATTCCCCAGATGGTTCGCAATCCGGTAAGGATGTACTCGTTGTAGCGGTCTTGTTCCGATAGGATTTCAGCTTCGTAGTAAAGTTTGCCGTTCTCCACACCATCGAGGTATTTGGTAACCGAAGCGACATTCCATCGTCGGCTTTTCAGGTCAAACGAATGAGCCGAAGGGCCAATGCCCAGGTATTTCAGGCTTTTCCAGTACGACGAATTGTGCCGTGAATAAAAGCCTGGTTTCGCGAAATTGGAAATTTCGTAATGCTCGTACCCGGCTTCTCCCAAGGTTTGTATCAGGATTTCGAATTGCTGAAGACTCAGTTCGTCGGGCAATTCATGGAGGTGGCCCTTTTTAAGCTGATCGTAAAAAACCGTGCCTTCGTGGTAGGTGAGGTGATAGGCCGAAATATGCTGAACATCCAGATCGACAGCCAGACCAACATTTCGCTTCCAATCTTCGGGCGACTGATTGGGCAGGCCGTAAATCAGGTCGATGCTGATGTTCGAAAACCCTGAATTTTTGGCCAGTTTCACCGAATTAACAGCCTGTGCGGCATCGTGGCGCCGGTTCATTAATTTCAGGTCGGCCTCCGAAAACGACTGGATTCCCATGCTCAGCCGGTTGTACCCGATTTGCCTGAGTTCCGTAAGTTTGGCTTCATTGAGGTCGTCGGGATTTGCTTCCAGGGTGATTTCGGCATCGACGGCCAACCGGTAATTTTGGCGGACGGTATCCAGAAGTTGTTTCAGTTCGGCAACCTGCAACACCGAAGGAGTGCCGCCGCCCAGGTAAACCGTATTTATGTCATCCGAAGCCAATTCCGGAGACCGGTTCGCCAATTCCAGGTTCAGGCTTTTCAGCAACCTGAATTTATGTCCAAAATCGGTGGTTTTGTAAAAATCGCAGTAATGACAGCGTTTCCGGCAAAAAGGAATATGAATGTAAATTCCGGCCAAAATAATTACTTTTTTAGAGCCGGATCAGATCTTCGAACCCCGACATATCGCCTAAAATTCCGGCCAGAGTTGTTTCCTGATAAAATTGGACCATTTGGGCCCTGATCGGACTGAAACGGTTGTGCACCGGGCATGGCATCTCGTTGTTTTCATGTGTTTTACAGGGCTGGTGCCCAATCAGGCAAACTTTAAAAAAGTCTTCCCCGTCAACAATCCGGACAATGTCGTACAACGAAATGTCCACGGTTGTTTTTGCGAGTCCAAATCCGCCATTGGGTCCTTTTGTTGAAACAAGTACTTTCTGCCTGACCAGATTTTGAAGGATTTTCCCCAGAAATGGAGTTGGAATGGCCAGATCGGAAGCGATTTTTTTAATCCCGATTTTTGTTCCGTCGGCTGAATATTTTCCCAGATAAATGAGCGCTCTTACAGCATATTTGCACGTATTGGATAGCATAGGGTTTATTTTTTATTGGTCCATTGTTTGCTAAACGACTGATCTGCCAGTTTGGGAATTTGTTTTTGTTTACCTAAAGCATTCGCCCCAAATAAAGCAAAGGTATTTTTTGATTTTCCTCCCACGAAATCCATTCGGCCCCGTTTCGAAAGACCAAATTCGTAGGCTTTCATTCCGCTGTTCCAGATAAATCCACCGTCACCGGCACGAACAGCATCCCGTCGGTTGATCAGGAGCATGTGGTGAAGCGGAATTTTTACGGGACACACTTCGGTGCATTTTCCACACACCGAACAGGCCGAACTCAGGTGATTGTATTCTTTCAAGCCTTTGAAAAAAGGCGTAATTACCGATCCAATTGGACCACTGTAAGTTGCATCATACGTGTACCCGCCAATGTTCCGGTAAACCGGACAAGCGTTCAGGCACGCCCCGCACCGGATGCACTTCAGGGCCGTGTATTGTTCGTCGTTGCTGAAAAGCGCGGTGCGTTTGTTGTCAAGCAAAATGACAATCATTTTTTCAGGACCATCGGTTTCTCCAGGCTTTTTCGGGCCGGTAACCAGCGAATTGTAAACCGAAATTTGCTGACCGGTTCCGTGCGCGGCCAGAATGGGCCACATCAGGCCCAAATCCTGCATACGGGGTACAATTTTTTCGATTCCGGCAATAACGATGTGAATCTTTGGAAACGAAACCGACATCAGCGCATTTCCCTCATTTTCAGTCAATGCGATGCCGCCTACATCGGCTACCAGAAAGTTGGCTCCGGTAATTCCGACGTCGGCTGTCGTAAATTTCTCACGCAATTTTTTCCGGACAAAACCAGTCAGGTATTCCGGCTCGCTGCCTTCGGGCGTGTTAAATTTTTCGGTAAACAATTCGGCAATGTCCTGACGCGATTTGTGCATGCAGGGTGTTACAATGTGATACGGTTTTTCGCCGGCCAACTGAACGATGTATTCGCCCAGATCGGTTTCAAGCGACTCGACTCCAATTTCTTCCAGATGCTCGTTCAGCTCAATTTCTTCGGTAGTCATCGACTTGCTTTTTACCACCGATTTTGCCTGGTTTGCTACCAGTATTTTTTTTACTTCCTGAATGGCTTCATGGGCATCTTCGGCCCAGATAACCGAAGCGCCATTCGCGGTAATGTTTTGTTCGAACTGAAGTAAATAATCGTACAAATGATTCACTGCCTGAGACTTAACGTAAGACGCACGGGTTTTGGCCAGATCGAGGTTGAAATAGCGTTTTCTTCCCTTATCAACTGCCGCATCGTATTTCGACATGTTGAACCGGATGGTGGCCCGGTGTTTCAAATCAAAGGCAATCTCTTCCGATTTTTGTACGAATATTTTTTTCTGTTCCGACATGTTTAGCACGGTATCTTGTTGATTCTTGCGATGTGGCGTCCGCCTTCAAAACCGGTTTCAAAAAATACTTTTATAATTTCAATTGCCTGCTCATCAGTAATGTAACGAGCCGGTAAGGCACAAATATTGGCATCGTTGTGCAGACGGGCCAGTTTGGCAATTTCGGGCATCCAGCAAATGGCCGACCGGATTCCCTGATGTTTGTTTGCCGTCATATTTATGCCGTTTCCGCTGCCACAAAGTGTAATTCCTTTATCGAATTCGCCTTTGCTGACTGCTTCTGCCAATGGGTGCGCAAAATCAGGATAATCGCTGCTTTCCGCAGAAAAAGCTCCAAAATCCTTGTATTCAATTCCCAGCTCCTGAAGATATTTCAGTACAGCCTGTTTGCGTTCGAACCCGGCATGATCACTGGCAACGCCAATTTTAATTTTTTCCATCTCTTTTCAAATAAAATTCAAAAATAATACTTAAAAGTATTTTATTAGCCTATCGCTTCAATAAACTTCGTAAATCTTCTTTTTCAGCAAAATACACCACGACCAGAAATGCTGAAAACAAGCCAACATTCAGAACATACTGTACTACCGACATCGAGAAATGAACATTTCCGGAAATGGCGTAGAGACCCACCGCCACTGCAAAATAAAAGGTAATCCGCTTTAAATCATATTCAACACGATAATACCGCTGACCAACAACATATGAAATAACCGTCATCAGCACAAAGCAAAGGAGTGTGGCATAAGCCGCGCCCATGTATCCCATTACCGGAATCAATCCCACACACAAAACAATGGTCAGCAGCGCGCCAATTCCGGCAATCCAGGCGCCCATCCAGGTTTTATCTGAAAGTTTGTACCAAAGCGAAAGGTTAAAATAAATTCCCAGAAACAAATTTCCCATCAAAACCGACGGAATAACTTTTAATCCGGAATGATATTCAGGTCCGATAATTATTTTAAAAATATCGATAAACAAAGTGATTCCGAGGAAAATAAGCAATCCGAAAATGATGAAATATTTCATCACATCGGCATAAATTTTTCGCGAATCGCTGTTTTTCTGGTGGCTGAAAAAGAACGGCTCGAACGAATACCGAAACGCCTGAATGAACATATTCATCAGCACGGCCAGTTTATAATTGGCCCCGTAAATTCCCAATTGTTCCATTGGTTTTTGGCTGGCCGGAATCAGTTCAGGAATCAGGATTTTGTCGAGGTTCTGATTGATCATTCCGGCAATTCCAACCAGCAGGATAGGGAAGGAGTACCAAAATATTTCGCGGAAAAGTTTCCAGTCGAACTGAAGTTTTATTTTTCGGATTTCAGGAATGAGCATAACGAGCGTGACCACCGAAGCAATGAGGTTGGCAATGAAAACATAGCCAACGCCAAATTCAGGATGGTAGATGAACCGGAGAAAATTATCGGGATGAGATTTCAGAATGTCTGGGCAGATCGACAGGAAAAAAACATTGAAGAAAATATTCACAAAAATGTTGACCAGCTTAAGCGTGGCAAAGCGAACGGCTTTTCCTTCAAGCCGCAGGTTGGCAAACGGAATGGATGTTCCGGCATCGAGGGCCACAATAACAGCCAGCCATTTGATGTATTCCTGGCCGTTCGGAAAATCGAGAAAACCCGCGAAATACCCGGAGAAAATATAGGCTATCAGGATAAAAAGAACTGAACTTCCAAACAGTGAAATGGCACTGGTGGAGTAAATTTTATCGGGCTCTTTGGTTTTATTGGCAAACCGGAAAAAGCCAGTTTCCATACCGAAAGTCAGGATAACCAGCAAAAAACCAATGTACGAATACAAATTGGTAACCACACCGTATTCTTCAGGAAGAAAAATCCGGGAATGATAAGGCACCAGCCACCAGTTGATAAATCGGCCAACAATGCTGCTCATTCCGTAAACGGCGGTCTCTCCGGCAAGTTTTTTTAATGCTCCCACGACGAAAAATTTTGGCCAAATATAGCTAAACCAATTCTTATTGCTGACTTCAAAGTTTGATTTGAAAGTCAATGGTTTTTTTATTTGTTTTATATTTGAGGCTGTTTAAAAACGAATATTTATTCCTTCAAAATGAATTTCAGAAAATTCACCGGTTTTGCACTTCTTGCCCTTTTCACCAGTTCTTTTTCGTGTTCAAACAGCACAGGCCGTTCACGAAAACCAGCTATCCAGATCAATATTGAATCGGTTCATCGAAAAATTACTTATGGCGACGATATCTCTATCGGCATCAAGGTAAAGATGAAGGATGGTGAACTGAAAGAAACCAAACTTTTTATCGATTCGGTACAAATTTATTCCGGAAAGGAAATTGAATTTACCCAACCTGTGAAAAAATTTGAACAGCTGGGCAAACATACCCTGAAAGCTGTTGCTGAAAAAACAGATGGTGTAACGGGAACTTATTACAAATCTTTTGAAGTTTTATCGGATATCGTTCCTGAAAAATATGATTTTGAAGTGATTAATTCATATCCACACAATAAAAAATCTTTTACAGAAGGACTTGAAATTCATGATGGATTTTTGTATGAAAGTACCGGCGAAAACGGAAAATCGGCCCTTCTGAAAACCGATTTAAAGACCGGCAAAATTCTGAAGTCGGTAAAACTTGCTGATAAATATTTTGGCGAAGGAATCACCATTTTTGGCAACCGGATTTATCAGTTGACTTACAAAACAAAAATTGGGTTTGTTTATCAGCTCGATAACATGGCTCGAATTGACAGTTTTCAATTCGAATCGGCTGAAGGTTGGGGAATGACGCACGACGAAAAATACCTGATTATGAGTGATGGAACCAATGTCCTGACTTATCTTGATCCGGCAAGTTATAAACCGGTTAAAAAACTTCAGGTTTACGATGATAAAAATCCGATGGTTTATCTCAATGAACTGGAATATTCAGAGGGCTTCATCTATGCAAACCTCTGGACAACCAACCTGTTGGTGAAAATTGATCCAAAGACCGGAAAGGTACTCGAAAAAATTGATTTAGATGGAATTTTAACCTTATCAAACGCGTCGGAACAGGTTGATGTTTTGAACGGTATTGCCATTGACCCGGTAACCAAAAAAATGTATGTCACCGGAAAATTATACCCTAAAATCTACGAAATAAAGCCGGTTAAAAAAGGGTAGGGGAGTCGCCGTAATGAATTTTTCCTAAATGTTTATAGGCCAGTTCAGTCACTTCCCGTCCGCGTGGGGTTCGTTTCAGAAAGCCTTCTTTTATCAGGAATGGTTCATAAACTTCTTCAATGGTTCCCGAATCTTCACCAACAGCCGTTCCAATGGTTGTCAATCCAACCGGTCCGCCTTTGAACTTATCGATAATGGTTGTCAGTATTTTATTATCCATTTCATCCAGACCATATTTATCGATATTTAAAGCATCAAGCGCATAAAGTGTAATGTCAAGATCGATTGCGCCAGTTCCTTTTACCTGGGCAAAATCGCGTACACGACGCAAAAGCGCATTCACAATTCGGGGTGTTCCGCGGCTCCTTGAAGCAATTTCAACCGCAGCCTGATCTTCAATTTTAACATTCAGGATAAAAGCCGATCGTTTTACAATATTGGTAAGTATATCAACATCGTAGTATTCGAGGTGTGATTTGATGCCAAAACGAGCCCGCAGAGGACTTGTCAGTAAACCGGAACGGGTTGTTGCACCAATTAAGGTAAAAGGGTTTAATTCGAGCTGTATGGAGCGTGCACTGGGTCCCTTGTCAATCATGATGTCGATTTTATAATCTTCCATCGCCGAATACAAATATTCTTCAACAATCGGACTTAAGCGGTGAATCTCGTCGATAAACAAAACCGCATTAGGTTCCAGATTGGTTAGCAAACCAGCCAGGTCGCCTGGTTTATCCAAAACCGGACCTGAAGTTATTTTCAGTGAAACTCCCAGTTCGTTGGCAATAATATTTGAAAGCGTTGTTTTACCCAATCCCGGAGGACCGTGCAACAGAACGTGGTCGAGTGCTTCACCACGCATTTTGGCTGCTTTGACAAATATTTTCAGATTTTCAACAATCTTATTCTGACCACTGAAATCGTTAAACTCAAGCGGACGCAACTGTTTATCAATTTCTTTATCATTTTCCAAATAAGAATCCTCTCTGAAATCGAAGTGTTCGTTCATTTTTAGCTTTTAATCAGCCAAAAGTAAAAAAATGAAGTGAGTTTTGGTAAAGACCTCAAAGTATTCTCAGCAGGGAATTTCAAGTTCTTTAAAAATGACATTCAATTTTTCAATATCGAATGGCTTGGCCAAAAATTCGTCCATGCCATACGATATACATTTTTCTTTATCATTATCCATTGTATTTGCAGTAAGTGCAACGATGGGCGTACGTTTTTTTATGCCTTGCTTTTTTTCAATTTCCCTTATTTTAGCAGTCGCTTCCAGTCCATCCATTACCGGCATCATAATATCCATCAATATAACGTCAAAATTATCATCACCAAACTTCTCAACTGCCTCAAGTCCATTGTTCGCAATTGTCACCTCATATTGATACTTTTTTAAATTAAACGTGACAACACGTTGATTTAAAAGATTATCCTCTACTAATAATATTTTTAATCTCTCTCTCATCCCGTTCATTAGTTTGGCTAATATAATATATTCCAGAAAACAAAGAAAGGATACCCTTGATTTATATATATTTTCAGCAATATTATAATTATTAGTTTTTAAAAGAATGTAAATAAAATGAATATGAATATATGCTGTTCATAGTTGGGATAACTTTTTTCCTTTTTGTTTGCAATTTTAGAAAAAATGAAATTGTTCCAATTTTTAAACGATTTATAAACAGCTTAATTCATTGACTTTAAAGTTAGTAATATTTATAATAACCATTGTTAGTTTCATTTTAGTTTCATAAATTTTTTATTCTGCAGGTGCTTTTTATTGTTTGTAATTTGGATTATTAAATTTTATTATTTCTTCTTGATAGTCTCCAAAAAATATTTAATACAAATTTCAATCAATATCTTTGTCGGGTAAATTTCAGTTTTTACATTTATTTTATAAACAAGATTTAGCTTGAAATGTTTAAAAACTGACATTTTAATTATTTAGAAATGAATAGATTATAATGATGGATAAAAACTATAAACAGTTTGTTGATAAACTAAATGGTTACATCTCTAAATATTACCTTTATCAGTTGATAAGGGGTTTGATACTTTTTTTGTTTGTTTTTGTGACCTATTATAGTTTGATTTCCGGCCTTGAATATTTGAACTATTTTGAACCAAAAGTTAAGCTTTTCATCTTATTGTTTACCTTTTTACTTACTTTTTTTATCTTTCTTTATTTTGTACTTATTCCCATCGTCAAACTATTGGGCCTTTTTAAGCCGATAACTTTTTATGATGTTTCAGCCCAACTCAGTAAGTCGTATCCTGAAATTAAAGATAAGCTAATTAATATTATTGAGTTGGCTAACGAAGAAAGTCAAAATTATTCGTATGAACTTAAAAAGGCCAGTATTGATCAGAAAATTAACGAGTTAAAGTTGTTCAGATTTTCGGATGCCATTCGGTTTAAAGATTTGAAAGTTATTTTCGGTACTTTTATGCTTGTTGCCGTTATTTTTTCCTTTGCCTTTATTAAATCTCCTGAATTTTATACTGAAAGTACTGTTCGGCTTATCCATTTTCAGCAAAAGTTTGAAAAACCGGCCCCTTTTTCTTTCGTCCTTCAAAATAAATCGATGGAGATCATATCTGGTGAATCCATGCAATTAAAACTGAGATGTGAAGGGAAGGAAATACCGATGGCTGTATATGTGAATATTGGTGGAAATAATTTCATGATGGAGAACAAGGACGATTTATTCAGCTATGTAATTGAAAATATGAACAGTTCGATCACGGTATATTTTACCGATAAAAAATACGTATCAAAAACATTCCGGATAACAGTTCTCAATAAGCCTTTCATTTCATCTTTTACTGTTGAAACAACTCCTCCGGTTTATACAAATTTACCTTCTGAAACTTTTCAAAATATTGGTGATTTAAAAATACCTTCAGGAACAAAAGTAAAATGGTTATTCAAGGCCGCTGATACCGATAGTTTGACGCTTTTATTTAACGACAGTACAAAAGTTTCGGCCAAGAAAACAGCGGATGGTTTTGAGGTTAGTAAAATTATAGTACACGAGGCTGAATACAAAGTGGCATTAAGTAATTCTAGATTGACTAACGACGGGAATTTGGTATATAAAATTCAGACCATTTCTGATTTATATCCGGAAATAAAAGTTGTACAGATTCGTGATTCTTCCGATTTCAAGATTTTCCACTTTAAAGGGAATATTGTGGATGATTATGGATTTCATAGTCTTAATTTTCACATCAATGCGGGAGAAAAGGATAGTGTCATACAAATTCCATTTGCTCCTTTTTTATTAAATCAGGATTTTTATTATTCGTTTAATTTTGAATCGGTTAAAAATCTGGGCAAATCTTTTAAGTACTATTTTTCGGTTCGTGATAACGATTTTTTTAATCGTTACAAACGCACAATCTGCGAGACATTCACCTTTTCATTTCCGGATTATTTGGATTTGGTTTCGAAAGAAAATTCAGATATGAACAGCATCGATAAATTGTTTGATAAGAGTTCAAAGCTGACAGAGGCGATTCAAAAACAGGTAAATGAACTGAAACAGAAGCAGATCGATTCTCAATTATCTGAATATGATAAATTTCAGATGGTTAAGGATATCATGAATAAGAAAAATGATTTGGAAAATATTCTTGATCAAATTAAACAGAAGAATAAGGATGCCTCAAATTTTACAAATTCGTTTACTGAAGAGAATAGTGAAATATTAAACAAGCAGAAGCAAATTGAAGAATTACTCAAAGAAGTTTTTAGCGATGAATTGAAAAAGCTTTTTGAGGAGTTTAATGAACTGGCCAAACAATTTGATCAGAGAAAATTTGAACAGTTATCGAAACAGATGGATACTGGATTGGATGATCTTGCCAAGCAACTGGATAAAAATATGCAGCTTTTGAAAAGAATGAAAGTTGAGCAGAAGGTTGAAAGAATTATTGACGAGTTAAAAAAATTATCGGCCGATGAGCGTACAAATCTTGGTAAACTTGAAAAACGATCAGATTTAAAGGAAATAAATACTCTTGAGGACAAAAATTCTGAACTTCTGCAAAATCTGGAAAATGATTATAAAAATACGGTTGAATTTAATAGTACTCTCGAAAAGCCGTTGAATTTGTTCAATTTTGACAAGGAATTTTCAGTGATTAAAGATTCCTATTCAAAAATTAAGGAGGATTCAAGTAAAGGAAATAAGAGAAAGACATCTTCGGAAATGGATAAAAACGGTCAGGCAATTGATCAATTGGTTTTTGCTATGAATCAAATGATTACCAATGGAAAGGAGAAGGAAAATCAGGAAAATATCGATAATTTGAAGCAAATTCTTGATAATTTGATTTTTGTTTCATTTGACCAGGAGCGTCTTTTAAATCAAACTGCTCAGATTGATTACAACAACCCACTTGTCAAACAATTAAAACTTAAGCAAAAGAACCTTATTTCACAAGTTGTGTTTATAAAAGATTCGTTGTATGCTTTATCAAAGCGTGCGCCAGAAATCGGTGCAATTATTTCAAAGGAGATGTTGTCTTTGGAAAGCAATACCAGTGCATCGTTTGATAATTTGGAGTCGGGAAACATTGGAGGAGCTCGAATGTATCAACAATATGGAATAACTGCTGCCAATAATCTGGCACTTTTTCTCAGCGAATCACTTGAAAACCTCAAGAAACAGCAGAATGGTTCAGGTGATGGCGATTGTGATAAGCCCGGCGGTAAAGGTTCGAAACCGGGCATGATGCAATTGAAGGAAAGTCAAAATTCGATTAAAGAGCAATTGCAACAAATGATCGACCAAATGAAAAAAGGTGAGATGGGAAAACTTAGTAAGAGTATCGGTCAAACTATTGCACAACAAGAAATTATGCAGCAACTCATTCAGGATATGGTGAATGGTAGTTCTGTCGGATCTTCTGCAAAACAGCAATTAAAAGCTGTAGATCAAATGTTGGAACAATCACGAAAGGATCTTATTAACCGAAACATTTCCAGCGAATTAATAAACCGGCAAAATATGATTTTATCCAAACTTTTAGATGCAGAAAAGTCGGAAATTGAACGTGGTCAGGATGATAAGAGGGAATCAAAAACGGCTGGTGATATAAAAGGCAGAAACCCTGAAGGTTATTTTGAGTATAAAAATAAGCATAAAGTTGAAAATGAGTTGGCAAAACCGACTGATTTCAAATTGCGAAATTTTTATGATCAGAAGTACAATAGTTTTCTAAACAAGATAAATGAATAATTTTGAAACGCGATTTGGTTATAGGTTCAAGGCTTTCTGACCTGACTGAGGTTAGAGATTTTTTGGATGAGATTTTTATAGAATCTGATTTTGATCGCAATTATTTTAATCGTGTTCTACTTGGATTAAGCGAGGCTGTTAATAATTCTATTTTACATGGAAATGGGCTTAATACATGGAAAAGTGTTTTTATTACAGCCAGATATGATTTGGAAACTTTAACTTTTGATGTTGTTGATCAGGGCGATGGTTTTGATGTAAGTAAGATTTTAGATCCAACCACCGATTTAAATATTAGAAAGGAAAGTGGTAGAGGAATTTTTTTAATCCGCCATTTTGCTGATGATGTTATTTTTTTGCAGAAGGGTAGGAGAGTCAGAATTAAATACACTTTACATAAATGAGTATCTTTTTTTTTAGCGAAAATGTTTCTTCTCCAAAGTTTAAAAGGCGAGTGATATCAGCCTGGATAAAGAATGTAATTTTAGCGGAAGGAAAAGTTACCGGTAATATTTCCTTTATTTTCTGTTCAGATGAATATTTGCTCGAAGTTAACCGTACCTACTTAAATCATGATTATTATACTGACATTGTCACTTTCGATTATGTTGAAGGTAGTATAGTTAGTGGCGATATTTTCATCAGTACAGACCGAATACGGGAGAATGCGGTTGAGTTTAATACTTCTTTTGAAAATGAATTAAATCGTATTATGATTCATGGAGTTTTGCATTTACTAGGTTATAAGGATAAGAACAAGAAAGATAAGATACAGATGACGGCTAAAGAAGATTTTTATCTGAGTGAGCTTAGTGTTGGTTAATTAATAAACTGAAGTAGATAATGTTACCATTATATGATGTAATTGTTGTGGGAGGAGGACATGCTGGCTGTGAAGCAGCAGCTGCAGCTGCAAATTTGGGTTCAAAAACATTGCTCATTACAATGGATATGACCAAATATGCACAGATGTCATGCAATCCGGCAATGGGAGGAATAGCCAAAGGACAAATTGTTCGAGAGATTGATGCATTGGGTGGTTTTTCTGGAATTGTTACTGATAAATCCAGTATTCAATTCAGAATGCTCAATCAATCAAAAGGGCCGGCAATGTGGAGTCCGCGTTCGCAAAGCGACAGAGCCAGATTTACTGAAAATTGGAGGAATATACTTGAAAGTACTCAGAATTTGGATCTTTGGCAGGATGCAGTTATTGCTCTTCATATCGAAGAAGGAGTGGTTCGCGGAGTAAGAACTAAAATAGGAGTTGATTTTTATGCTAAATCAGTAATACTTACCAACGGAACCTTTTTAAATGGTTTAATGCACATTGGTAAAGCGAAGATGGAAGGAGGCCGGATCGGTGAAAATGCCTCTTATCATATTTCAGATCAGCTGTTTAGCATTGGTTTTAAGACGGGTAGGCTAAAAACGGGGACTCCGGTTAGAATTGATGGTCGTTCCATTGATTTTTCGAAATTGCAAGAGCAAAAAGGTGATGATAAAACGTCCAAATTTTCTTTTCTTCCTGAAATTAAATCAGATTTACAACAAAGAAGTTGCTGGATCACATATACTAATACAACAGTACATTCTATTCTTGAAGAGGGGTTTGGGGATTCTCCGATGTACAACGGAACGATTGTTGGAACTGGTCCGCGTTATTGTCCAAGTATTGAATCTAAACTTGTGACTTTTGCCGAGCGGAATTCTCATCAGCTTTTTTTAGAACCGGAAGGTGAAAATACTATTGAATTTTATCTAAATGGGTATTCGTCATCTTTACCTTGGGATGTTCAGCTAAGAGCTTTAAAAAATGTTTCTGGTCTTGAAAATGTTCGTATTTTCAGACCTGGTTATGCAATAGAGTACGATTATTTTGATCCGACACAATTGAGTCATACACTCGAAACAAAGTTGGTGAAGAATTTATTTTTTGCCGGACAAATAAATGGTACGACGGGTTATGAGGAAGCCGCTGCCCAAGGAATCATAGCAGGAATAAATGCGCATCAAAAAGTTCATAATCTGAATTCTTTTATACTGAGTAGGGATGAAGCTTATATTGGAGTTTTAATTGACGATTTGGTGACGAAAGGTGTTGATGAACCTTACCGGATGTTTACTTCACGGGCAGAATACCGAATTTTATTACGCCAGGACAATGCGGATTTTAGGCTAACTCCACGCGCTTATGAGCTGGGTTTGGCAAATCAGCATCGGTATGATTTGGTTGTCGCCAAGAGAAAGGCTGTTGATGATATCATACAATTTGTTCGCGAATTTTCTATCAAACCTCAGTATGTAAATCATATTTTGGAGGCAAAAGGTTCGTCTGAGTTAAAGCAGGGAGTCAAATTAATTGATATTATTCTTCGTCCGCAGATTTCAATTTTCGACTTAATCGTGGATATTGTTCCTTTTCAGCATTTTTTGGAGCGTATTCCTAAAGATCGTTTCATGGAAATTTTGGAATCCGCCGAGATTGCTATCAAATATGCGGGCTATATTGATCGCGAGAAATTGTTGGCTGATAAATTCAAAAGACTCGAAAATATTGCTATATTAAATAAGTTTGACTACCATAAAATACTCACGATCAGCACTGAAGCCAGACAAAAGCTAACCGAGATACAACCAGAAACGATTGGTCAGGCAAGTCGTATTTCAGGCGTTAGTCCTTCAGATATTAATGTTTTGCTTGTACTTTTAGGACGCTAATGTTCCACGTGGAACTTTAAAAATTGAATATGAATCTTAAAAATTATGTGCGCGTTATTGAAAATTACCCGATTGAAGGTATAAGTTTTAAAGATATTACCACTCTGTTAAAGGAACCTGCGGCTTTTAAAAATGTGGTTGATCAGATATCGGATTTTTGTAAAGATAAACACATTACCAAAATTGTGTCACTCGAATCCCGTGGATTCATTGTTGGTGGGGCGGTGGCTTACTGTATTAATGCGGGCTTTGTTCCAATCCGTAAAAAAGGGAAATTGCCATATACCGTCATCAACGAATCGTATGAACTTGAATATGGTGTCGATTCAATTGAAATGCACGTGGATGCTTTAACAGAAGACGACATTGTGCTAATTCATGATGATTTGCTGGCAACGGGTGGCACTGCGCTGGCTGCTCTCAACCTGGTGAAAAAGATGAATGTCAAAAAAATATACTTCTCATTTATTTGCGATTTGACTTTTATTCAAACTGACAAAAAGAGAGAACTTGCGCAATACGATACACATTCTGTTATTCAGTACTAGTTTATTTGAAAGCAAATTTTCCAGATGGTACATAAAGATGCTGAATATATCCGGTCTTTAGTTTCTGTTATTCCCGACCAGCCCGGAATATATCAGTATTTCGATTCTACGGGTAAAATCATTTATGTTGGGAAAGCAAAAAATCTGAAAAAGCGGGTTTCTTCCTATTTTACCAAGAACCATCAAAACAGAAAAACAGCACTGCTTGTCAGAAATATTGCCGACATCCGTCACATGGTTGTAGAAACCGAACAGGATGCCCTGTTGCTCGAAAACAATCTCATCAAGAAATACCAGCCGCGGTATAATATTCGCCTGAAGGACGACAAAACCTATCCCTGGATAATTATTAAAAATGAGCGTTTTCCCCGAGTTTTTCAAACTAGAAATGTGATAAAGGATGGTTCAGACTATTTTGGTCCCTACACTTCCATCTTGACGGTTCGAATGTTACTCGATCTTTTTCGTAAATTATTTAAGCTTCGGAATTGCAAATTAAATCTGAGCGATGAAAATATTCGTCAGGGAAAATTCAAAGTTTGTCTCGAGTACCACATTGGAAATTGTTTGGCACCTTGCATTGGACGATTTGAGCACGACCAATACCTGAAAAACATCTCTCAAATAAAGGAGATATTGAAAGGCAACATTACAGGCGTGATCAAATATCTCAAGGATTTAATGTTGCAATTTTCAATTGATATGAAATTTGAGGAAGCGGCGCTCGTGAAAGAGAAGCTGGATTTGCTTGAAAAATTTCAATCCCGATCGACCGTTGTAAACAATACGATTAGCGATGTGGATGTATTTACCATTGATGTGGATGAGGCGTTTGCATATGTGAATTACCTGAAGATAATACGCGGGGCAATTATGCAGACATACACCATGGAAATTAAAAAGGTGCTCGACGAATCAGCAGATGAATTGTTGGAATTTGCAATTGTTGAAATTCGCCAGAAAATATTTAGCAATGCCCGCGAAATTCTTGTTCCTCTAAAACTTGATATTGAACTTGAAGGAATAAAGTTTCAAATTCCTAAACAGGGAGATAAAAAGAAGTTGCTCGATCTTTCTGAGCGCAATGCTAAATATTACCGTTTGGAAAAGCAAAAGCACCAGGTTGTTTCGAAAACTGAAAAGAACACGACGCGCATTTTAGACACCATGCAAAAAGATTTGCAACTTAAAAGCTTGCCGATACATATTGAATGTTTCGACAACAGTAATCTTCAGGGAACAAATCCCGTGTCATCGTGCGTGGTTTTCCGGAACGCAAAACCTGCAAAAAAAGATTACAGGCATTTTAATGTGAAAACGGTTGTTGGACCCGATGATTTTGCATCGATGGAAGAAGTGGTTTTTCGTAGATACAGGCGATTGGTTGAAGAAGGAAATTCATTGCCGCAACTCATCGTAATTGATGGGGGAAAAGGACAACTTGGTGCTGCCTTGAATGCACTTGAAAAATTGGATCTGCGTGGAAAAATTGCCATGATCGGAATTGCCAAAAAATTAGAGGAAATTTATTTCCCCGGAGATTCGGTTCCGCTGTATTTGGATAAAAATTCGGAATCATTAAAAATTATTCAGCAATTGCGAGACGAAGCTCACCGGTTTGGAATAACGTTTCACCGGAATAAACGATCGGGCGATTTTATCAAATCTGAACTTGAAAATATTCCGGGAATCGGCGAGAAGACCAGAACTGCGCTATTGAAGCGTTTTAAGAGCGTCGAGAATTTAAAAAATCAAGACTTATCTGTGGTGGCTGCCGAAATAGGTAATTCTAAAGCACGTTTAATCTTCGATTTTTACAAGCTAAACTCCTGAAATTAAAAAGTTTAAATTGTAAAAAATAGTTTTTTTTACTGCTGTTTCTGAGGTCAAAACAGATTAGTTTCTGTATTTTTCTTCTCCTTCAAGTAATCCGAGGTAGGAATTGTACCTGCTCAATGCAATTTTGCCTTCTTCGACCGATTTTTTTACAGCGCATTGTGGCTCATGAGTGTGGGTGCAATTGTAGTACTGGCACTCATTCAGAAGCTTGAATATTTCGGGAAAGTAATGCGAAATTTCTTCTTTTTCCATTTCCAGAACTCCAAATCCTTTTATTCCAGGTGTGTCGATAATGTATCCGCCAAAATCAAGTTCGAACATTTCAGAATAAGTGGTCGTATGTTTGCCCGAAAAATGCGCTTCGGAAATGATCCCGGTTTTTAATTGCATTCCGGGTTGGATGGCATTGATAATAGTTGATTTTCCAACACCTGAATGTCCGGAAAAGACATTTGTTTTATCAGTCATTTTTGCCTTTAGTTCAGCCAGTCCTTGATTATTGATGGCCGAAATTTTCAGACACTGATAACCTACGGTTTCATAAAGCGCAATCAAAGAATTCATAAGGTGTGTTTGTTCCGCATTATACAAATCAATTTTATTGAAAATCAAATGACAGGGGATCCGATACGCTTCAGCGGAAACTAAAAACCGATCGATAAAAGTGGTACTAGTTATGGGAAATTGAACAGTGACAATCAGGAAGGCCTGATCGATATTGGCGGCAATAATGTGCGATTCTTTGGAGAGATTGGGTGATTTGCGAATGATATAATTTGTGCGGGGAAATATTTTGTGAATTAAACCAACAATCTGACTTACAGCATGATTGTCCTCTTTTTTTTCGGTCAGTTCAACATGATCTCCTACAGCAATCGGGTTTGTGCTACGAATACCTTTTAATCGGAGGTTTCCCTTAATCCTGCTTTCGATCAGTTTCCCTTCTTCCGTCTTAACAGTGTACCAGCTTCCTGTCGATTTGATTACAATGCCTTTTTTCAATGTATATTTTTGCTTTAAATTAATTCGTTATACTTTAGCGCGCTGTTTATTACGAACCAAAAGTAACAAAAATTGTGAAAAGGATTTTAAGCTATAACGTGAACGGAATCCGATCAGCGGTAAGTAAAGGCCTACTTCATTTCATCAGTGAAGTGAATCCTGATGTTATTTGTTTTCAGGAGACCAAGGCTCAACCTGGGCAACTGCATGAATCAGATTTTAAAAATCTGGGCTATCAGACGTATGCGTTTTCTGCTGAAAAAAAGGGATATAGCGGCGTGGCTCTTATGAGTAAAGTTATACCAGATCGGATTGTTTTGGGAATGAACAATGAAAAATATGACAAAGAGGGAAGAGTGATTCGAGCGGACTTTGGTGATGTTTCGGTGATCAGCGCTTATTTCCCTTCCGGAACGACAGGTGAGGTGCGTCAGGCTTTTAAAATGGAGTTTCTTTCCGACTTTCA
>JBBIHV010000007.1:0-36633 GCA_037446835.1 Sunxiuqinia sp. | reverse complement strand
GATCACTGTCCGGTTTTCGTTGATATTGATTTTTAATAATCCGATTGCTGAACCCGGTTTTCTGTTTCGCATAAAAAAGGCCTTCATTCCTGAAAGCCTTTTCTGTTTTGTTGTTGAAATCCGTTATTCCCAATTCAGGATAATTTTTCCGCAATTTCCTTCTTCCATAATCTTGAAAGCTTCCAGGTACTCATCGGCTGGGAACCGATGGGTGATTACCGGTGAAATATTTAGCCCATGCGAAAGCATCATTTCCATCTGGTACCAGGTTTCATACATCTCACGTCCGTATATTCCTTTGAGGGTCAATCCTTTAAATATTAGTTTGCTCCAATTTATCAGGGTCGAAGAAGGTAACAGGCCAAGAAGCGAAACTTTACCGCCGTTGTACATGTTTTCGACCATATCGCCAAATGCAGCTGCCGAGCCGCTGCATTCGAGACCAATGTCGAAGCCACCTACCATCCCAAGCGATTTCATGGCATCCTTGATGCTTTCCTGACGAGGATCGATCACTTTCGTTGCACCCATTTTTAGGGCCAAATTTCGGCGATATTCACTTAAATCGGTGCCGACAATGTAACGGGCTCCGGCGTATTTACAAACGGCTGTAGCCATCGCTCCAATCGGTCCGCCAATTCCGGTAATCAGCACATCTTCGCCAAGCAACGGAAACGACAACGCGGTGTGGGTCGCATTTCCCAGCGGGTCCATTACCGACATCAATTCGTCCGAAATACGGTCATCAACCTTTAGCACGTTTGAGGCCGGAACTGAAACATATTCAGCAAAACCACCATCGCGGTTCACGCCAATTCCAACCGTATGATCGCAGATGTGCTGGCGGCCACGTCGGCAATTTCGGCAAAACCCGCACGAAATATGGCCTTCAACGGTGACCCGCTCGCCCAATTGAACCCGTGAAACTTCTGATCCCTTGTCAACCACAATTCCCATGTATTCGTGCCCGATTACCAGCGGTGTTTTGATGGTATTTTGTGCCCATTCGTCCCACTTGTATATATGCAAATCGGTTCCGCAGATAGCCGATTTTTTGATTTTGATTAAAACATCATTCGGGCCAACTGATGGCATGGGAACATCGGCCATCCAGATGCCTTTTTCTGGTTTAAATTTTACGATTGCTTTCATCTGTTTCTGTTTGAAGGATAAGTATTGCAAAATTAAACGCTTCAGGATTGAAAATAAAGAATGAAAATCATGTTTATTGTGTCGTTACGGCTTAATGAAAAAAGAAAAGCCACAGTATTGTTAACTTGTGGCATTTATCAGTTTTTCAGGTGTCCTGAAGTTTATTTTTCCTTTGGCCAGATTGATTTCATGCGGAAAACTTCAAGTTTCTGAACTAAAATTTCGCCGCCTAGAGTGAAAAGGTAGATACCATCAGCGTTTTCGGAAGGAACAAAGCAGGAACTCAGAACGGCTTTTCCATCGTTGACAAATACTTCGAGCGAGCTTCGGTCGAGCAGGATTTCGAGTTTTATAACATTGTCAACCGGCTCAACAACAACTGATTTGCCTAGACAGCTAAGCGTTTTCGATTTGGTTGAGTAGGAGATTTCAGTCCCCTCGTTTTTCTTATTCATCCTGACAATAAAGCCGAAACTGTCGGACGATTTAATATCGAACGTGCCAACAATGTGCATACAATCGCCTTTTACACCATGAAGCAGATTTTTATTAATTCCGGGGATCAGGTTTTTGTTTTCCCAAACGTCAGCCTTTTCATGCAACAGGCCGATTTCCTTGACCGGGTTCCTCACCAGTTTAATGCCTTCAGGAAACTTTTTAAGCGCAATTTCGCACGGGAATGTCATCTGTCCTCGGAAGGGCATATCAGGATACTCTCCGCCCTTCATCCATGCAATCTGGATGGTCCGGCCATCTGGTTCAGGGATGTTGCTCCAGGTTTGTGTGGCGTAGTAGTTTTTTCCATAGTCGCCAGGCATTTTGGGCGATTCGGGGTTAAATTTTTCACCATCAAACGAACCGATGATGTAACTGCCATCGCCGTTGAACAAAACCCATTTTTTTTCGTCGGGCCTGCGGTTTATAGGCAATTCAACCAAATCGGGGCATTCGAAAAAGCCCGGGGTGTGGCTCCTGAACGTCCAGTCGATCAGGTTTTTTGAAGTATAGAATGAAACCCCTTTTTGTTTGTCGTCGTTGTTTGGCCGTCGGTATAATGCCATTACAAATTGTTTGCTGGCTTCGTGCCAGATCACTTTTGGGTCGCGGGCGTCGTCGGTGGGGTCGAACGGAATGATTGGATTTTTGTCGTATTTTTTCCAGGTCCGGCCTTTATCGTTGCTGTAAGCCAACCGTTGTCCGCAATGCTGGCTGGTATAAAAGAGCAAAATCGTTTTCTCATCGCCTGTTTGTAACCCGGTTACGTTGTTTTCGTCAACCAGTCCGCTGCCCGAAAATTCAGTACATTCTACCTCGTCCTTTGAGTCGTTGTCGGGATAAAGCGCTATCGGAAGGTTTTCCCAATGGATCAAATCGGTACTCACGGCGTGGCCCCAGTGCATGAACCCCCATTCTTTTCCAAACGGGTTGTACTGATAAAACAGGTGATATTCGCCGTTGTAGTAAACCAGTCCGTTGGGGTCGTTCATCCAGTTTTTTTCAGGAGAAAAATGAAATTGGGGTCGGAACAGTTCATCGTAAATTTTGACGGGTTTGGAGGCGGGGACCGTTATTGAAAGAATAAAAAAAAGCAGGATCAAAAAAGAAAACTTCATAACTTAATTGTTATTGACTGAGTCGTTCAGGCAAATATAGGGTAATTATTGAAAATATTTCAGTTACATTTGGTTTCAGGTTTGCCTGAATTTTTGGATAAATGTAACCTCAAAATTCACGATGGTGGGTTTGTTCAATAAATCGTATTCGGTCGCCGTCAGATGGGTTGTGAATTTTAAAACATGAAACGTGTCAGGATTTGGGAACCACCGAAATTCATGCAATCCTGGCGATTCCAGCAGGCAATAAAATAACAAAATAATTAGAGTATATGAAACGAATTCAAATTTTGGTTTTATTCCTGATGATAATGGGGATAGGTCAAGGACAAGAGGTTTGGAAAAAGGAAGGGATAAAAGTGCCACCGCCGGTTTGCTATGCTTCACCTGAAGTTCATAAAGTTTATGTTGCGCCACCTGCGGCCTATTATCAGGGACTGAAATCGGCCTCGTTAAAACAAACCAACATCGTGGTTAATTATGTGGGGTTTCCTGATCAGGCAAAGCTGGCATTTCAGTATGCCGTCGATATTTGGCGAACTTTAATATATTCGCCGGTTACCATCCGGGTCCAGGTTTCGTGGGTAAGTCTGGCAAAAGGCGTTTTGGGAAGTTGTGGCCCTGAAAATTTCTACAAGAATTTTAATTCGACCGAAGTTTGGAACTGTTATTATCCGGTTGCCCTGGTTGAAAAAATGACCAATCAGGACATGAGTTCTACCGATCAATACGACATTATTGGCTCTTTTAACAAAGACTTCAGCAATTGGTATTTTGGTACCGACGGAAATTGCCCGGTTAACCAGTATGATTTTGTTTCAACCGTTCTGCACGAACTGACCCATGGGCTGGGCTTTTCAGGATATTTTTATTCTTCAGGGGGAAAAGGTGCTTATGGAAGCGATGGCGATGCCGCTATTTTCGACCAGTTTGTTGAAAACAAAAACGGCGACAAGCTCATCAACACGAGCCTCTTTCCGAATCCATCCATTGTGTTGAACCAGAATTTAACCTCAAACTGGCTGCAATTCTATACCACACTGGCCGGAAGTAATATGCCAAGGCTTTATGCTCCAGTAGTTTGGGACGACGGGTCGAGCATTTATCACCTCGACGATAAAACATACCCGGCAGGCGACCCGAATTCGCTGATGACCCCTTTTTCAGGCATGGGTGAAGCCATCCACGATCCCGGGCCGGCCACAATGGCCATTATGAACGAAATGGGCTGGAAAAACATTTCCATATTTCATAAACCACTAAAAGACATTGAAATACCTTCATCGCCCATTGTTTTTAATGCTGAAATTTTAAGCGATTTCGGGCTCGATTCGTCCAAAGTTTACCTGGTCTATTCAAAAAACGGTTTTGTAAATTATACCGATTCGGTTTTGTTAAAACCAACTTCAACCCTTAATACATTTTCAACTCAAATTTCGTTGGTAAAAGACGGTACCATAAGTTATTACTTTTCGGCCACCGACGTTAAAAACCGCAGGTATGTTTTGCCTTCAAACGCCCCGGTCCATTTTTTTAGCTTTAAAATTGGAATCGATAACCAACCTCCGGTAATTGTTTATGGGCAACCGATAAAATACATGGTTTCGAGCAACCTTTCGGCCACTATTGATGCGCAAATAACCGATAACATTGGCGTTAAATCGGCGACAGTCGAATATTTTGTGAACGGCGGTGTCATTAAAAGTTTTCCGCTCGTGAACGATACGCTCGACAACTATACCGGAAAACTGGTTTTACCCGCCGGATCGGTAAAAGATGGCGATCAGGTTAGTTACCGCATTGTTGCTGTTGATTCTTCTATGGCCGGAAATATTGCCCGAAGCCCCGATTCAGGCTTTTATACCTTTTCAATAGAGGGGATACTGAAGCCTGTTGATAAATATGTCACAGATTTCAACTCTGGACCGAACGATTTCATCAGTTCCGATTTTACCATTTCAACCCCCACCGGATTCGACAACCCTGCATTAAATTCTCCCCATCCATACCCGAGCCCTGATACCAACAACGCATCGTTCAATTTCACGGCGGTACTCAAATACCCGATAATCCTGAAAACCGGTGGAAAAATGTCGTACGACGAAATTGCGCTGGTTGAACCCGGCGATCCGGGAAGTAAATTCGGCGATGCCAATTTCTATGATTACGTGATCGTTGAAGGCTCGAAAGATGGCGGCATTAGTTGGAAACCTTTGCTCGACGGGTATGACTGCAATGCCCAAAAAACCTGGTACAATTTATACAACAGTTCCTTCGTTGGCCAAAACAGTACGGCGGTCCCAACAAAAGATTTGTACGTGAACCGGGTAGTTGACCTGCTTGCCAATGGAAATTTTGCTGCTGACGACACCATTCAGGTTCGTTTCCGCCTGTATTCCGATCCGTACGCGAATGGCTGGGGCTGGATTGTTGATAACCTGAAAATTCAGGATATCGGAACGGGAATTAATCCGGTTTTGTTGTCGGCAGGCGAAGTAGGTTTTTTCCCGAATCCCGCAAGCAATCGGCTTACACTTCAGGTTCATGCCTCAAAAGAGATTTCAAAATTTGTACTGAAGGCATACAATTCAGCCGGGATTCAGGTTTACAACCAAGCTTTTCCGGTTGGGTCAAACGTTTTTCAGACCGATATTGATGTGAGCGGGTTCAGTCCTGGCCTTTATTTATTTGCCCTTGAACCTGAAAATGGACAGCCGGTTACCCGTAAAATTTTGGTCCAATAATCCTTTATCTTTTAAATTGAAGTGTGTAAAACTGCAAGTTTGAAAGATACCTTTGTTTCTGCCTGACGAGCATTGTCCAAAATAAAAACGGCGGAAAAGGAAACTTTTCCGCCGTTTTCTATGAAATAAAATCTGTTCGATTACTTATTCAGTTTCTTGATCCGTCTCAGGTTTTTCCGACGTTTCAGTTTTAGCCTGATGGTGTAATCGAGCTCGTACAAAGCCGGGACAAACATCAGGGTCAGGAACGTGGCGAAACTTAAGCCGAAAATGATCGACCATGAAAGTGGCCCCCAGAAGGCTACATTGTCGCCGCCAAACCAAATATGGGGGTTCAGTTCGGTAAACATCGTGGTGAAATTGATGTTCATCCCAATGGCCAGCGGCACAAGGCCCAGCATGGTTGCGGTAGCTGTCAGGATTACCGGTGTGATACGGGTGCGGCCGCCTTCAATGATGGCGCGGCGCGTTGGCAAGCCTTCCTTCTTTTTGACATCAATAAACTCGACAATCAGAATCCCGTTTCGTACTACAATTCCGCCAAGCGCAACAACTCCCAACCCGGTCATCATAATTACCAGGTCCATGTGGAAAATGATGACCCCAAGCAGAACGCCAATGATACTGAAAATAACTTCGCTCAAAATGATCAGCGATTTACTGATTGAACTAAACTGGGTAATCAGGATAAAGAAAATGGCGCCGATGGCAATGATCATGGCCTTCAGAAGGAAAGCAATGGTTGCGGCCTGGTCTTCCTGTTCACCAGTCAGTTTTATTTCGGTACCCTCGTGCAACTTGAATTTGGCGGCCTCGCGTTTGATAACCGGAACGATGTCGTTTGCCGAATAGCCTGAAAGTACATTGGAATAAACGGTGATTACCCGTTTCTGGTTCAGCCGTTTGATGCCGGCATACGACGAAGTGTAATCAATCCGGGCCACGGTCGAAAGCGGAATGCTCCTCAACTGTCCTGAATTCATGTCGCGATAGGTAATCTCCAGGTTGACCAGTGCATTGATGTTGTCGCGGGTAATTTTATTGTACCGGAGCATGATGGGGTATTCATCCTCGTCCTGTTTAAATTTCGAGATTTCTTTCCCGTAGATTGCGGTACGGATTTCCAATCCTATTTGGGCCGTTGAAAGTCCTAAACGCTGGGCACGGTCGCGGTCGATCTGGATCATGATTTCAGGAGAATTCATCTCAAAATCGGATTTCAGTTCTTCAACCCCTGGAATATTCATGGAGTCGAGGTGGGCGCGGAAAGCAAAGGCATCGGAAACCAGGTTTTCCATATTTTCGCTGGTTATTTCAATGTTGATCGGTTTTCCGGTTGGCGGTCCGCTCCGGTTTTTATCGACTGTAATTTCGGCGCCTGCAATATCGGCTACCTCTTTTCGTATCTTTTCCAGGTATTTAGTGGTCGAAATTCCGGTTGTGCGGTATTTCGGCTCAACAAAATTGATTGAAACTTTTCCTTTGTTGAACGAATTTCCGGCTGAAATCAAACCCTGTTCTTCTGCACCGATGGTCACATTCGATATAACCGACTCCACATCCGGATTGTTTTGGCCAATTGCCTGGTAAACACGCTTTTCGGCAATCCTTGTAATGCTGTCGGTTACCATTTGATGGGTTCCCCCGGGCATTTTAATGTAAACATAAACGTTTGTCGGGTCGCCGTTCGGGAAAAACAAAACGGTTGGTTTGGCCATGCCGGTAATTACAATGGTGGCAAAGAAAAGAACAACCATTCCGGCCAGGATCCAAAGCGGGCGTGCACCTTTCAGGATAGTACGCAATTGTCTTTCATACATATTCATTACCCACGGCCAGGTTTTATCCTGAAAAGTTTTGATCATCCGCTTCAGGACAAAATGGAAAAATAGTATGGCAAGTACCCCAAATACCAGTAAGTTGCCTAAGCCAAAGTTCTTTGTTAAATACAAGATGCCTGCAAAACTGAGCATGACAATGATAATCGTCTGGATGCGTTTCCATCCGCTGCCTTTCTGAAATTCTTGATCATACTCGTGTTTCATAAACGAAACGGCGAAAACCGGGTTGAACACGTAAGCCACGAACAACGAAGCAAAAAGCGTGATGATGAGCGTTACCGGCAAATAGTGCATGAACTGGCCTACGATTCCGGGCCAGAATGCCAGCGGGAAGAACGGTGCCAGGGTAGTGAGTGTTCCCGATAAAATGGGCAGGAACACTTCGCCAGCCGCCTTTTTTGCCGCAATGTTGATGTCGGGGTTGAACCGGTGCAGGCGGTGCGTGTTTTCGATGACAACAATGGCATCGTCAACCACAATTCCAAGGGCGAAAATGAAGGCGAACATCACAATCATGTTCATGGTATAGCCAAGTCCAGGCAAAATCATGTAAGCCACAAACATGGAAAGTGGCACCGACAATCCGACGAAGAACGCATTGGTGAAGCCCATGAAAAACATCAGCACGATGGTAACCAGGATGAACCCGATGATGATGGTGTTGTTCAGTTCTTCAAGTGTGCTCCGGGTATGCGTGCTCTGGTCGCCGGTAATGCTGACAACCATGTCTTTCGGGTATGCGTGCCCAATGAGTTCATTGTCCACAATGTTCTTAATTTCATCTGAAGCGTCGAGCAGGTTGGCGCCATTCTTTTTGATCACGTTCAGGGTAATTACATTTTTTCCGTTGAGGCGGGCATAACTATCTTGTTCGGCAAAACCATCTTTTACATCGGCAATATCGCTCAGTTTCACAAAAGCGCCACTCGACGAATGCACCACAATGTTTTTTATGGTTGCCACATCAACAAACTGGCCTTTGACGCGGACGGTGTTCCGGATGCCGTTGCTGGTGATCGTACCTCCTGAAATGGTTACGTTTTCTGAAGCCACTGCCCGTTCGATGTCGCTAAAGGTAACTTTAGCCGCTTCCATTTTGAACACGTTGGCGTTGATCTGAATTTCACGGTTCAGTGCGCCAACAATGTCAACACGCGTAATTTCTTTCAGGCCTTCAATTTTATCCTGAGCTATTTTGGCGTAATTTTTCAGTTTTTCCAGGTCGTAATTTCCTGAAATATTGATGTACATGACCGGCATTTCAGAAATATCGACGTCCATAATTTCCGGCTGCGATGGCAAATCGGTTGGCAGGTCGCTTTTTGATTTGTCAACAGCATCGCGGACGCGCTGTTTGGCTGTTTCGATGGATAAGTCTGGGTCAAATTCAACCACGATGGAAGAGAAATCGGGGACAGAATTACTGGTAATATTTTTAACGTTCGAAATCGACTTCAACTGTTTTTCAATTGGCCTGGTTACCAGGTTTTCAATGTCTTCGGGCGAAGTTCCCGGGTAGGGCGTGCTAACAACGATGTACGGAATGACAACCTGCGGAAACTGTTCCTTCGGTATAAAGTAATAATTCATCATTCCGAGGATCGAAATCAGGATGGCCAGAACATAAACACTCGTCCGGTTATCGATCGCCCAGCTCGTTGCAAAAAATTGTTTAAACTTTTTTTCTTTCAACATAATTGGTCAGATTTGAAATTAGAATACTACTTTTTGGCCTTCAGTCAGGTTTTGGTAACCCGAAGTAATGATTTTATCGCCAGCGGCAATTCCTTCCAGGACTTCCATGGTTCCGTCGTAATCCATTCCGGGTTTAATCATCCTTTTTTCAGCCGTCCATTCGTTCCCGTTTTGTTTGGCGACGTAAATGAATTTACCTTCCTGGTTGGTCTGAACATAGTTTACCGGCAGGCAGAATGCTTTGTTGTTGGTGTAATCTTTAATTTTGATGTAGGCAATCATGTTGGCCCTCAACTCAAATTCATTCGAGGAGACTTTACATTCCACTTTAAAAGTCCGGTTGGTTGGGTCGATGAAACGGCTGGTAAAATTGAGTTTGGTTTCCAGTTCTTTGCCCAAATCAGGAAAACTAACCAGCGCCGGGTTTCCGTCTTTAATGCTTGTGGCATAGGCTTCAGACACATCGGCTGTAATTTTGGCGACGCTCATGTTGATCACGCGGATCGTTGAGGTTGGTACTCCCGGCGAAGCCATCTGGCCAACGCGTAGGGGCACACTTTCGACGGTTCCGGTGATTGGCGAAATAATTTTGGCCATTTTTAACTGCTCTTTTATGGTATTCGCTTTCTGTTCAAGAGCTTCCTTGTTGGTTTTTGCCTGTAAATACTGAACTTCACTTCCGATTTTCTTGTCCCAAAGGGCGCTTTGTTTTTCGAAAATACTGTTTGCCAATTCCAACTGAGTGTTAACCTCTTCGAGCGATTGCTTCATAACCTGGGCGTCCAGATCGACCATTACCTGGCCTTTTTTAACCGAAGTCCCTTCTTTCACATAAACGGCTGTGACAATACCGGCCATCTGCGGGCTCACGGCAATATTCTGGTCGCCGTCAACGGTTCCCTGCACCTGAATATAGTGATTAAAAACACACTCGGTGGCCGGGGTCACTTTCACGGTAGCCGCTTTTGATTGGTCGGCCAACCCTCCGGGATTTACCTCTGCCTCTAATTTATCAATCTGAATGGTTAGCTGGTCGCGTTTTGCTTTCAGTTTTACGAGCTCAGCTTTTTTGTCAGTTCCGGCGCTGCACGAAACCAGAAAAGCGATAAGAGCCGAATAAAAAATAATCTTTTTCATTGTATGTATATTTTTTGTTTTTAAATTTTCTATTTGTTTTCTACGTCCTGATTGATGTTGTACAATTTTTCGAGCTTCGATTTTGCTTCCTGCAAGTCATAAATGCTCTGATAGTAGTTGGTCAGGTTGGTCAGGTACTGGTTTTGGCTGGTCATCAAATCCATGCTCGACGCCATACCTTGTTTGTATTTTTCGAGGGTACGCTGATAGATATCGTCCGAAAGTTCTTTGCTGTTTTTCTGGTTCTGATATTTTTCGAGCTTCAGTTTCAAATCGTTTTGGTACTGGCTGGCCTGCATCAGGAGGCTGCTTGAAATGTATTTTGTTGTGTTTCTTGCTTTTTCGAGTGACATCCGTTTTTGGGCTACAATCGCCGAACGCTGCCCGCTGCTGAAAATGGGCAGGCTCAGGTTTACGCCAATTAAATCTTTGGGCTGAAAGTCCAGGAGGGGCGCTTTCGCTTTTTCGGTGTGGTCGTAAAATCCGCTAAGGGTTGGAAGATAGGCCGACTTTGCCAGTTTGAGATCCAGATTAGCTGCTTTTTCTGAAGTTTTAATCAATTGGTAATCGACACTCTGGTTGAGATTAAACTGTTCGCTTACCAGTTTCAGGCTCGATTTGGTGAGCGATTCGCCGGATTCCATCTGATCCGACAATTCAACCTTTGTTGAATCTTCCAGACCAAGTTGTATTTTTAACAAGCGGTAACCCATATCCAGGTTACTGTCAATTTGGTTCACGGCGTTCCGGATGGTATTTCCGGTTACCACAAGCTGATCGACATCGGTTTTTTCAACAAAGCCCTGTTTGTTCATTTCCGTAATTTCATAGAGCGTTTTGTTGATGTTATCCAGGTTTTGGCTTAATATTTTGCGGCTTTCCTCGGCCAGTTGAAGCATGTGATAGGTGTTGACAACGGTTTCAATTACATCGAGCCGTGCTTTCTCATTGTTCTGTTTTGTCAGTCCGTAATAAACTTTGGTTGCCTGCAAGCCAACAATATACGATCCGCTAAAAATAAGCTGCGATACGGTAACATCGGATACCAGGTTTTCTTTTGGCATCAGGGCGATGGTCGCATTCGGATCGGCTTTAGGATCGAAAAACGAAGCTGGAAAGCTTGGAACCTTCGGGTAGAACGTGAACGCCGATTTTGCATCGACATGGGGCAGGCCCGTAGCGGTGGTTTCCCAGACCTTCTTTTGAGCAATTTTTAAATCGAGCTCCGAATTAAGGATGTTGGTGTTATTCTGCATGGCCATTTTTAAGGCTTCGCCCAGTGTGAGCTTGGTTGCCTCCTGCGCACCCGAGAGCAATGTTCCACAAAGGAACATAACTGTCAGCAGTAGAATCTGTTTGAGTTTTCTGAACATGTTTAAAATTATTTATAGGTTTGTAATATTTTTATGCAACTGTTGAATTTCCGATTTGCGTTTTTCGAAGTACGCAATGCCTTCAGGAGTAGAAATGGCACGGATATGGTTCTCGAACATGGCTTCAAAAACCTGGTCGAAAGTGATGTTCTCTATAAAACAGTAGTCTTTGTTGTGCAGATCAACGAGGTTCCGAACATAAAGGCTGGCTACCAGTTCGATGTTTAAATCGCCTCGGTAAAGCCCTTCGCTGATGCCCTTTTGGATGTTTTGGCTGATGTGGTTAAAAATGTTGTTCTGTTTTTTCTCCATAAACCGAACGAAAACGGGTTGGTAATATTTATGCATCTCGAACTTCGTTTTCGGATCCATCCGGCCCATTTCTTCATGAACCAGCAAACTGGCTTTTAGCAAAATTTCTATGGCATTCAGGTTTTCAACCTTTATTAACGCAAACTGCCTGTCCCACTTCAGATCGCCATAGTAGAACAATTTTTCGATGAGGTCTTCCTTGTTTTTCACATATTGATACAGGGTTTTTTTCGAAATTTTCAGGTTTTGGCAGATATCGTCCATGTTCAAATTCCGGATCCCGAATTCGTAAAACAACTCAACTGTTTTGTCGAGAATTGCCTGCAACTTTGGATCATCCCAATTAATTTCTTCTTGCATTTTAAGTTTACTTATCATTTCCGGGCAAAGGAAGGAAACATTTTCGACACAAAACGTTTCCTGCGTGTAAATTGTTTGTTAATTAATCCGCACAAATTTTCAGAATAATTCCCGAAAAAGCATTAGAAAGGTAGATTATCAGGCAGATTCATTAGGTAAATGACTGATTTTGGAAGGTAAAAGAAAAGGAAAGGGGATTCAGCGGAAAGAGTAAATAGTCAGGAATGACTTGTTATTGCCAGGTTATCAATCGTCCGGGAAGATATTTTAAAAAACCAGCCCCGTAAGCCAGGCCCAAACCACATAGCGCAAAAATTTGCCGGCCAGCATGGCAAGGGCGGTAATCCATATGTTGGTGCGCAAAAGGCCCAGCGAAACAGCGAAAATATCGCCCACGAAAGGCACCCAGCTCAGAAAGGCAAATATCGCCCCACGTTTATACAGCCGGTTGTGCCACTTTTCAATGTCGTGCCGCTTAACATGCAGGTATTTTTCAATCCATTCCCATTTGCCCAGGTAGCCAATGGCGTAGCTGCTCATTCCGCCCAGCCAGTTTCCGGCCGAGGCCACCAAAACCGCCGAAGTAACATTGGTTCCGTTGGCAATCAGGAAAGTAAGGATGGCTTCGGAACTGAAAGGCACAACGGTTGCGGCCAGAAAACTGGCCAGAAAAAGTCCCCACAGGCTGTAATCAAATAAGCCACCCATAAATTACGGCAAAAATATTGGGGCAAAAGTAAAAAGTAAAATCAATTTCCCAGATATACCCGGTAAAACATCTCCCCGCGAATCATCTTTCACGGTTCCTGAACCAACTGAAATCCCCGTTGTTCTAACAATTTTAACTACCTTTGAACCTTAATTTTCAAAACCGAAAGCGATGGATACAACTCGTCAGAACAAGATATCGCGGCTGATTCAGAAAGACCTGGCCGAAATCATCCAAAAAGAAGGGAAGAATATGTTTCACGGAGTTTTGGTCAGTGTGACCAAAGTCCGCATTTCGCCCGATCTTTCAATCGCCCGGACTTACCTCAGCATTTTCCCTTCCGAAAAAAGCGCGGAAATACTGCTCGAAATCAAAACGCACCAGTCCAGAATCCGTGGCCTGCTTGGATTGAAGGTCGGAAAACAGCTCCGCATCGTTCCGCAACTCGACTTTCATATCGACGACAGCCTCGATTACATCGACAACATCGACCGCCTGCTAAAAGAATAGTCTCAGTGTTCAGTCTCAGTGTTCAGAAATACAAGGTTCTGCGACTGATCACTTTTTTACTTTTTACTTTTGCCTTTTTACCCGACATCATGCAATACGATCCGATCAAACGTTCGCTGGGAAAAGTATTCAACCAGCACCCCGCTTTGCGACGGCTTTTTTACCGGCTGCTCGACCTGCTCTTGCTGCGTGCCTGGCACATCCGCAAAGAACTGCGCAAACGCCGCCATATTTCTCCGGAAGTAAAAACCATACTCGATGCCGGGTCCGGGTTCGGGCAATACACCTACCGCATGGCCCGGTGGTTTCCGAAGGCCGAAATAAAAGCGGTTGACATCAAACCCGAGCAGATTGACGATTGCAACCAATTTATGAAAAAGGCCGGTTTGGCCACCCGCGTGAAGTTTGAACTGGCCGACCTCACCCAATTTCAGGAAACCGGGAAATACGACCTGGTGCTTTCGGTTGACGTAATGGAACACATTGAAGAAGATGTGCAGGTGTTCCGGAATTTTCACGCCTCGATGAAATCGGGCGGGATGCTGCTCATTTCCACGCCTTCCGATCAGGGCGGATCGGATTCGCACGACCACGACCACGAAGAAGGCGTTCACGGTTTCATCGACGAGCACGTGCGCGATGGCTACAACATGGCCGACATCGAAACAAAACTGAAATCAGCCGGGTTCTCGAAAGTCGAAGCCCGTTATTCCTATGGCTCCCCCGGAAAAATTTCGTGGAAACTTTCGATGAAATACCCCATCCTGATGTTGGGCGCCAGCAAATTGTTTTTCGTAATCCTGCCGTTTTATTACCTCGTTTTCTATCCGGTTGCACTGGTCCTGAACTTTTTCGACCTGACGTTGAAACACAAAAGCGGAACCGGACTAATTGTTAAAGCCTGGAAATAAGATAAACAGACCGAAGTCGGAAGTATGAAATTAGATAATTAGCAACAGCGGGTTCCGCACGAACCCAAAATAGCCCGACCGACGCACTGAGTAAAAACAGAAACAACAGAAACCATAGCAACCACAGAAAATATTGAAAACAGCCTTTTATATCGCCCGTCGGTACCTGATTTCAAAAAAATCGGTGAATGTGATCAACATCATTTCAGGCATTTCGGTGGCCGGGGTCACCGTTGGAACGTTTGCGCTGGTTGTTATCCTGTCGGTTTTCAACGGTCTCGAAGTTTCCATCAAATCCATGTTTTCGTCGTTCGACCCGGATATAAAAATTACCGCCGCACAAGGCAAATCGTTCGGGCTGGCCGCCGGTAACTTTAATTCCATCAAACAGTTAACAGGAGTGAAATTTGTCACGCCCATTATTGAAGACGATGCTCTGCTCGGATACGCCAACCATCAGTATTTTGCCACAATTAAAGGTGTTCCGGCCAACTACAACGAAATCTCGGGGCTCGATTCGGCCAGCATCACCAGCGGGAGGTTTGTCCTGGAATCCAACCAGGTTCCGTATGCCGTAGTCGGACAGGGTGTTGCCTATTACCTTTCAGTTGGCCTCAGCTTTATCGATCCGATCCACATTTATACCCTGAAAAAAGGCACACACGGAAAGCCAGACCTCAACACAGCCTTTAACCAGAATACGATTTATGCCTCCGGAATATTTGCCAGCCAGCAGGAAATCGACTCAAAATACGTGCTGGTCCCGTTCGATTTTGCCCGCGAGCTGTTTCAGATGGGAAATCAGGTGAGCGCCGTTGAAGTGGCTTTAAAACCGGGAATCAGGCAGGAGGAAGTAAAAAAAGAAATTTCAGGAATATTGGGCGAAAAATTTAAGGTGCGAACCCAGTTCGAGCAGCACGAATTGTTTTACAAAGTGATGGAGTCGGAAAAATGGGCCATTTTCCTGATCCTGGCATTTGTTCTGGTTATCGCGTCGTTCAACATTCTGGGTTCGCTTTCGATGCTCATTCTCGACAAAAAGGCCGACATCGACATCCTTCAGAGCATGGGTGCCAACCAAAAACTGGTCCGCACCATTTTCCTGTTCGAAGGCTGGATGATTTCTTTAGCCGGCGCCATTTTCGGTATCTTTCTGGGCATCGTGGTATGCTTGGTTCAGATCAAATTTGGGATCTTGAAAATTCCCGGAAACGACGGATCTTTTATCTTTTCAACCATTCCGGTTCAGGTTCAAATGGGCGATTTGCTGGCTATTTTTCTGCTGGTTTCCGGGATTGGTTTCCTGGCAGCCTGGTACCCCATCCGGTTTATCTCCGGGAAATACCTGAGCGGTTCAGGAAAGTAAAAATCCAAAATCATCCTCCGAACCCAGCTCAACCGGAACCATTCCTTTTTTGAAAATTCGCGCTGTCCGCCTTCCAATCAGCCTGATTTGCTGGTCTTCAATGTGCAGCATGGTTCCCTCGCGCAAACCGGCCACATAAACTTCCGGGTTAATTTCCAGAAACTCCAAAATTCGCTGTTCGCGTGTTTCGCCGCCATGTCCTTCAGGATTGGTATCCAAAAAATGCGGGTTAATCTGGAACGGCACCAGCCCAAGGGCATCAAAACCCTTCGGGTCGATAATCGGCATGTCGTTGGTGGTGCGCAAAGTTGGGCAAGCCACGTTTGAACCGGCGCTCCAGCCAATGTATGGTGTTCCGCCCTGAACCTTGATACGGATGGCCTCCATCAGGTTATTGTCGTGCATCATCCTCACCAGTTGCCAGGTATTTCCGCCGCCCACAACAAGAACGTCGGCTTCATTCACCGCCCGCACCGGATCGGCTGAACGATGGATGCTTTTTACCTGAAACCCAAGTTCGGCAAAGCGTTCGGCAACGATCTGTTCGTAAATGCCGAACGAAAAAGTGACGGCCGCATAAGGAATAAACAGGACTGACAGCGGTTTGCCGCCCAAAAATTTCCTGATTTCAGGTTTTGGGTAATCCAGGTATGCCTCACCGGGCATGGTCGAATTGCTGATCAACAAAAGTCTCATCGTAATGTGGGTTATGAATATGTATAAGTGTTCGCCAAAATTAGTTCAAAACAGCTACTCCAAACCTCAATAAAACAGATTCTTCAAATATTTTGATACGACATAAAAAATGGCAATATTTAAACCTCGAAAAGGAAAAACCCAAAACTATGAAGCGTGATAAACTTTGTGTTGTTGTTCAGGAGGAAATGTTATGAACAAGAACGAATTGAAAACAAGTCAAATCAATGAAATTGTTGTTGTTGACCATTCCGCCGAAAGCCTGAAAGTCTTTTCTGAACTCTTGTCACACGAAGGATATGCCGTCCGTGCGTTCGACAGAAGCAGACCGGCCTTGCAAAGTATCCTTGAAAAGCAGCCATCTCTCGTCGTGCTCGATGCCGGGATGCCTGAAATAGATGGGTTTGAAGTTTGCCGCCAGTTAAAAGCCGCTGAAAGCACCCGCGATATCCCTGTTATTTTTAGTAGTGAAACAACTGAGAAACAGCCGATGCTAACCGGCTTTCGGGTTGGCGGGGCCGATTTTTTAAGCAAACCTTTCCTGAAAGAGGAAGTGCTGGCGCGGGTTAAAACCCACATCAACCTGTTCCGGTTGCAGAACGAAATGAAGGACAGAAACCACGTTCCTGAAGAAGCCGTTTTGGCCTGGGAACAACCCGGACCTGAACTGGAAATACAAACGGTTGACAGCTTTCAACCCGTTGAAAATGATATTCGTATCGAGTTTGAGGAGTTGTTTGGCCTGGGCGAAATCCAAAAACTTCAGGATAGGTTTGCCCTGGCTTTTGGTGTGGCTTCCGTCATTACCAAACCCGATGGTACGCCCATTACCCGGCCCAGTAATTTTACCCGTTTATGCCAGGATATTATCCGGTGCACCGAACTTGGTTTAAAAAATTGCATGTTTTCCGATTCGGTAATCGGGCGGCACAACCCTGAAGGCCCGCTTGTCCAGCCCTGCCTGAGCGGAGGTTTGTGGGATGCCGGAGCCAGCATTACCGTTAAAGGAAAACATGTTGCGAGTTGGTTAATCGGCCAGGTGCGTAACGAAGTTCAGCAGGAAGCCAATATGGAAGAATACGCGCGGAAAATAGGCGCTTCCGAAACAGATTTTATGCTGGCGTTCGCTGAAATCCCTTCCATGTCGCACGATCAATTTCAGAAAACTGCCGATATGTTGTTCACCATGGCCGGGCAGCTTTCAAATATTGCCTACCAGAATATGCTTCAGGCTCGGTTTATCCGCGAACGAAAATTGGCTGAAGACGCCTTGCGCGAGAGCGAAGAACGGTTCCGCACCACCCTGTACGGCATTGGCGACGGGGTAATTACTACCGACACGGAAGGCAAAGTGATGCTGATGAACCCGGTGGCCGAACAACTCACCGGGTGGTCACAGCCCGAAGCCGAAGGCAAAACGCTGGAAGAAGTTTTCACCATTATCAACGAAAATACCCGAAAGCAAGTCGAAATCCCTGTCAGGAGGGTCCTTCGCGAAGGGCATGTTGTCGGTTTGGCAAACCACACCCTGCTGATAGCCAAAGATGGCACCGAACGCCCGATTGCCGACAGCGGGGCACCTATTCGGAACCAACAGGGCGAAATTGTTGGGGTGGTTCTGGTTTTCCGCGACCAGACCGAAGAGCGAAGGGCAGAAAATGCCTTGAAAGAAAGCGAGTTCTTCTTCAGGGAATCGCAACGCGCCGCCTCCGTTGGCTCCTATAAATACGACCTGGTGACCGGGTTCTGGGATTCGTCGGAAGTTCTCGACCAAATTTTTGGCATCGGCAAAGAACATGTAAGAGACGTTCAGGGCTGGGAAGACCTCATTCATCCCGACGACCGAAAAATGATGGACCGCCACCTTAAAAAAGAAGTCATAGGGAAACGGGAACCGTTTAATAAAGAATACCGGATTGTACGGAAATCGGATGGCGAAATCAGATGGTTAAACGGATTAGGCCAATTAAACCTGGATTCTGAAGGGAACTTCATTTCGTTGATTGGCACCATTCAGGATATTACTGAACGGAAATTGACGGATGAGGTCCTGCGCGAGAGCGAAGAACGCTTCCGCACCACCCTGTACGGCATTGGCGACGGGGTAATTACTACCGACACGGAAGGCAAAGTGATGCTGATGAACCCGGTGGCCGAACAACTCACCGGGTGGTCACAGCCCGAAGCCGAAGGCAAAACGCTGGAAGAAGTTTTCACCATTATCAACGAAAATACCCGAAAGCAAGTCGAAATCCCTGTCAGGAGGGTCCTTCGCGAAGGGCATGTTGTCGGTTTGGCAAACCACACCCTGCTGATAGCCAAAGATGGCACCGAACGCCCGATTGCCGACAGCGGGGCACCTATTCGGAACCAACAGGGCGAAATTGTTGGGGTGGTTCTGGTTTTCCGCGACCAGACCGAAGAACGGGAAGCTGAAAATGCCCTGAGGGAAAGCGAAGAACGCTACACTGCTTTTGTTAATGCGGACATTGATATGGTTTTTGTGAAAGACGATCAATTCCGGTACGTGATGGCCAACGATTCCATGGCCAGGTTCTTTGGCAAATCGAAAGAAGAATTACTGAATAAAACCGATGGTGAGCTGGCTGATGTGAACACGGTTTATCCCTGCCAATCGTCCGACCGCAAAGCTTTGGAGGCAAAAGCGCCTTTCACCATCGAAGAGCAATTGGGCGACCGTATTTACGAAACCACTAAATTCCCTTTGTTGCTGAAAGGTAATCGACAGGGAATTGGTGGAATTATGCACGACATTACGCACCGCAAAAAAGCAGATGAAAAAATCAGGCAACAAAACACCAGGTTGAATGCCATCATCGAAGCCATGCCCGATCTCATTTTTATCTCTGACCACAAAGGTAATTACATCGAGTTTTTCAACCCCAAGTCGAAGGGCTTGCTTTATCCGGAAGAAAATCTGATCGGCTCCAATGTTCGCGATGTTTTTGATGCCCCGACAGCAAAACTGCACATCCGGAAAATCAACGAATGCTTAAAACATAAAAAGCTCACAAGCTATGAATATTCCGGAGAGAATAATGGCGTGACGACATTTTATGAAGCCCGGATCGTTTACCTCGAAGAGGACCGTGTGTTGCGTTTCGTCCGCGACATTACCGATCGCAAAAAGGATTTGGAAACCATTCAGCAAGAAAAACAACTCTTGCGGACACTGATCGATAATTTGCCTGCTACCATTTATGTGAAAGACATTGAAGGCCGTAAAATTATTGCAAACAGGGCTGATCTGGAAATCGTGGGCAGGGAAACTGAAGCAGAAGTGCTCGGCAAAACCGACATCGAAACATTCAACGATGAAATCGGGCACCGGGGCTATGCCGACGATATGAAAGTGATTAAAACGGGCCGTGCCGTGATCAACCGCGAAGAAGTATTTCAGGACCAAGTTGGTGCTCAGCGTTGGTTGTTGACCTCCAAAATACCATTGCTCGACCCCGTTGGAAAAGTTACCGGCCTGGTGGGCATTGGCCGCGATATTACCGAACAAAAGAAGTCAACCGAAACCATCCATAAACTCTCGAAAGGTATTGAGCAAAATCCTTCAAGCATCGTTATTACTGACATCAACGGCGCAATTGAATATGTAAACCCAAAATTTACAGAAATTACGGGCTATTCAGCTGATGAAGCGATCGGGCAAAATCCGCGCATTGTAAAATCAGGGAACACTCCTGACGAAGTTTACCAACAAATGTGGAAGGTTCTGATTTCAGGCGAAGTGTGGCGCGGCGAATTTCAGAACCGAAAAAAGAATGGTGAATTGTATTGGGAGTGGGCCATCATTACATCCATTAGGAATGAACAGGGCACGATAACAAACTACATCGCTTTAAAAGAAGACATCAGCCTTCGCAAACAAATGGAAGCCGAACTGATTGTGGCCAAGGAAAAAGCCGAGGAAAGCGACCGCCTTAAATCGGCCTTCCTGGCCAACATGAGCCACGAAATACGGACACCGCTGAACGGGATCATCGGGTTCTCAGAATTGTTGATCGATTCAGATTTTGAGTTTGACCAGAAGCAGGAATTTATCGGGCACATCATTAGCAACGGGAACAACCTGTTAACGATCATCAGCGACATTCTGGACATTTCAAAAATTGAATCCGGCGAAATTTCTATAAGGAAATCACAAATAAAGGTCCGGAAATTTTTGGACGAAACCCGGGCGCTGAATATCCGCAAGGTTGAAGAAAAGCAGCTCCGGTTCAACCTCGTTTGCCTTATTCCTGAAACAGTGCCTGATGTTTTTGTTTTGGCCGACAAGGATAGGCTGCTCCAAATTTTCAACAACCTGATCAGCAATGCCCTGAAGTTCACTTCCGAAGGGTATATCCAGCTCGGGTGCAGGCTGATTGGCAGCGATGTTGAGTTCCATGTGAAAGATTCCGGCATCGGCATCCCTCCCGAATTTCACGATAAAGTATTTGATCGTTTCAGGCAGGTAGAAACATCGCACACCCGAAAATTTGGAGGGAATGGCCTGGGGTTGGCCATTACAAAAAACCTGGTCGAATTAATGGGCGGGAAAATCTGGATCGAATCTGAACCCGGCAAAGGGAGCACGTTCTTTTTTACCCTGCCGCGTCACGAGTAATCAGGCTGATTTCAATGGTTCAGGATGGCCTTCATCAAGTTTAAAAAGAAATTAACCGTATTCCGAACGAAAACGGGTAAACCACCGGCCCTCTCAGGTCCTGGAACAGGGGAACCAAATCGTACGAGGCAAATAAATTTACACGGCGGTATCCAATCCGGAACGTTCCGGCAACTTTATAATTCTGAATGGAATAGTCGCCCGGAGATTTAAGTTTTTCGCGTTTCCCATTGTTGCGGTATTTTACCTTGGTGTGTGTTTCAAGTCTTTTGAAGCCAGTAACCCCAACCGAAAAATACAGCCGGTTGGCATAATTCCTGATTGGCACCTGAAATTCAAGCAGCAGCGGAACTTCCAGATAAACCGACGAAAGTTTTGATTTTTGATTCGGGTCAAAGTACTGGACCAAGGGATGAACTTTCCGGTCGCCATCAATCACCACGGTTGTGTTGTTATCGAGCCGGTAGCTTTGCAGGCTAAGCCCGATACCGGTTACCAGTCCAATGGTTTTGCGGGTTTGCTGAATTCCAAGCGAATATTGAAATAAATTCAGGTTTAACACATTTGATCGGAACAGGTCGTTCCGCATAAAATTTTGCTCACTGGCCGGGTAATTGCTGTAATCGCTGTTGGCAAAACCATTCATCCCGAACTCGATGCCCGCCCAGTGCCCTTTAAATTCGTTGTTCCAGTAATTAAAACCTTCGTTGGTCAAGTCCTGAATGTCAATCAAACCCGAAAGCCTGCTGGCCGGGCTTTTGATCACAACAATCGAATCGTTTTCCTGCGGAAATGCCAGGAATGAAATGAATGTGGCCAGAAATATGAGAAATGCGTGTTTCATTGCAAAAGTACCTGGAATTTTTTTTGTGCCGAAAGTGCCGGAAACGCTGTCTGCCAGGTCGTTTTTTAACTTTAGGCGCTCCGAACTTTTCTACCTTGCAAAAGTAATCAATCGCAACCAAAAAAGGAGCTTACCTACACCGATAAACTCCTTCAGGAAGTATTTGAACAAACTTGATCTAATTCAGGAAACTGATCCCAATGGTGAAAGGTGTGAGCCCCGGGCCTTTGCCCGGCTCGAACAGCGGGGTGAAGCTGTAATTGGCAAACAAACAAACGTCTTTGTACCCAATGCGGGCCGTGGCCGAATATTTAAACGAATTCAGGTTGAACCCACTGTGGTCTTTATCTTTGGTGTTGCCATGCTTGACTTTGGTGTGCGACCCAATTTTAACCCCGCCAATCAAACCCGCGCTCATAAACAGCCGGCCTTCTTTCTGGTTTACCGGCACCTGGAATTCGAGCAAAAGCGGAACGGTCAGGTACGTGGCTGCCAGCTTGGTCTTCGAAAGGTTATCGTAACTGAGCAGCACAGGTTCGGTCATTTCAATACCTTTCTGAAGGGTGTAGGGGTTATCGAAACGGTAATTGTTAAAACTCAGGCCCATTCCTGAAACCAAGCCAATTGAACGTTTTACAAGCCCGATGTCTAACTGGTAAAAATTGAAATCAACCTCCAGCGACTTGCCCTGGTTGAGCGACATAAAATCTTTGGTGGTGTACATGCTGTAATCAGGTTTGTCGAAAGCATTGAACCCAAATTCGAGGCCTTCCCAATGACCGGTGAACTTGTTTTTGTCGTGTTTTTTGTTCTTGCCCCAAACGATTTCGGTGCCCCCGTCGTGATCGACCACTTTCACTTCCTTTTTGCCAATCTTGACAAAAGCGGTGTCTTTAGCCGTCGGGTGTACAATGGTATCGCCTGAAAGGTCTTCCCCGGCAGAAATGGTAAGGCTCAGGGTGTGAGGTGATTTTTTTTGTGCGCTCAGTTCCAGGTTGAACGCGATGAGTAAAATTAAGAAGAGATAAATTGTTTTCATGGCTGTGCGTTTTAAAATTTGTCGGTATGACGGCGTGGCATTTCAAATTGTTACAGCCGGTTTATTTTTTCTCGAGCGGAATGGTAAAGGCCAGGAGTTTGCTTTCAAATCCGACACTTGCAATTTTGCCATTTTTTTCGCTGTAACTGATGCGCTCGCCCGATATTTCGGAAGCTACGCCAAGTCCTAAACGGGCCAGGTGCTGAACAGAAAGCAGCCCTTTTTTGCCTACTTTTTCAGCCCGTTGGGCCAGAAATTCCTGAAGGCCCATCACTTTGTACGGTTCACCAGTTTTCCTAATTTTAACTTCATGGTCAAATGCGAGTTGAGTTTCTTCCTGCGCCGTTTCCAGTTTTGCCCCGATTGGCAAAATTTCGGCCAGAATAGAATTCTCGCGATCGGCAGCTACCGGTTCATCTGCCATGACTGGTAGTTTTTCAGGAAGCACTTTCCGGCGAATAGCCGATGACTTTTCATCCCGGATGGTTTTTTCTGAAACCGTATTTTCCTGAAGTTTCTGTTCTTTCACTTCAGGAGTTTTGGCCTGAAGTTCTTTTCCGGGGCTTGTTTGGGCTATTTCCTGACCCGGTTTTGGTGCAGGCGTTTTTCCGTTTTGAACGACGGAGCTGATCCCCCAAACCAGCAAAACCACTGCAGCGGCTCGCGCAACCCAGTTCATCACGATGACTGATACGGGTTTCCGGTACAATTTCCTTTTCCCCGGATATTGAATTCCGGTATCAGGGATCATCCGTGTTCTTGTAAACAGTTGATATTCTGCTTGGAGTGTGGGCTGGGTTGACAGGAAGTCTTCGAATATTTTTCGTTCTTCGTGCTCCAGGTCGCCTTCCAGATAGGCAACCAGTTTCGTTTCGCGGTTGGTTGTTTCTTCGGCCTGAGGTTTATAAAGTCGTTCCTTTTCAGGAAAAACAACCTGTTCGTCGGCCAGCCTGAATTGTTGGAGCGATTGCAATTCTTCTTTCAGATCGGGGTTTTGTTCCAAAAAATCGAGGAACTGGTCCATATCCTTTTCTGCCAGGTTCCCGTCGAGGAAATCAAGAAAAAACGTTTCGTAATTGTCTCTTGCAATTTTCATCCGAATATAATTTGTTTTTTAATTGCCGTATAGTTTATCCCGATACATCGGGAGAACTCGCATGTGAGATATTCGCTTCGCGGATTTCCACTTCGTTTCAATTCATCCTTGTTTGTGTTCAACGAACATGCTCGTTTCATATCACCAAATCCATTTTACCGATGAAATTTTTCAGGAAAACCCGGGCGCGGTAAATATAAACCTTGACCTGGGCTTCGCTCAATGCAGTAATATTGCCGATTTCACGGTAGGAGTAACCTTCGTAATCGCGCAGCAGAACGACTGTCCGCTGAATATCAGGCAGTTGTTTTACGGCTTCGTTCAGGATTTCGGACAGGTCAGAATATTGATCGTCGTGCATTTCTTCCCGGATGTGGCAATCTTCCAGGAAAGCCTGGCGTTTGTCTTTCCTGAGAATATCAATCATGGTGTGGTAGGCGGTGGTAAACAAATACGATTTCACTTTTTCGGCCTGAACGTTCCCGGCATTTCGCCACAACTTTTCATAGCTGTCCTGAACAATGTCGCGCGCACGTTCTTCGTCCCTGATGCTTTTCAGGATAAAACGGAAAATGTTGTCTGAGTATAAATCAACCGACTGGTTGTATTCCTTTACGTTCATTTTGGCCAGGCTTACAATTCACCCGATATGACGGTCGGGGTATTATTTTGTTACAGCGCCTGCCAATTTTTGCTGAATGGGGATTTTTGAATCTTTGATGGCCTCAAGCAATGTCTTGTCGATATTCATAATGATCGGATAAAATCCTGCTTCGCCCAAAATGTTTCGGGCAATATATGCTTTTACCTGATAATCAATGATTTTAGATGAAGTCTTTAGATCAGGATTGCTGGGTTTTACGCCTTTCTTTTCGGCGAAGGCCACAAACAAATTCAAGACGCCACTTTTATCGAGCTGTTTTTCAAACTCATCCGTTGTGGTCAAAGTCGAAAGTTCTTTGCGGTTTTTATCAGCATAGTCAAGTGCAAACTGATAAACCAGCCCTTTCTGCGTAATTTTTGAATAATACGGCGAATAGCCGACCGTGTCAGCCGGAACAAAAAAGTCGGGCATTATTCCGCCGCCGCCATAGACGACCCGTCCCGATAAGGTATGATACTTCACCGTGTCTTTATAATGAATGCTGTCTTTCTTCTGAAATTCGCCGTGAATGGCCCGTTCCATGATGTCTTTGTAATATTCGTCTGTTCCCTTGTCGTAAGGTTTTTGGATGCATCGTCCGCTTGGCGTGTAATAGCGGGCAACCGTCAACCTTACTGCACTGCCGTCGTTAAACGGGATTTGTTCCTGGACCAGCCCTTTCCCGAACGAACGGCGGCCAATAATCCAGCCACGGTCGTTATCCTGAATGGCGCCCGAAAAAATTTCGCTGGCCGAAGCCGAAAAGTCGTCGATTAAAACTTCGATCCCCTTGTCGCGGTATGCTCCGCGCGTATCGGCCTGGTAAGTTTTCCGTGCCTGTGCATTTCCCTGGGTATAAACAATCAGTTCGCCTTTATCCAGGAACTCGTTTACCATTTTGATCACTGCGTTCAGGTAGCCTCCAGGGTTTCCGCGCAGGTCAACGATCACATTTTTCATGCCTTGCTGGTCCAGTTTTTTCATTCCGTCCATGAATTCCTGATAGGTTTTTTCGCCAAACCGGCTCACTTTGATGTATCCGGTAGTTGAGTCGATCATGTAACTTACATCGACACTGTAAATCGGTATCTCGCCGCGTGTGATGTCAAAATCGATCAGGTCTTTAAACCCTCTTCGTTTGATGCCCACTTTTACTTTAGTCCCTTTAGGCCCCCGGAGTTTCGACATCACTTTTTCGTTTTTCAGGCCTGACCCAGCGAGCAGTGTGTCGTTAACGTTCACAATCCGGTCGCCAGGCATGATCCCCAATTTGGAAGAAGGCCCTCCGGAAATCACATCAACCACGATCACCGTATCGTTCTGAATGGAAAACTGAACGCCGATGCCACCAAAATCACCACGCATTTCTTCCTCTACGCCGCCGAGTTCTTTTGCCGGAATATAGACCGTATGCGGATCGAGGTTTTTAAGGAGGAGCGGAATGGTTTTTTCGATCAGGGTATCGGTTGAAACCGAATCGACATACGCATTCTGGATTAAATCGAGAATTGCATCCATCTTATTTACCTTGGTGGCCGAGTTTAACCCATGACCTGAATTTCTTGACAGCCTGTTCCCGATGAAAATACCGGCAACCATTGTAATTGCCAATAAAACAGGGATATAAATTGAGAATTTATTTTTCATTCGAAAATAACGTTGTTAATGATTTGTTGATTCAATATATTTCTGAAGTGTCTTCGGGATTTGGGTTACAACTCAACCTGGACCACCTCAATATTTGCCTTTTTTAATAAGTTAGCCCCATCTTCGGTCCGGTAAGGGTCGAAAAAAACCACACGTTTAATTCCGGCCTGGATAATCAGTTTCGAACATTCGAGGCATGGCGATGAAGTGACATACAGGGTTGCCCCTTCGCTGCTGTTGTTCGATTTTGCAACTTTGGTAATGGCATTTGCTTCAGCGTGTAAAACATACGGAAAGGTGCGGTTGTTTTCGTCTTCGCAATTATTTTCGAAGCCCGATGGTGTCCCGTTGTACCCGTCAGAAATAATCATTTTGTCTTTCACAAGCAGGGCGCCAACCTGTCGGCGCTTGCAATACGAATTTTGGGCCCAGATGGATGCCATCCGGAGGTACCGCTGATCTAAAAGGAATTGCTTGCCGGGAGTTTCTGTTGTTTCCATGGATTCGGTATAAACCTTCTTTTTTATCTCCTGATTTTCGATTGGAAAACCGAGCTGCAAATGTAATGAATGTGTATGGAGTAGTAACGGTCTGTTACAAAAAACGTCCACCTTAGTTATGATGGACGTTTTTTATCAATTTTTTCCCAGAAATCATTTCTGTATAAACCGTTCGACCATGCTGAGTAAATCTTTTGATTTGATCGGTTTGGCCAGATAATCATCACAACCGGCATCGAGTGCTTTTTCGCGGTCGTCGGACATGGCAAAGGCTGTTTGGGCAACGATTGGCATTTCGGGATATTTTTTCTTTAAAATTTCGGTGGCTTCATAACCATTCATGTCAGGCATTTGTAAATCCATCAAAACCAAGTTAATGCAATGCTCTTTATCGCATATATCAACCGCTTCAAGTCCATTTTTAGCCCAAAAAATTGTAGCATTCAATTTGCTTAAAACAGCTTTTAGGTAAAGAAAGTTAGATTCTACATCTTCTGCTATTAAAATGTTTGGATTTGAAATATCGTTCATTTGCCTAGGTGATAGTAGTTATGTTTGAAGCAACCAAATATATTGAAACATTCTTGGAATTGCTATTCATTTAAAAAAAAAATGAATTTCCGGCAAACAATAATGAACGAAGCGCTTTGTTTTACCGGATTTCAATGTTGACAATAAACACTAATTTTAGGCGTGTTGTCAGTTGCTATTTCCCAGCAACAGTATTTTCTCAAGAATCAGTGAAAACGAACCCATCAGGGAGGCATTTTCGCCAAAACCTGCCTTAACAATAGGTACAGTACGCGAAACCCCGATCAGGGAATATTCATTTACCTGTTTCTGAATTTTATCCAGAAGCAGGGTTCCATTCTGGACGAGGCCTCCCGAAAGGACAATGCATTCAGTATTAAATAGTTTGATCATGGTATCGATCCCGACACTGATGTTTTTTGAAATCTCATCGATAATTTCGTTGGACAGGAGATCGCCGTTTTTTGCAGCTTCAAAAACCACTTTGGCATCAATTTCCTCCGGATCCGTTGCATTCAAAACGCTACCGGGATTTGTTTTGGCCATTTCGCGGGCAATATCAGCAATTCCATATCCTGAAGCAAGTGCTTCCAGTGTACCGGTAATTCCTTCCAGGCCTTTCCGAGGGCTGTTTTTATCTATCACCACGTGACCAATTTCACCGGCAATTCCATCGGCGCCGCCAAAAAGCTTACCATCGATGATGATTCCTGATCCAATTCCATATCCTAGGTTTATACAGATAAAATTTTTGTAGTCCTTTCCCACTCCGTAAAGCAATTCACCCAAGGCGATCAGGTGAGTCACATTTCCAAGGGCAATATTCAAATTGGTATATTTGGCCAACGCTTCCTGAATGTTTACATTTTTCCAGCCAAAGATGGGCGAATACTCCACAATTCCGGAGTTTTTATTGACCATGCCACAAACAGCGATACCAATTCCCCATAATGTCAATGATTTCTGACGGGCGCGCTCACAAAGTTTTTCGATCAGTTCGCCAAGCTGTTCCATTACTCCGTCGAAACCTTTCTTCAAATTGGTCGGAACATGTATTTCAAAAACAAATTCACCATCCAGATTCGAAAGCGCTGACCGGATAAAAGTGGCTCCCAAATCAATCCCAATCACGTAATTGCCTTTCGATTGAAACTGGATAATTTGTGGCGGACGCCCTCCGACGGAAGAACCAATACCATTGCTGTGAATGAGATTTTGTTGGGTCAAATGATCAACAATTCGGGTTACGGTGGGTGCGCTTAGTCCTGATAAGCGGATAATGTCAGCACGGGTAATCTCCTTCTCATCCCGAATCAGTTGAAGTACTTTTATTCTATTCAGGTTACCCTGAAAGTCGGGTTTCTCTACCTGGATCTTATCTTTTGTCATCTTATTTTCTTGACTTTATAAAACATTAATTTGATGTATCGCAGAATATGTCTCCTCCGTATAACTTAACAAAAAGCATAACAAGCTGCCAAATTACTCATAAAAATCCATTTCATCAAATGGGCGATTGAAATTTCAGGAACAAAGAAACGTAATAAAAAAACAAAACGAATGATATTTTAGTTACTTTTGAAAAGTCGTGAAATAAAGCATTGTATTAAACTCGGATTTATGAAATTTAAACATCGTTTTTGCGCTTTTTCAGTTGCCGTTTTTATGCTTGAGTTCGGATTGGCAGGAAGCTGTCAGCCTTCGAATATTGGGAAAGCTTATCAGGGCCGACCATTCGGCGATTCAAAATACAGAGGTGGGCCACAAACCATTCCCGGAAAAATCCAGTGCGAGTATTACGATTTCGGAGGCGAAGGCGTTGCTTTTCACGATACCGACTCGATCAACTCCGGAAGTGGAGCGCTCAATCCGGCCGATGGATCTTACCTTCATGAATTCCGGATGAATGAAGCGGTGGATATTTCCTACACCAAATTTCAGGATCCTCCGATTGATAACAATGCCTTTAATCTGGTAGAACCCGAAAAAGACCAGTTGTATGTTGGATGGACAAAACCGGGCGAATGGACCAAATACACCGTCAATGTTATTCAGGCCGGAACCTACCAGCTTGGGATCATGTTCACGTCAAACAAAAATGGGAAGATTTCAATTGCAGTAAACGATAAGGATGCTACCGGCCTGATCACGCTTCCATCAACAGCCAACGACAAAGAGACCGTGCCCTGGAGAAACTGGCACCACTGGAATTATCTGGATAATATTGCACAAATCGTGCTAAAAAAAGGGTTGCAAACCATCACCCTGCATACCGAAGAACTGGGCGATATGAACTATGACTACATCAATTTTAAAAAGATAAAATAACCGATTAAATCTTTGAATATGAATGCTGAAGAACGAATTCAAAAACTTCCGGAATGGATTAAACGGATCGTGGTTTTCTTGAAAAAAATACGGGTTCCGGCAAAACTTGTTTACATTTCAATGTCGGTCCTTGCTACCGTTTGGTTCCTGATCCGGGTTATTCCGAAACCTTCGAGAGCTGCTTACCCTTGTATGCAGGTGGCAGCACCAATTATGTCAAGTTTTGTTATCTGGATGCTGGCCGTGACAGGTGCGGCTTTTGCGTTCAAGAAAGCGAAACATAAACTTTTTGAGGCCAAATACGTTGCTGCTGGCCTATTTTTGGTTCTAGGAATTGTTTCCACTTCTGTTTTTATGGCAAGATCGTCCAAAGAAACAAAAGCTGCCAATCTGGAAATCTGGTACAAACCCAACATTCCGCTAGGCGAAGCAAAGGGAATGTTTCCCGGACGGGTTGCCTGGGGGCATAATCCTAAAATTGCTTCGTGGGATATGAAAACCGGTTTCTGGTGGGAAGACCGGTTCAACAATCAGGAAGAAACCAACAAGCTATTTTCGCAAACACTTTCCACACTAACCGGCAAAAAATCAGAAAAAGAAGCCTGGAAAGAAATTTTTGTTTTTTACAACAAGACCAGGCGAAACATGGATCAAGCCTATAAATCCGGAGAAAAAATTGCCATTAAGATTAACATGAATAATGTTGATTCACACGAAAGCAACAACCGGATCAATGCCAACCCGCAACTTGTCCTCAAATTACTGAGCAGTTTAATCAATGAAGCCGGAGTTCCCCAGGAGCTAATTACGGTTGCTGATCCAAGTCGTTTCATTACCAACAACGTTTTCGACAAATGCCATGCAGCCTTTCCAAACGTTCACTATGTCGATCACAACGGCGGAGATGGACGTGATAAGGCAACTTTTACAGAAAACGGATTTCTCTATTCACAGGATTTTGACAGATGTACCAAACGATTGGCCACCTGTTTTGTAGAAGCTGACTATATAATTAATATGGCTTTGATGAAAGGGCATGTTGGTCAGGGTGTTACGCTGGTTGCGAAAAATTTCTTCGGATGTCTTGATATCGAAACCGACTGGCGTAAAAATGCTCACGGAAGCGGGTTCAGTCAGAACAAGGAAGGCAAACGCCAATATTCGGTTTATCCCGATTTTATTGGTCATAAGAACCTGGGACAAAAGACAATCCTTTATCTGGTTGACGGAATTTACAGCAACAAATTTGTGGATGGTGTGCCTGAATCGAAATGGAAACTGGCGCCATTCAATAACCAATGGCCGGGCAGTTTATTCGCTTCGCAGGATCCGGTTGCCATCGAATCGGTAGTACTTGATTTTGCCTTGACTGAATGGCCCGATGCGCCGGAAATGATGTATAGCGACTACGCGATGGAAGAAATGGCTTTGGCAAACAATCCACCTTCAGGAGCAGTTTACGACCCTGAACGTGATGGCACGAGATTGAATAGCCTCGGAGTTGCAGAACACTGGAACAACCCGACTGACAAGCAATACAGCCGAAACCTAAACAAGGGCAAGGGAATTGAATTGATTTACACCAAGGTCAAAAACTAGATAATTATCCATGTTGAAATCCTTCAGGTTTGCATTACTTTCTGTTACCGTACTGGCTTTTGCCGCATTTTCTTCAAGCGCCAAAATGAAGAAGCACAACTTCGCCTGTACCGATTACACTCAGGGCAAAGTTTGTATTATTTCTGAAGAAGGGAAATTGATTTGGCAATATCCTGCGCCAAATTGTAATGACTTGTGGGTTCTGCCCAACGGGAATCTACTTTTCAATACCGGAAAGGGAGTCAAAGAAGTAACTCGGGATAAAAAAGTGGTATTCAATTACGAATCGGAAAGTGAAATTTATGCCTGCCAGCGACTGCCAAACGGAAACACATTCATCGGTGAATGCAATACGGGTTTTCTGCTGGAAGTCTCACCAAAAGGAGAAATAATCAAGAAACTCAAACTTTTGCCCGACAGAGTTGATGGCGGACATGCTTTCATGCGCAATGCCCGAAAGCTCGAAAACGGGAATTACCTGATTGCCCATTATGGATTGGATAAAGTTTCGGAATACAATCCGGAAGGAAAAATTGTTCGCGAAATCCCGGTAAAAGGCGGGCCGCATTCGGTCATCCGGCTACCGAATGGCAATACGCTGATTGCCTGTTCCGATCACAACGGAGAACCTCGAATTGTTGAAGTTGATCCTTCTGATTCGGTGGTGTGGCAAATCACCAAAAACGAATTGCCCGGCATCGAACTCAAATTTATGACCGGCATGGAAATTCTGCCCAACGGAAACCTGGTTTTCACAAACTGGGTCGGGCATCATCCTGAAGGGAAAGTCACCCATGCTTTCGAAATTACTCGCGACAAAAAGCTGGTTTGGGTTTACGACGACCAATCAATTCTGAAAACCATGTCGAGTATCCAGATTCTGGATTCAAAGGGGAATCCGCTGAAAGGAAGCGTGTTGCATTGATTTCAAAATGAGGTACACCAATTATCCCGGGTATGGCCACGAAATTTGGGACAAGGCGCAAAGTGAACCCGATTTTAATGACTGGATGTTTTCTTTTTCAAGAATTGATGAATAACTCACGCCTGATTTTGTAATATGATGAATAAAAAGGAAAGTTTTAAACCGATTGGCTTGGCAATTATCGGTTTTCTATTGGTAACCCAACCGCTGACAATCGTTGCACAAGAGAAAAACACTTCAGCAATCGGAGATAAGGATTTGACGATACGTCAGATTACTGCTAAGTATTACGCCAAAAGCAATTTCTATTTTGGATGTATTTCCAAAGCGAAATACCTGACCGAAGGAAATGCGGAAAAGGAAATTTTCCTCCGGGAATTTTCATACAATACGCCTGAAAATGAGTTCAAACAGCGAGTGGTTTACCCGGCCCCAAATGCGACGTGGCACGATTCCGATTATCAGCAATTGCTGGTCATGGCACGCAGCAACAAACAGGTGGTTCGTGCTCATTGCCCCATTTCGCCGCAATGCTCGAACTGGGCAAAGGCCGACAACCGGACAGCCGAAGAATTGAAGCCTGTTATGACCTATTTCATGACCACAATAAGCAAAGCGCTGGAGGCAAATAAGGATGTGGTTAAATGGATGGATGTGGTTAACGAAACGGTTTGCCCCACAACTTACCTCGGAATTGGGTACGATGCCCGAAGTACCTCCGATAATATCAGCTACAATGCTGGTGATTGGTTTGGTCCCAGGTTGGGAAATTCAACATGGGAAAACCCATGGCCCATTATGGGTTTCGAAACAGATACCCCGCTTAACATTCCAACCTACATAAAGTTGGCTTTTGAATTGGCCAATCAATACGCGCCGGATATCAAGAAGGTTTACAACCAGAATGGAGGAATGGAAGATGCTGCGTGGGATAAAATAAAAAAAACCGTTCTCTACCTTCGAAGTAAAGGTTTAAAAGTAGATGCCATCGGTTGGCAGGCTCATGTTCCTTGTGGTTTTGAAAAAGTTCCCGGGAATCTGGATAAGCTTGGAAAGCTGATCGATTGGTGTTATCAGAATAAACTCGAATTTCAGGTAACCGAACTGGATGTAAAAATGGGCAAAAATGCCGATTTCAGCATAATGAAAGAAAAAGAGGCCGAAATTGCCCAAACTTATGGCGCCATTGTCGAAGCGATGTTGAAGAAAGTTGGTAAAGGCGCTGTCGCGATCAACTGCTGGAGTATGAAAGATCGGTTCAGCAAAGAGGGAATCAGTTTTGCCGGATTATTTCACTCCGATTTGCAACCAACTCCTGCTTATTTTCGGATAAAAGAACTATTGCTGAAATATGCCCCGGGTCGTTAATTTAACGTTCTAAATTTCACCAACTGTCTGATCAGACACTAATTACCCTCCAATGTTTGCCATTATTCCATTTTCCAGAAAAATTGAAATGGCACGCATTTGCGCTTCTTTCGCAGGTTCTTCCAGAAGATGGAATTCTTCCGGACGTCCTAATTTCTGATATTTGGTTTGCGCAATTTTGTGGTAGGGCAGCAGGTTAACTTCTTTCTTTTCTCCTGAAAGTTCTGCAACAAACCGGGCTGTTGCGCTGATGTTTTCTTTATCGTCATTCACTCCGCCAATCAAGGGAATGCGGATATTTATCCTGGCTCCGGTTTTTGCCAAAGCTTTCAGGTTTTCCAGAATTTTTACGTTGGGCTTGCCAATCCAATTCTGGTGTTTCTTCAAATCCATCAGTTTCAGGTCGAACAGGAAAAGGTCGGTCCGTTTGGCAACTTCCAGTAGAATTTCGGTATTAACCAGTCCGGCCGTATCAACAGCCCGGTGAATGCCACGGCGGCCACATTCGTCGAGCAATTCAATCAAAAATTCAGGATGAAGCAAAGGTTCTCCACCCGAAAAAGTAACGCCGCCGCCCGACTGATCGAAGAAAACCCGCTCCTTTTCAATTTCATTCATAATTTCGGCTACCGACATCGGCTTGCCTGACATTTCAATGGCTTTGGTCGGACAAACTTCGGCACATTTAGCGCACAATTTACAAAGTTCGGCATCGGTAACAATTCCTTCCGGAGTTAACGTGATTGCCTTTTCCGGACAAGCGGCCACACACGTTCCGCAAACAATACATTTTGACTGTGCGTACATCCGTTCCTGTCGAGCCGAAATGCTTTCAGGATTGTGGCACCACGTGCAGTTGAGGTTGCAGCCTTTCATGAAAATGACAATCCGGATGCCCGGGCCGTCGTTTATGGCGTAACGCTTGATATCGAATATGTATGGATGATTCATATGAAAATAATTAAGCCCCCTCCAACCTCCCCCGAAAGGGGAGGCTTAAAATGCTTTATCAGAATTTTTGTTTTATTATTTATCCTCCTGTGTATCAAAATTTTGTGATAGATGCTTGTAATTTTACCTTTTTGGTGAAATGACAACCGTGAACCACCGACCAAATCTTTCCCCTTTTGGGGGAATAAGAAGGGGGCCTACTTTCTAAAACCCATCGTTTTCGGTTCGTTCAATCACTTCCTGTTGCAGGTCGGCGTTCATGTCGTTGAAATAATCGCTGTAACCGGCCATGCGCACCATCAGGTCTTTGTAATCCGACGGACAGGCCTGTGCCGCCAGCAAAGTTGCAGTATCCACAATGTTGAACTGAATGTGGTGACCACCCAGCGTAAAATAACTCCGGACGAGGGAACCCAGCTTTCGGATGTCTTCATCTTTTTTCAACAAACTGGGCAAAAAACGCTGGTTCAGCAAGGTTCCGCCTGATTTAACCTGGTCGAATTTGGTCATTGATTTGATGACTGCCGATGGCCCGTGCGTGTCGGCGCCATGCGATGGAGATGTTCCGTCGGAAATGGATTTCCCGGCCAATCGCCCGTTTGGCGTGGCTCCCATCACTTTTCCGAAATAAACATGACAGGTGGTTGAAAGCATGTTCAGGTGATATTTTCCTCCGGGTTTGATGTTCGGTTTGCCGTCGATGGCGTCAACCAGATCGTCGTAAACTTTCACGGCAATCGAGTCGGCATACTCATCGTCATTTCCGAAAAAAGGCGTGCGGTTCATAACAATTTGGCGCAGTACTTCTTCGCCTTTAAAGTCGTTCAGAACGGCATTTAATACCCGTTCCATGCTGAATGTCTGATTTTCGAACACATGTTTTTTCAACGCGGCGAGACTGTCGGTGGTGGTTCCCAGCCCGCAGCACTGAATGTAGCTGGTGTTGTAACGCGGCCCGCCGTCGTAATAATCTTTCCCACGGCTCACACAATCTTCAATCACGATGGAAAGGAATGGCGCGGGCGCGTATTTGGCAAACATGCGGTCGATGTAATTGCTCACGCGTATTTTCAGGTCAACCACATATTTCAGTTGTTTCAGGAAAGCGGCGTACAGTTTGTCGTAGCTTGTGAACGAGCGCGGGTCGCCGGTTTCGGAGCCAACGCGGATTCCGGTCACCGGATTGATTCCGTTGTTCAGGGTGATTTCCAGAATTTTCGGCACGTTGAGGTAGCCTGTGAGCAGGTAGGCTTCCTTGCCAAACGCGCCCACCTCGATGCAGCCGCTGCATCCGCCTTCTCGGGCATCATACAGCGATTTACCCTGGCGCATTAATTCCTGAACATACACATCGGGATTAAAAACCGACGGATAACCATGCCCCTGGCGGATAACGCGGGTGGCCGCATGCAAAAACTTGTCTGGGGTTTTAGCGCTGATGTGAACCGAGCAGCCCGGTTGCAAAATGTGCAGTTCTTCCAGGATTTCGAGCATCAGGTACGAAATTTCGCTGGTTCCGTCGCTGCCATCGGCTTTTATTCCTCCAATGTTGATGTTGGTAAAGTCGTTGTAGGTTCCGCTTTCGCGGGCCGTAATCCCCACTTTGGGCGGCGCCGGATGGTCGTTCACTTTAATCCAGAAGCACGACAAAAGTTCTTTGGCCTGTTCGCGGGTCAGTGTTCCGTCGGCTAGTCCGAGTTCGTAAAATGGCGTCAGGTGCTGGTCGAAATGGCCCGGGTTCATGGCATCCCAGCCGTTCAGTTCGGTGATGGTTCCCAGGTGAACGAACCAATACATCTGGATGGCTTCCCAAAAGTTGCGCGGAGCGTTGGCCGGAACCCAGCGGCAAACCTCAGCTATTTTCAGGAGTTCGGTTTTCCGGATTGGATTGGTTTCTTTCCCGGCTAATTCTTCGGCAAGCGCAGCATGACGTTCAGCAAAAAGGATGACGGCATCGCACGAAATGTCCATTGCGGTCCATTCGTCGGCTTTGTCGGTGGCCTCCGGATCGTTCAGATAATCGAGCGAAGCCAGGTTGGCAGCTATTTCGCGCTTGAAATCGAGCATCCCTTTCCGGTAGATTTTACCATCGAGGGCGGTGTGC
>JBBIHV010000006.1:51664-59162 GCA_037446835.1 Sunxiuqinia sp. | reverse complement strand
TCATTTTCTGTCGGTCTGCAGGGATTCGAACCCTGGGCCCGCTGATTAAGAGTCAGCTGCTCTACCAACTGAGCTACAGACCGATGATTAAAATTCCAATAAATATTTCACGTGATCTGCCGGGAATCTTGTCCCTGATCCCTCCCGATAAAATCGGGATGCTCTACCAACTGAGCTACAGACCGAATCGGCGACAAAAGTAACAGTTTGTTTGGCATTTTCAAAAATCAGTCAATTAAAAAAAAGGTATTTATTCAGGAATAAAATTGCCCGATTGCTACAATATCAGCGCGGATGGGTACGTTCAAAAAAAACCAGATCCCGACTTCCAACCAGACGAATTGATTTATCCCTTGAACCTCATCTTGATTAAGCAATTTTGAAAGCTTATATTTGCTTGCAAACTGAAGAAAACAATGGAAATACTAAACTATATTCCTGAAGGGTTCACCAAATTTTTTCTGGTGCTGGTTTTTTCACTGCTCATTGGGCTGGAACAACGAAGGCACCATATAAATGAAGACGAAGACCTGTTGTTTGGGACCGACCGAACGTTTACTTTCATTGGCCTTTTTTCGTACGTTTTGTTTATTGCCGATCCAAAAACTTTTTTCCCATTCATGCTGGGGCTTGTTTTGATTGCCTCATTGCTTGGTATTCAGTACTTTCAGAGAATCAGGCAAACGGGCAGGTACGGACTTACCTCAACCATGCTGGCCTTGCTCACCTATTGCATCCCGATCCTGGTTTTTACCCAGCCGGTGTGGCTTGTGCTGTCGTTTATTGTTGCCATGCTGATGGTTACCGAACTGAAAAACCTGTTTATTAACTTGTCGAAGAAAGCTTCGGAAGAGGAATTTATCATCCTGGCCAAATTCATTGTTTTTGCCGGGATCATCCTGCCCCTCCTTCCCGAATCGAACATTTCTGAACAAATACCTATTTCACCTTATCATTTATGGCTGGCCGTCGTGGTTGTTTCAGGCATTTCGTATGCCAGCTACCTGCTTAAAAAATTTGTTTTCCCCGATTCAGGAATTTTCCTGACCGGTGTGTTGGGCGGCTTGTATTCGAGTACTGCCACCACCGTCATTCTGGCGAAAAAGGAAAAACAAGCCCCTGCCGGGTCCCAAACCATTTCGGCCATCATGATTGCCAATGGAATGATGTACCTGCGCATCCTCATTCTGGCGTTTTTATTCAACAGCCAGGTGGCAACACTTCTGGCCATTCCGTTTATCGTCCTGTTCCTGACCACCTTTCTCCTTTCAAGGCTGGCTGCCGCGAAGAACAAGAAAAAAATTTCCGAAGAAAACCAGGATAGCACCACGGCCACAAATAAAAACCCGTTAGAATTAAAAACTGCTGTAATTTTTGGAATCCTGTTCGTGGTTTTTGCACTGATCACCAATTTTGTTTCAAAAAGTTATGGCAGCGCCGGGGTAACCAGCCTGGCTTATGTGGTTGGGGTAACCGACATCGACCCTTTCCTGCTAAACCTTTTGCAACAAAAAGCCGGAATTGGCCAGATGACCATTGCCCTGGCCATTATAAATGCAACCAACAGCAACAATGTCCTGAAAATGATCTATGCCATTACGCTGAGCGGAAAAGGGATCCGAAAAAATCTGACCATTAATTTTTCGATTCTTATTGCTGCCGGTCTGCTTGTGTCGATAATCTTTTACCTACTTTAGCCAATCATTTTTTCAAACACAAATAAACAATTTAACATGAAAACAGGAATCTTTCGTTATACCATTTCGCTGGCGGTACTAACATCGCTCCTTTTTGCCGGATGTAAAAAAGATGTCACTCCAAAACCACCAGTAGTCATTCCGGAAGCCACCGTGGTAAATTCGTTCATCTGGAACGGACTGAGAAACTATTATTTATGGAACCATCAGGTACCTGCCTTAACATCAGCAATTTACGACAATAAAGATACGCTAAACCTGATGCTGAACAAGTTTGCCGATCCCCAGAAACTTTTCACCAGTTTGCTTTACAGGCACGACACGATCGACCGCTGGTCGTTTTTGGTTGACAACTACAAAACCATTACTGACTGGATTAGCGGAACATCGAAAACCACGGGTTTCGATTTTATGCTCGCTCACATCGGAAGCACCAATAACCTGTTCGGATTTGTTCGTTATGTGTATTCCGGATCACCCGCTGAAAAGGCAGGTTTAAAACGAGGGGATATTTTTCTGACAGTCAACAGCCAGCAACTGACCATGACCAATTATCAAACGCTGCTTTTTAACGTTGACAGCTACACGCTCGGTTTTGCAACCATTACAAACAATACTATTTCTCCCTCGAGCAAAACGATGTCGCTTACGGCTGTCGAGATGCAGGAAAACCCGATCAATAAAGACACCATTTTTACTTACAGCAATAAGAAGATCGGATACCTGGTTTACAATGGCTTTAATGCCGATTATGACCTTCAATTGAACACGGTCATGCAGGGTTTCAAAAGCGCGAATATCGACCAAATGGTACTCGATCTTCGGTACAACGGTGGCGGGTCGGTCCAAAGCGCCATTTACCTGGCCAGTATGATTTACAGCACCGATAACACCAAAGTTTTTTCGAAAGCTCAATACAACGCTGAATTACAGGCTTATCTGACAAATACCTATGGCGCTTCCTATCTAAACGACAATTTTACCAATACGATTACCGCTTCAGGAAGCAATGGGGCGGCGACAATAAATTCACTTAACCTGAATAAAATATACATCATCGTGTCCGACAATACCGCTTCTGCCAGCGAAATGCTAATCAACGGACTGAGGCCGTACATGAACGTGGTTGTAATCGGGATCCCCACGGTAGGAAAATACACCGCTTCAATGACCATACAGGACTGGGATGCGAATGGAGTTGTAAACCCAAACGATCCGTACGCCATGCAACCCATTGTGGTTAAATACGCCAATTCGGCCGGGGTTACCGATTTTATTAACGGACTGACCCCCAACATCACTGCCACAGAAGATATTGCGAACCTTCTACCCTTTGGCGATCCGAACGAAAAGTTATTAAGCGTGGCGCTGGCTGACATGACAGGCACAGGAATCACAGGCATGACAATGAAATCGGCACAAATGGGCCTGAAAAAAGTCGCCGACAGTCAGCAATTCAAACCGTTTGCAACCGATATGTATATTTCCCCCAAACAAAAACCTTTAAAATTTTAAATCCATCAACCAACATGATAGGAGCAGGCGCCGGAATCGTTCACATTTCCGGCGCTTGTTTTTTATCTGATTCAACGAAAATATCGGTTATTTCTAAATGACAATTACAAAAAGAAAATGGCCACACCGCCAACGGTAATTATTGCGCCAATGATTTCTTTCCAGTTCACTTTTTCATGAAAAAGAAGGATAGCCGGAGGAATAATCAGCACGGGAACGATGGCCATAATGGTGGCTGCAATTCCGGCTTGTGTGTGCTGAATAGCCAGCAGCGAAAAAGATACTCCGAGGAAAGGGCCAAAAATGGAACCGAGGGTAATCTGCTTCATGGCAGAAAAATGCTGCAACGCACTCCAAACTTTTCCGAACCGACCGGTAAAAAGAATTATGAAAGCAAACCCAAGCATTCCGGTAATTACGCGGATTTGCGAAGCCGCGAACGCGTCGTAATCACCCATTCCCTTCTTGCTCAGCACCAAACCTACCCCTTGCCCCAGTGCTCCGCCAAAAGCCAGCAGAATTCCCTTTAAACTGTAATTGGCTTTTATTTTTCGCTTCTTTTTCGTGTCATCTTCCTGTTTTTCCCTTTTCAGGATTACAATGGATATACCCGCTAACGTAACAATCATACCAACCCAGTTCATCAAACGCATTACTTCGCCAAGCATCAGCCAACTCATAAGAGCGGTAATCGGCGGTGCCAAGGCCATTATCAACATGGCAATCCGGGCTCCGATAACCACGTACGACTGGAAAAGCAACAAATCGCCAAATACAAAACCGACAAGGCCCGACAAGGCAAGCCAGCCCCACCGTTCGGCGCCTGCATCCATCGGGAAAAACATCCCGTTGCGGAAATAATTCAGCGCACCATAGATAAAAAATGCCAGGAGCAACCGGATTAAATTTACCGGAAGCGAACCAACTTTCTTGCCAGCCGATTCGAATGAAAGACTTGTAACTGTCCAGAATACAGCGGTTAGCAAGGCTGCAAGCTCGCCTGAATAATGAGCCATAATTTTTGTAATATGAAGCGGCGAAGATAGAAAAAGAAAGTGCCTAAAATGCGGAGTGCCTAAAGTTCGGAGTGAAAATTCCAGGCACTCCGGAATTCTTCATTATTCCATGTCGCTTAAATGCAGGTCGAGAGCTTTAACCGAAATTTGTATCTCGCGGATGGAGAAAGCCAGTGAAAGTACAAGCAGAATAAGGGCTACACCAAAAAGAGCTTCGGCCCAAATCTGAAAATCGACATAAATCAGGAACATGCAAACCACGCAAAGCAACAGACTTGAGATACCCAATACCTGCATGGTTTGGGTTAAACGCAAACGCTTGCGAAGGTTCTGAATCTGCCCTAAAAGCACAATGTTCTGATTTTCCTTAAAACTTGAATGCAGATTTCGCACAACCTGGGCATAAGCCAGAAACCGGTTGGTATAAGCCAGCAAAATGAGCGAAATAGCCGAGAATAACAGGGCGGGCGTGGTAAGCGTTAATTGTTCCATAATATAAAAAGTGTCTAAAGTGAACTAAAGTGCCTAAAGTTCGGAGTTAAAACTTTAGGCACTTCAAACGAATATTGCTATTTCAGCAGTTCTGCCATTTTCTCCTGAAGTTTTTCTTCGCGGAGGTTGCGCCCAACGATCTTTCCGGTTTTATCGACCAGCATATTGGATGGAATTGAATTGATTGAATATAAAGCGGCTGCTTCGTTTTTCCATCCTTTCAGGTCCGAAACCTGGTTCCAGAAAAGTTTATCGTCAGTAATAGCCTTCAGCCATTTGGTTTTATCAGTATCGAGCGAAACGCCCAGAACGCCAAACCCTTTGCTCCGGTAATTGTTGAAAACCGAAACAACATTCGGGTTCTCACGGCGGCAAGGCCCGCACCACGAGGCCCAGAAATCGACCAGCGTGTATTCATTCTTCGCGTAAATATCGCTCAGTTTTACCGGATTTCCCTGCATGTCGTTCATCGTAAAATCTGGTGCAATTTGTCCGACTGCCACCAATTTCAGTTTGGCAACCCGATCTTTCAAGGTCATAACCGTATTCACCGAATCCAGTTTGTGGTCCAATCCGGCCAGAAAGCCTTCCAGAACATCGCCTTCCATGTCGTAATAAACCCGGCCCAGCAGGTATGGCGAAATCCACGACGCCGGATGCGCTTTGATGTATTCCTTTTGCAGATTGTCAATTTCAGTTGAAATATTGTCAGCAACGGTCATCAGGCTGTCAGCTTTCATTTTCAGGCCTTCTTTCTCATTCTCTTTCGATTGTTTATACAGGGACATTTCCTGGGCATCGAGCTGATCAAGTTTTGCCTGAAAAGTACGAAATTCATCCTGAACAGCCGATCCGGTTACCCGGGCCGAAGAGATTGAATCGGCCGCACCCGAAATGGTGATAATCGAATTTTCGATAAAGAAAGGGAGTTTGTCCTTTTTCGAAGTGACACTCAGGTAATAAATATCCGGATTCTTCACTTTTCCCTTAAAGGTACATTCGCCACCTTCAATTTCTGCCGAATCGCGTTTCACCCAATCGCCTTTTATCCGCTGGCTCAGGTAGGCCGTTCCTTCGGCTCCATTCAGCTTGACCGTTAATTTATACGATGGGGTCCTGTTACAGGCAAAAAGAGCAACCGCCAAAGCGATTAAAAAAAAATTTTTCATAGTTGTGTTGTTAAAAGAATTGTAAGTATTTCAAGCCTATGCAAAATAAACGATTTTAAAGCACGAATGATGAAAATGTAAAACAAAAAAACCGGGTAATTAACCCGGTTTTTCATATCATTCTGAAGTTCTTTTACTCTTTTGTTGTATAAGCTTCGAGGTGGACGCTGCCCACTGAGCGGCCCGACGGATCGGCGTTGTTTTTAAAGCTGGCATCCCATTCCAATGCCACCGGAGTACTGCAGGCAATGGATGGAACCGACGGCACACAACTTGCAGCCGAATCGGACGGAAAATGCTCGGTGAAAATTGAGCGGTAGAAATATTCTTCTTTCGACATCGGCGTGTTGATTGGGAACCGGAATTTGGATGTATTCATCATTTCGTCGGTAACTTTCTCAGCAACCAGTGCTTTTAATGAATCGATCCAATTGTATCCAACCCCATCCGAAAATTGCTCCTTCTGGCGCCATGCCACTGAAGCTGGCAAATAATCCTCGAACGCCTTACGAACCACCCATTTTTCCATGCGTCCGTTTTTAGCCATTTTTTCTTCCGGATTAATCCGCATGGCCACATCCATAAATTCCTTGTCGAGGAAAGGCACACGGCCTTCTACTCCCCATGCAGCCAGCGACTTGTTGGCGCGCAGGCAATCGTACAAATGCAGCTTGCTCAGTTTCCTGACCGTTTCTTCGTGAAAAGCCTGCGCATTGGGCGCTTTGTGGAAATAAAGGTAACCCCCGAAGATTTCATCGGCCCCTTCACCCGAGAGAACCATCTTCACACCCATCGATTTGATCACGCGTGACAACAGGTACATCGGCGTCGAGGCACGAACTGTCGTCACATCATAGGTTTCGAGGTGATAAATCACATCCCGGATCGCATCCAAGCCTTCCTGAACCGTGAAATGGATCTGGTGGTGAACCGTTCCGATATGATCGGCGACTTTCTGGGCTGCAGCTAAATCGGGCGAACCAACCAGTCCAACCGCGAAAGAATGCAATTGTGGCCAGTAGGCTTTCTCATGATCCTCTGACTCGACCCTGAAAGCGGCATATTTTTTGGCAATCGCCGAAATTACCGACGAGTCGAGCCCTCCGGAAAGCAATACTCCGTATGGAACATCCGACATTAACTGCCGATGAACTGCTTTTTCCAGCGCGGTTCTTAATTCATCAATATCGCAACTGTTATCTTTCACAGCGTCGTATGATTGCCAATCGCGTTCGTACCAATTTTTTATTTCGCCATCGGGACTATACAGGTATTTGCCGGGCAAAAATTCTTCAATCTTGTTGCAATATCCTTCCAGCGCTTTCAATTCCGAAGCAACATAGTAATTTCCTGATTTGTCCCAGCCCTGGTAGAGTGGGATGATTCCAATATGGTCGCGTGCAATCATATAAACATCTTTTTCGATGTCGTATAAGGCAAAGGCAAAAATACCGTTCAAATCTTCAATGAAATCGGGTCCCTTTTCGCGATACAAAGCCAGGATCACTTCACAATCGGAATGGGTAAGAAATTCATACGAACTGCTGAGCCGGTTGCGAATTTCAAGGTGATTATAAATTTCGCCGTTTACGGCCAAAACCAGCTTCCC
>JBBIHV010000006.1:9329-51564 GCA_037446835.1 Sunxiuqinia sp. | reverse complement strand
CCTTAGAAAAATATTTTGGTTCAAAAATATTCATTTTGGTCAAATATTGAAAGTTTTACTGACATTTTTCTTTTTTATTAACCAAAACATATAAATTGTGTCGCTTTTTATGAAGATTTTATATAATCCACAATTTCAATGTTCCCATCTTGGTCCCCATCGGAAACCACTCAAAATCAAAAAAAAAATAAAAATTAATGATAAACCCCCTGGCAGATTTTCAGGAAGTGCAAAAAAACAGGCCATTTTTCAGCAAACACCTTATTCCTGAATATTCAAAAAGATGAACCTGAAATACGAAAAAAGGCAGCCAAAACGGACTGCCTTTTTTCGTATTTCAGGAAAATTAAAGTTAAACATTGAACCGAAAGTGCATGATATCACCATCCTGAACGACATATTCCTTGCCTTCGATGGCAATTTTTCCGGTCTCACGACAGGCAGATTCGGACCGGAGGCGGATGTAGTCGGAATATTTTATCACCTCGGCGCGGATAAACCCTTTTTCAAAATCAGAATGGATAATCCCGGCAGCCTGCGGGGCTTTTATTCCGCGAACGAAAGTCCAGGCGCGGCTTTCGTCGGCACCGGTAGTAAAATAGGTTTCGAGGTTCAAAATCCGGTAAGCCGCATGGATCAGTTTGTTGACACCGGGTTCAGTCAGGCCTAATTCTTCGAGGAACATTTGTTTTTCTTCGTACGACTCAAGTTCTGCAATATCCGATTCGGTGGCCGCTGCAATAATCAGTATTTCAGCATTTTCGTCCTTCACTGCTTCTTTCACCATTTCAACGTACCGGTTGCCGTCTTTGGCCGAACCTTCGTCAACATTGCAGGCATACAAAACAGGTTTGTTGGTAAGCAAAAAGAAATCGTGGGTCAGTTTTTTATCTTCTGCCGAAAGTTCCACGGTGCGCGCCGATTTGCCCTGAACCAGTGCATCGCGGTAGCGCTGGCTGATTTCAACAATCTTTTTGGCATTTTTATCGGTTCCGTGTTTGGCCACTTTTTCCCATTTGGCGATGCGTGCCTCCACGGTTTCCAAATCTTTCAACTGAAGCTCAATATCAATCACTTCCTTGTCGCGCACCGGGTTAATTGATCCGTCAACGTGGGTAATGTTATCGTTATCGAAACAGCGCAAAACATGAATAATAGCATCGGTTTCGCGAATGTTGGCCAAAAACTGGTTGCCCAGTCCCTCGCCTTTGCTGGCCCCTTTAACAAGTCCAGCAATATCAACAATTTCAACGGTTGTGGGCACTACTTTCTTCGGGTTATCAATTTTTTGAAGTTCAATCAGCCGCTCGTCGGGCACTGTGATTACGCCCACATTGGGCTCAATGGTACAAAACGGAAAATTTGCCGACTGCGCCTTGGCACTCGATAAGCAATTGAACAAGGTTGACTTTCCAACATTCGGAAGTCCCACAATCCCACACTTTAAAGCCATTCTTATCTATCTTTTTTTTGATTTTGGTGCAAAGATAATCCTTTCGGCAAACTATCTGCCAAAACGAAGAAACTGTTTCGCCCACATTTATCTTCAACCGGAACGAACTATTATCAATACAATGAAAGCGAATAAACACGGGTTTATTACTTTTGCAAACAAAGCCAAATCGTCATGATATTAAATTCTGTTTCTGTTGATTGTGTTATTTTTGGATTCGACAAATCCGGGTTGCGTGTTTTGCTCAACGAGATCGACCGGGAGAAACTCAAACTAATTTTACCGGAACAGGCCAGTTCTGAACAAATCAGGCAGATTTTTGAAAAACATCCTGTTTTTAACAGTGATATTTCGTGGAGCCTTTTTGGCGGACACGTTCCTGAAGAACAAGACCTGGATGCGTTTGCTAAAACTTTGCTTTTTCAGGCTACCGGGATGAACGATGTTTATCTTCAGCAAATTCAGGCATTTGGATCGCTCGAACGGGTTCCCTATACGCGGGTCATCACCATTGGCTATTACGCGCTTATCAACCCGGACTATTACCACTTAAGGCAATCGAGCATGACCAAGTCGCTCCAGTGGTTTAACTTGAACGATATGCCCCCGCTCTGTTTCGACCATGACCAGATTATCCGTGAAGCATTGAATAAATTACGGCAGGAAGTGATGTACCACCCGGTTGGCTTTCATCTTTTGCCTGAAAAATTTACCCTCACCGAAATACAATCGCTTTACGAAGTTATCCTGAACAAAAAGATGGACACCCGGAACTTCAGGAAAAAACTGGCGAAGATGGAACTGCTGGTCGATTCAGGGGAAAAACAGCAAAAAGTTGCCCATCGCGCGGCTAAACTTTACCAGTTCGACATTCAGGTTTATGAACGGTTAAAAAATGAAGGCCTGAATTTCAGGATTGAATAAAAAGCAGGAAAAGAAAAAGAAAGAAGGAAATGGGAAATTAAACTATTTCCTCCAATTCCTGTCATACCAACTAGCATAGATTGAAGAATGACCAATGACCAGCAAATACTGGATAGCCTGAAAGACAGTTCGACCAGGGAACTGGCTTTTCGTCATCTCATTTCCAAATACAAGGAAAGGTTGTATTGGCACATCCGGAAAATGGTCTTGAATCACGACGATGCCGACGATGTGCTTCAGAATACGTTCATCAAGGTCTGGAACGGCATCGACTCGTTCAGGGCCGAATCGAGCCTGTTTACATGGCTTTACCGCATTGCAACCAACGAGTCGATTACCTTTTTGAACCAACGGAAACGCCGAAGCATGACGAGCCTGACCGACGAAAATGAATTCCTGATTGGAAACCTTGAAAGTGACACCTATTTTGACGGCGACGAATGGCAAATGCTTTTGCAGAAAGCCATCGCCCTTTTACCCGACAAACAGCGACTGGTTTTTAATATGAAATATTTTGATGAGATCAAGTACGAAGAGATGTCAGCAATTCTGGAAACTTCGGTTGGGGCATTAAAAGCATCGTACCACCATGCCGTTAAAAAAGTTGAAGAATATTTAAAATCTCACGATACGCGAATTGACTAGTAAAAAGAAAATCGGGGCCACTAAAACACCGCACATTCAGGAAATAAGCGGCCAGAAAAAAGAAAAAAAAGAAAAAAATTAAACTTTTTGAAATTAATGTTGTCAAAGCCATACATTTGAATATCATGTACGAAGAAGAACAAATAGAACCCAAATTCAGGAAACGGCCCGAAAATCCGTTCCGAACACCTGAACGATATTTCGAGACCCTGGAAAGCCGGATCATGGCAGGGATCGAACATTCAGGGAAAACAAAATCGAAATCATCAAAACTGATCCGGTTTATGAAACCCGTATTGAGCATTGCAGCAAGTTTATCGCTGGTTTACCTGCTGGTTTATTATCCGATCAACCACTTTCGGCCTCAAAGTTCGGTACAAACGGCACAAACCAGTACAAATAGTTCCGACATCCCTGAAGCTTATTCACTCAGTTTTTTATCGGTTGACGAAAACACCCTGTTCAATACTATCACTGCTGACAATACCAGCAGTTCATCAAAAATAAACCCGGACGATTTAGTCGCTTATCTTTCAACCGGGACAAATGATGTTCAGCTTTATTCTGAAATTCAAAACTAAAGAATCATGAAAAAGATACTTATTCTGATTATTTTGGCCATTTTCACAGCGCCATCGCTTATTGCACAGGAACGCCATGATGGTGATCGGGATGGAGACCGGGATGGAGATATGTTTCAGAAAATTAAAGCCGAAAAAATCTCCTTTTTCACCACCAAGTTAGACCTGACACCCGCCGAAGCCCAGGCGTTCTGGCCCGTTTACAACGAATTTGAAAAGAAAAGATTTGATATTCAACGCCAGATGCACGATTTTGAACGCATGCCCGATGAAAAATTCGCCAGCCTTTCGGATGCTGAAATTCAAAAACTAACTGATAATTATATCCAGTCATTCGAAACGCAAGCCCAACTATTAAAAGATTACAACAAGCAGTTTATGAAGATATTACCAAACAAAAAAGTACTGCTGCTTTACCGTACCGAGAATGAATTCAGGTCGCATTTGATCAGGGAATATAAAAGGGGTAAAGAATAAGATCCATAACAAAAAGGCTGGGATTCCAGCCTTTATTGTTTTTACAACACATACCGCCCGTTTTCCAGAAATTCAATTGATTTGTTTATGCCCACATACATCAGGGTATCCTCGCCAACAAACGAAACCTGCTCCCGGTAGTCGGCCACAAACTGCTCCAGGAACGCCGACGATCGGGCCGGCCTCCTGAATTCGAGCGCCTGAGCGGCATTGAAAAGTTCAATGGCCAGGATGCTAAAAATATTCTGGGCAACTTTTAATGCTTTTGTAGCGGCATTTCCGCCCATGCTCACATGGTCTTCCTGCTCGTTCGACGAAGGAATGGAATCGACCGACGCCGGAGTGCTGAGCTGTTTGTTCTGGCTCACGATTGAAGCGGCAGCATATTGCGGGATCATAAATCCGGAATTTAAACCCGGTTTGGCCACCAAAAACTCCGGAAGGTTGTGGTCGCCCGAAATCAGGCGATAGGTGCGGCGTTCGGAAATACTTCCAATTTCGGAAAGCGCGATAGCCAGAAAATCGAGCGACAGCGCCAGTGGCTCGCCATGAAAATTTCCGCCTGAAATAATCAGGTCATCATCGGGAAAAACAGTCGGGTTATCGGTCACTGAATTAATTTCTACTTCGACAACCCCGGCCACATACGCCACGGTGTCCCTCACTGCACCATGCACTTGCGGAATGCAACGAAACGAATACGGATCCTGGACATGCGCTTTTTTACGGCCAATCAGTTCGCTGCCATCAAGCAAATTCCTGAAATTGGCAGCGGTTTTAATCTGGCCCGAATGTGGCCTGATTTCCTGGACCTGGGCCATAAAAGGCTCTATCAATCCGTCGAAACTGTCCAACGACACAGCACCGATAATGTCAGCATAATCCAGCAACCTGAAAGCTTTCAGGAGTGTAAAAACCGCATGGGCGCTCATAAACTGTGTCCCGTTCAACAAAGCCAGGCCTTCTTTGACCTGCAACCGGATGGGCTCCCACCCCATTTCTTTCAAAACGTCGGAAGCCGATTTCCGTAATCCGTGGTGATAAACTTCGCCCATCCCGATTAGCGGAAGAAATAATTTTGCCAGCGGGGCCAGGTCGCCACTGGCGCCCAGCGAACCTTGCTCACAAACGATGGGCAAAATGTCGTTGTTGAATAAATCGAGAATCCGCTGAACGGTAATCCGTTGAACTGCGGAATTTCCTTTGGCCAGGGCATGTGCTTTCAGCAGCAACATCAACCGGACCACATCCGGCGGGATTTCGGGCCCCAGGTTGCAGGCGTGCGAAATCACCAGGTTTTCCTGCAACTTGCTCAGGTCGTCTTTCGACACTTCGATGTTGCACAAGGCGCCAAAACCGGTATTGATTCCATAAAGCGGCCCTTCGGTCTCCGCAATTTTCCGGTCGAGATAAGCTTTGCTTTTCTCAATCAGAGCCACCGATACGTCCGACAAGACAAGCATTTTCCGTTGTTCCAGGATCGCTTCGATTACCGGATAAGTTAATTTTTCAGGTGATATATAATGAATTGATCTTTCCATAAATGTATGTATTTGAAATTACCAAATGCCAAAATTTGGATATTGGTTATTCAGTATTGGATATTGAAAATTTGAGATTACAAAAGTCCCAATAACCAATGTCGAATAACCAACTCCTCGCCGGGAAAATAGAAAGAGCTTATTCAAGGACAACGAATGTCGCCCCCAACGGTTTTTGCAAAACGGTAATCTCTGTGCGATGGGGTCATTTCCTGAAATTTTTCAGGAAGTAACTCAATTGAATGTTATGCTGAAAGGATATTTATCAGTTCCTGCGGACCGACCATCTGTTGTTCGCCGGAAAGCATGTTTTTCAGGGTTATTTTACCTTGTATCATTTCGTTTTCGCCAACAATGGCCACAAACGGGATTTTTTTGTTGTTGGCCCAGGTCATCTGCTTGGCCATTTTGCTTTTGTCCGGAAAGATTTCGGCATTGATTCCTGCCTTGCGCACAGCAGCCAGCACCGGCAAACAGAAAGCTTCTTCTGCGGGGCCAAAATTCACAAACATCAGTTTGGTCGAATCGGCAGTGACAGCCGGAAACAACTTTAACTGGATAAGCACGTCGTAAATACGGTCGGCGCCAAACGAAATTCCAACGCCCGAAACGCCGGGCATCCCGAAGATTCCGGTCAGGTCGTCGTATCGGCCACCTCCACAAATACTGCCCATTGCAACATCTTTTGCTTTCACCTCGAAAATGGCGCCGGTATAATAATTCAGGCCGCGGGCAAGGGTCAAATCCAGTTCGACTTCGGTTGACAATTCCAAAGTATCCAGATAGGCAAACAAAGTTCTGACTTCTGAAATTCCTTTTTCCCCAATTTCAGAATGACCAATGACTTTTTCCAATTGAGCCAGTTTTTCAGAAACTGAACCCGACAAATGCAAAATAGGTTGAAGTTTATTCACCGCTTCCTGAGAAATCCCTTTTTCAATCAACTCCCCGTTTACTTTTTCCAAGCCGATTTTATCGAGTTTGTCGATGGCCACCGTGATGTCCACAATCCGGTCTTTTTCGCCGATCACTTCGGCAATTCCGGCCAAAATTTTGCGGTTATTCATTTTAACAACCGTATTGATCTTCAGTTTTGCAAAAACCGCATCGACAATTTGCACCAGTTCCATTTCGTTGAGCAACGAATCGCTCCCAACAATATCCACATCGCACTGATAGAACTCGCGGTAACGGCCTTTCTGAGGGCGATCTGCCCGCCAAACCGGTTGAATCTGGTAGCGTTTAAACGGGAAAGAAATGTCGTTCCGGTATTGCACCACATAGCGGGCAAAAGGCACCGTGAGGTCGTAGCGCAAACCTTTTTCTGCGATTTTATTGGTCAGGCGGATGCTGTTCCGTTCCAGCAGTTCCTGATCGGTCAGATTTCCGGCAAAGTCGCCCGAATTCAGGATTTTAAACAGCAATTTATCACCTTCCTCGCCGTATTTTCCCATCAGGGTCGAAAGGTTTTCCATTGCAGGGGTTTCAATGGGTTGAAATCCGTACAAGCGGAAAATGCTTTTGATGGTATCGAAAATATAGTTCCGGTTGTTCATTTCAGCCGGAGAAAAATCGCGTGTCCCCTTTGGGATTGAAGGTTTCTGTGCCATGTTTTTATTTTATCCTGAAGGCTGCAAAATTAAGGAATTTCAGGAAAAACCGGCCATTTTTAATGCCTATAAAATTGCGCTGACAATCCAACCTGAACAAATACAAAAAAAAGCCCCGAAGATTTTCACCTGCCTGAAAAACCAGCTAAAGATGAATAACTTCGGGACTTAAGTATTCTTCAAAAAATCAGGAATTCAGGCATGTAATTGTCGTCGGTATTCCCTCGAAATCAGACATGACAGCCCTGGATTTCCTTCAGTTCCGAATTCAACCGTTCTTCAAATTTTTTCTGAACCAGAGGGGAATAGAGTATCTCATCGAGCGAATACGATTTATGAATGATTTGTAACGTATCGATTACTTTTTCGGCAACTTCTGAAACACTGGTATAATTTCCCTCAAGAAGGATGCCTTCAGATGATCTTTTCTCAAAATCGCACAATATTTCCAACAACCGGCTCCTGTTGTATCCCCAATTTTCTTCAGGGGCATTTTTAATCAGCTCAAATAAGTGAAGTATTTCTTCTGCTTTCATTAAGTTATTCCTTATCGGGCAAAAAATTCGGATACATATAATTCCGGGGCGAAACAAAAGTCTCTTTAATTGTCCGGATAGAAGTCCAGCGAAGGAAATTGAAAACCGACCCGGCTTTATCGTTGGTACCTGAACCGCGTGCACCTCCAAATGGCTGCTGACCTACGACTGCCCCGGTTGGTTTATCGTTGATGTAAAAGTTACCCGCCGCATTTTCGAGCCTTTTGGCAATTCGCTCAATACTGAAACGGTCTTGAGAGAAAATGGCGCCAGTTAAAGCATATATCGATGTTTGGTCCAGAATATCAAGCATTTGGCCCAATTCTTCATCTTCGTAAACAAAGACGGTAAGAACCGGCCCAAACAACTCTTCAACCATGGTGATGTAACCCGGTTTTTTGGCCAGAATTACAGTTGGTTCAATGAAGTAACCCACCGATTTATCGCATTTTCCACCGAAGATTACTTCAGCATCCGCATCTTTTCGTGCAGCTTCAATAAAACCGGCCAGTTTGTCGAATGAAGCCTCATCAATTACCGCATTTACAAAATTGGTGAAATCTTCGGGCGGCCCCATTTTCACGGTTGCAAGTTCATTTCCGAACCGTTCGCGGACATCTTCCCAAATACTTCGCGGAACATAGGCGCGCGATGCCGCCGAACACTTTTGCCCCTGATATTCAAATGCACCGCGCAACATGGCAATGGCCAGCGCTTGCGGATCGGCTGTCGGATCGGCAAAAATGAAGTCTTTACCACCGGTTTCGCCAACAATCCGGGGATAGGATTTGTACTTGAAAATATTTTCGCCGATGGTTTTCCAAATGCTTTGAAATACCCCGGTTGAACCGGTAAAGTGGATCCCGGCAAAATCGGGCGACTGAAGTACCACATCGGCAGCAGCCGGACCGCCAACATAAACCAGGTTAATAACTCCATCAGGCAAACCGGCTTCCTGAAAAACTTCCATGATAACGGCTGCCGAATAAATTGCCGTTTTTGAAGGTTTCCAAACCACCACATTGCCCATCATGGCTGGAGCGGCAGGCAGGTTCCCGGCAATTGAAGTAAAATTGAACGGTGTAAGCGCAAAAATAAATCCTTCGAGTGATCTGAATTCGTTGTAATTCCAAATCCCCGGGGCTGATTCAGGTTGCATTTTGTAAATATCGGTCATGCAACGTACCCCGAAACGGAAGAAATCGGCCAATTCGCAGGCCGCATCAATTTCGGCCTGAAAGGCATTTTTCGACTGACCCAGCATGGTCGCAGCGTTAATTTTTGCACGGTACGGCCCTGCAAGCAAATCGGCTGCCTTCAGGAAAATAGCTGCGCGGTGTTGCCACGATAAGGAGTTCCACTTGTCGCGCGCCAACATTGCAGCGTCAATAGCCATTTGCACGTGAGACGAATCGCCCTGGTAATAGTATCCAAGCGTGTGCTTAATATCGTGTGGCGGAGAAATCCTGACCCGTCGGTCGGTTGTAATTTCCTTTCCACCAATGATCATTGGCAGTTCCAGCTCAACCGAACTCAGTTTACGAAGCATTTTCTGTAACTCATCCCTTTCCGGAGAACCTGGTGCATAGCTTTTAATTGGCTCATTCTTTACATCCGGAATATTAAAAAATCCTTTCGACATCACTTAATCCTTTAAATTTATTTATTGTTTTTAACTGTGTACAGATTTTGATAGGCATGTTTTGACGGGCTTTCCTTAAAATCATCGAAATAACGACTGATTAGCCCGTATAATCTTGGATCATACGTTTTTAATTCTTCGCGGGTGTTGACCTGATTGTGCTTGCCATCGGGTTTTGGGACCTCGGCATTCACATTAAACCAGTCCTGAACCCCTTCGGCCCAATACTCATAAATGTCGGTTCGGGCATAGGTGTCTTTGTACTTTCCTTCCGCTTCGGCCATTTTTAAATAGCGGTCGAGCGTGTGGTTGATGGTTGTATCAACCTGAATGATTCCAATCAGGTGAATGGAATGGGCAAATTCATGGATCAGAATATCTTCAGCATGATATTTATCGATTTGGTAAGCCAGCAGGTTTTCTTCGGCACACGAGGTTAACGGAAGTTCCATGTCACCGCCAAGCCCCCGGGCCCTGACATCCCAATTTACAGTTGTATCGGCAGCCAGGTGAGCATGTTCAGGAATGTCGGTAGTTCCTTCGTAACGCGCCATGACCGATACGCGGGTTTTCATTTTCACCATGGCTTTCAGTACATTTTCAGGCAATTTATTCGTCATAAACTTTACAATTTTCCAGGCCTGTACCATGGCCGAATCGGGGACCCGCCACGAAGCCGTTATCGGAATTCCATTGGCATTCAGGTATTTTTTGTAAAAATGATCGAGGTGCAACGAATCGGGGACACGGGTAACCACAGGAAGCTTTTCAACTGGGGCTGTTTTTGTTTGCTGGGCACGAGTTGCCGGCACTGCCAGGGTTAGCACCAGTAATGTAATTGTTGTTAAAGCAAGTATTTGTTTCATCCGAATATAATTTGTTTATAAGTTGCCGGATGGAACTCGCATGTGAGATATTCATCCATGTTTGTGTATAACGAACATGCTCGTTTTATGATCAATTTTTTGGATTTTAAACACACCGACATATCGGTCACAGAATTTTCTTTTTTTCTATTGTGTTCTATGTGTGGTTTTATTATTCATTTCTGTTTCACAGCCTTATTCCAGTCGGGAGTAGTCTGATTATAAAAGGTTTTCACGAAGAAATCCCTGCGTTTTTGTTCGCCGAAAGTGCCTCCCAGTGTATGGTTCGACCCCGGAAGTACGACCAGTTCAAAATTTTTCTTCGCATTGATCAGCGCGTTGACAACCTGCATGGTCGAAGCCGGATCGACATTGTCGTCCATTTCGCCCACGATGAGTAAAAGTTTTCCCTGGAGTTTACCTGCATTAACCACATTCGAACATTCGGCATATTGAGGCCCGATCGGGTAGCCCAACCATTGTTCGTTCCACCAAAGTTTATCCATGCGGTTATCGTGGCATCCGCACGATGATGAACCTGCCTTGTAAAATTCAGGATGAAACAACAGGCCCGACAAGGTATTCTGCCCACCAGCCGACCCACCAAACAAGCCTACGCGTGTGGTATCCATGTAACTGTATTTTTTGGCAGCCGCTTTTATCCACAAAATGCGGTCGGGGAAACCGGCATCCTTGAGGTTTTTCCAGCACACATCGTGGAAAGCCCTCGATCGGTTCGACGTTCCCATTCCGTCCATCTGAACAATGATAAAACCCAGTTCGGCCAGGCCTGAATAAGCATAACTTTCAGGATGAAAATTTTTCTGCGCAAACGAACTTTGCGGTCCGGCATAGATGTATTCGATGATGGGGTATTTTTTTTTCGGGTCGAAGGTGGTAGGCCGGTAAATGTTGCCCCAGATGTCGGTCACACCGTCGCGGGCCTTGGCAACGAAAGGTTCAGGGGCAATCCAGCCTTTGGCCAGTAAATCCGAAATATCGGCTTTTTCAAGTTCCATAATTACTGAGCCATCTGACGTGCGGCGCAATACGGTTACCGGAGGGATATTCACAGTTGAATAGGTGTCGGTGAAATAGTTGTAATCAGCCGAAAAGAATGCCTGGTGTTCCATTTTTTCAGGAGTCAGATCGACCAACCCGCTTCCGTCGAAATTAATTTTATAATAATGGACGAAATACGGGTCTTCGTCCGGGTTACGGCCTGAAGCTTTAAAAATGATGAAATCGTTCTTTTCATCCACCTTCACCACTTCACGTACCATCCAGTTTCCGGAGGTAATCTGGTTCTTAACGTTGCCGGTTATCGCATCGTACAAATAAAGGTGGTTCCAGCCATCGCGCTCCGAAGCCCAGATAATCTCGTCCCGTTTATCCAGATCGTGCCTGAAATATTTTCCGCTGTAATCGATAAATGTTTTGCTCTGCTCGTCGATGACGACCCGAACCGCGCCCGTTGCCGCATCAACCTGAACAACCTGAAATACCTGGTGCCCGCGCTGGTTGAAATCGAAAGTGAACGCCGAACTGTTCCCTTTCCATTTTGGGTTCGAAACATCGAACTGGTTATCGAATGCGCGCGTATCAACCGGAATTTGCGACAGGGTCTTGAGGTCGAACAACGACGGATGTTTGATCGGAAGCGCATCGCCCGGCTTCAGGTAATAGCGTTTTTGCAGGATGGGCTGCAACTGTGTTTTGGGCGACGACTCAACAAAGTAGATAAAATGGTCTTCGTTTTTGCGGATTTTGTTGCAAGCCAGCTTTTTCGAATCGGGCGACCAAAAGATGTACGACGAATAGAAATCGCCAGCCGAACCATCGAAACTGAGCTGGGCTTCTTTGTTGCTTTTCGCGCTTCGGATGTAAACATTGTAATTTTTGATGAACGCCACCCATAAACTGTCGGGCGAAGTTACTGGTTTGTTGCCCAGTTCATCGAAATTGTCATTCCAATATGGTTTTGGCGTTTCAGGTTTTTCAACTGAATCTTTGGTTAGTTCATAATTTTTCAGCGCACAGGTCCAGAACGTTTTGCTGAATTCAAAATGAAATTTGTTTGCCTTCAGGTCGAATTTCAACCCTTGAAGCTGTACCGATTTTGGCGTTGTTTTTATGCCCGCCTGTTTGTTTAGCTGCGCCACCAATTGTTCAACATCGAAGGCCGGGGTGCGTGACTTTTTTGCAGCATCGACCAGGTAAACCACACCTCCATCGCGGGTTTTAACCTGGTACCAGAAATTGGAGGTCGAGTCGATCCAGGTCACGTTATTGATCTGATGATAGACCAGATCGTTCAGTTTTAAGATCGAGTCAGCACGCTGATAATCAGCCGTGGTGACTTGGGAAAAGGCTCCCAAAGGAATGCCGGATAAGAGTACCAGCACAAACAAGCTAAGTGAAATCCGTTTCAACATCATCAAATTTTTTAGTTTCCTATTCAAAACAGGCTAATCTTTATTCAATCGGTTCAGTTTTGCAAAAAAATTCCTGAGTTCCTGAGAAACAAAGTTCCTGCGTGTAAATAATTCACCAGATTTTTACTTTGGAACTTTGTCGCTTTGCTACTTTACCACCGACAAACGCACCATCACAACACCATGCGCCGGAACTTCTTTTACCAGTCGTTCATTGGTTTTTCCAATATTTTTGTGTTCCCACACATCGTACACGTTATACACTTTCTTGTACACATTCACTTCGGTGGCGAAATACATGGTTTGCTTTTTCCAGTCGTAATCGAGCTTCCACGGTTGATTGGTGCGGTTCATAAAACAAACGGCAACCTCGCCATTCGAAAGTGGTTTCGCCCAGATTTCGTATTCGCCCATGTCTATAAATTTGGTGGCCTGTTGTCCCAAAGCATCCTGGTCAACGGCAATTACATCGGCATTGGTCAGAATTTCTTTTGTTGAAGCATCCATATTCCGGATATCGTTTCCGGCCATTAGTGGTGCGGCAAGCATGGCCCACATCGAAAAGTGGGTTTTATATTCGTCAACGGTCATGCCGCCATTGCCCACCTCGAGCATGTCGGGATCGTTCCAATGACCGGGCCCGGCAAATCGCTGGAGTTCGGCTTCCTTGTCAATAATATCCAGTACGCCAAGTCCGCCCCAATCGAAGGTACATTGGTAGCAATCTCTGATATCATTCGTAGTACGCCACAGGTTTCCAATGCCTTCACCCCATTCCCAGGGTTTGCTTTCGCCCCACTCGCAAATCGAGAAAACGATCGGCCTTCCGCTGGCTTTCAGCGCATCGCTCATGGTTTTGTAGGCCGCTTTGGCATTCTGTCCCTCATCCGAACACCAGTCGAACTTGAGGTAATCGACACCCCATTTGGCGTAGGTGCGTGCATCCTGAAACTGGTACCCGCGGCTACCCGGGCGTCCCTGGCAAGTCAATGATCCGGCACAGGAATAGATACCGAATTTCAAGCCCCGGCCATGAATGTAGCTGGCCAATGCTTTCATTCCTGAAGGGAAACGTTCTGGATCAGGAATAATATTGCCCAGCGAATCGCGGCCAACCTGCCAGCAGTCGTCAATCACAATGTATTTGTACCCGGCTTCGAGCATCCCGTTTTCGACCATGGCATCGGCCATTTCACGGATGAGTTTTTCGCTGACATTGCAGCCAAATTTGTTCCAACTGTTCCAGCCCATCGGCGGGGTTTTTGCCAGGTCTTCCTGTTTTTGTGCCTTGCTGCTCATCGCCAAGATCACAATGAGAGCAATCATCCCAAAGAATTTTGTTTTCATCTGTTTAGATTTTGTTTTTTTAATTGCCAGATAGCTTGTCCCGATCCATCGGGAGAACTCGCCAAGAATCATTCTCCTTTGTGAGAAGTAATTCTCATGGCTCGTTTCATTTTTCTATTGTTTATGGTTGTGGATAGAACTGATCGGATGACGTTGAGCCGTCCGATCAGTAACCCAATCAACTTGCTATCTGACAATTAGTTTATAGGTTGAAATATTTGCCTTCTGCGCTGTCTGAAGCGCCACAAAATAAGCGCCCTGTTTCAGCAATCCCTGAGTATTTAAAATCACGTCGTTTTTTACTGACGTTTCATAAACCACCTGACCCTGCAAGTTGATAATTTTTACTGATACTGGTTCAGTTACGGTCGCCTTAAATTTGATATTCAGCACACCATCCTCATTGTCAACGGGGTTTGGATAAATAAGCGCGTCCAGTCCATTGGCCTTTTCAGTAACCTGAACTGAAGTCGGCGCTTCAACAATATTCTTGGTCCAGTCGTACCATTTCAGGTAAATATCTGCTATTCGGTCAATTCCTTTTCCAAGCTTGAGCCGGTAATCGAAATGCGCCTTTCGGGTTGCTTCGCCCTGATAAACATAGTCGGTATTGCAAATCACGGCGAAAACCACTCCGTTGGCCGGAGCTTTATCCAGTTTTATGCTGCATTCCCCTCCAAAAACAAGATGGCTGTAAACCACGTCGCCTTCTTTTGTACGGTAGCAAAGCTGACAGGTCATATCGGCGCCGGCAGGCTGAAAATAAACGGTTGCCATACTGCCTGAAACATGCAATGGAATTTGGTTCGCGCCCGACCATCCGGGAGTTGTACGGTATTCAGGAGTCAATAATCCGTTCCCGTCATTGGTAGTTTTTGCATAAGGTGTGGCAATCCAGGTTACCGGGGTGAGCCACGAAGGTTTCCATTCGGCCCCGATTGACATTTTGAAATCGTCATTCAGAAGGTTTTTCACAGCACCGGTCCATTCGCCGAAATCGACCAATGCCTGTTTGGCCCGGTATTCTGAAATCAAACGGCGGATCTGGACATCGCCCAATGAATCGGCCATGCCTTCCAAAACCCTCGATTTACAATACCTCCAAATCCATGGCACACTGCCTTTGCCCAAGGTTGTCCCCAAAAATACGGGAAAGGTGTTCCCATATTGTGTTCCACCCAAAAATTTCCGCCAGGTGCAGATTTGCGTGCTTCCATTAAACATGTTAACGCCTTCGGCTGACGGGCCACCAAAACTATCGTCCTGAAGCCAGCCGCTGTAACATTCGATCGGCATAAAAGGGGCGATAAATGCACAGCCATTCAGAAATCCCATACTGCTGAAATCGCCCGACTGCAATGCAGCAGCTTCCTGCTGTAACCATGTATTTCCACCTTCCTGAAACCAGGCTGAATTCTTTGCGCCCGGAAGGTCGGCCAATACGGCATGAATCCCCTCATGGACCATACCACCCTGCTGTGATACCTTGTCGCTGTATTTACATGCAGGGTCAAAACAATAGATCGGATAATAGGATGCCGAAATCATCGGCCAACTCTCTCCTTTATAATTAATGGCGCTCTGCCAGCCACCCAATGCGGTAGAGTCGGCATTGTCGGTACAAAGTCCTGATCCGTAAAGATATATGGCGCTGCGATACCCATTTTTTGCCCGTTTATCGGGTGGCCATCCCATCACATCGCGGAAATAGGCAAAGTCTTTGTTCATGCGTGCAAGCAATGGGGTAATGGCCGCACTGGTAATTACAGATTTGGCTTTCGGCCCCCATTTAAAAGTCCACCATCCTGAAGATTGAGTTCCCACAACACTTGGACAATCATCTAAATCTTTGGTGGGTTCCGCCAGATTTGGAAATTCCTGTTTGAAATTATAATTCAGTGCCGGGCTAAACGACGGCCAGGTATATGCTTCGCCGTTAAAATTTTCATTAACCGTCAAATAAAAGTACTGATTTGTTGGTGTGCCACAATCATTTGTAAAAGTTGCCGAGTAAGTACCTGCCTGATTGGTTTGAATATTGGTTAATAAAACATCGCTGCCTGATGCCGCAAATCCGGCAGGACCTGTCCAGTTCCACTGTCCGCCACTTTGAGGCTCGAGATTAAAACGGACAGAATCGCCAATTAACACACTTGCGATGCTGGTCTGTCTCAGCGTATCTTTGTTAATCTGAACAAATGGGGTCAGGGCCGTTGCCGGACATGGTGCGCCCTCGGTACCCATCACCTGCCATTCCAGAATTCCGGTAGCCGTTTTACTGATCATGCTGATCCTGATTTTTGTAGAAAGTATATTCAGGGCAAGCGTGTTGTACTGATTTAATGCGATCCCGATGCTACCTGCCTTTGTCCACGAACTACCATTCCAATATTCAACATAAGCGTCGGTTGGCTGTCCAATGCCACCTCCATCGGTCCACCAGTAAACCGAAGTTGAAGAAAATTTTTGTGGATTTGTCCACTCATACTGCACCCAGTTATAGGTATTGTAACTGGCATCCCCATTCCAGTTGCCGTAAGCGCCATGTGTTTTGTCGGTCGATTTTGTTGGTTGAAACCCATCGTTCACCGCACCCAGAGTTTCCCAGGAGGAAACGTACGAAGTTGTAACCACTGCTTTCAAGGCAATGTTTTGTACCGAATCAACTTCAGTAGAACCAATGGCATCAAATTCCGAAGAAATTCCTGAATAACTTACTTTAGCCAATACGCTGGTTTGGCTCGTGATGCACAAAGCAGCGGTAAAAAGCAGAAAGTAAAATTTTAAAAATCGTTTCATTGTTTGTTGTTTATTTTTATGGAGTTAGTTGTATCTGTAAAGTATCAAATCCAAAATTTCTGATTGAAAAGCTGAATGCTGTTTCCTGACTTCCGGTTTCCGGCCACTTATTTCACTTTCCATTCCAGAATCCCGCCTGAGTTGTCTTTCTGCAATTTAGCCTCAATGCGGAGCGCCGAAGTTTTCACTGGTTTAAAATTTATACTGTTGTAGCAATCCATCTTTACCCCGTAACGATCCGAAGTTTCAACAGGAAGCCACTTTTTGGTTTTATCCTGATATTGAAGTTGCCAGTTTTCAGGCACCCTGAAATTTCCGTCGTAATGATCCATGTTCAGCCAATATACCGAGGTTTCAGAAAGCACGACCGGTTCTTTAAACTGGTATTCAACAGTTTCTTCTGAACCATTTTTCTGCCACCAGTAGAAATACGATTTGTCGGTGTCGCCTGAGTTTTTTGGGTCGAAACCGTCGTTTAGGCCTGAGGCATAGCCGCTTGATGACATTGTCCTGGCCGAATCGGCCGGCGATGGCAACGGTTTAACAACAACCGAAGCTTCCTGACTTGGCATCCAAATCAGCATGTTGGATGCGCCACGGTTGTTCCATGAATAATATGGAATAGCTTTCAGGATAACCGGTTCAACAGTTTTTGAATCGCCCGACCGGCTTACTTTGCTGCCATTCATCGAAAGGGTCACCACCCCGCCCAACAGGTTTTCCTCAAACTTACTTTCGACAGGCGTTTCAGGCGAAACAAACTCATCGAACATCCAACCGTTGTTGTTGTCTTTATCTTCGAAACAATACACCACCGGGCCTCGCTGATAAGCCAGTTTGCCCCGGTCGTTGGCCACCTGCTGATTGGCTTCAATTTTGTGAACCGGCATCGGGAAATTGATCTCGACCTGGTCGCCTTTTTGCCACCGGTGCTTCAGAATTGCGTAACCATTCCATATTTCAGGAGATGTTCTTTTCCCATTTATCCGGATGGAATATTCTGCGGCATCCCGATCAGTAAACGTGTACAAATCAGACGGAACTGCATGATTGTGGACCCATCCGGGGATGCGTATTTTCAGGCCAAAACGATCTTTTCCCGAGTTGTCAACAACAATGACCACTTTCCCATCCCAGGGGTAGCGGGTTTGTTGCCTGAGACCGATGGTATCTTTTCCGAGCGGGATATTCGCCGTCCCGGCGGCAAACAGGTTCACATAAATATTGTGCCCATCGGTTGAGTAAACATATCCAGGCACCGAAGCCATAAACCTGGTAATGTTACCGGGGCAGCAGGCACAGCCAAACCAGGGCGCGCGTTCGTGGTTGTGGGCCGATTCGAGTGGGTTATCGTAGAAAAATTTGTCGCCACTGAGTGAAACTCCTGAAATTACCCCGTTGTAAAGTGCACGTTCCAGCACATCGAAATATTTCGAACTTCCTTCGTTCAGGAACAGCCGGTAATTCCAGAAAACATTCGAAATGGAAGCACAAGTTTCGCAATAGGCTGTCATGTTTGGCAGTTCGTAGTTCGGGCCAAAACCTTCGCCCTGCGCCCGCGAGCCAATACCTCCGGTAATGTATAATTTTTTGGAAACCACGTTTTCCCAGACACGTTTTGCGGCATCCATCAGGGCCTTGTCGTGCATCAGTGAGGCAACGTCGGTTACTCCTGAATACAGGTATCCAAAACGTACAGCGTGTCCAACGGCTTCGTCCTGATCAACAATTGGTTTGTGGTCCTGACTGTATTCGCTCAGTTTATGGCCGTCAGTCCCTTTCCCGGTTTGGTCGATAAAAAAACGGGCCAGTTTCAGGTACTTCTCTTCGCCGGTTACCCGATAAAGTTTGACCAGGGCCATTTCAACAATCGGATGTCCGGAGGGAACTTTTTTCTGCCCTTCGCCCGGGCCAAAAACGGTGTTCACCAAATCGGCATTTTTCAGTGCAATGTTGAGTAAAGTTCGTTTCCCTGTTGCCTGAAAATGGGCCACGGCGGCTTCATACAAGTGCCCGCAATCGTACAGTTCGTGACTGTTCAGACGGTCCCAACGGCCTTTTCCGTACCAGGGGCGCAAGCGTTCGCATTTATTTGTCAGGCAGGTGTAAAGGTAGCCGTCTTTTTCCTGTGCCGCGCCAATTAAGGTGATCAGGCTGTCGAGGTAAGTGTCCAGTTTTTTATCATATTTTACAGCCAGGGTGTATGAAGCGCCTTCCAGCACTTTATAAACATCGGTGTCGTCAAACGGGAAATCGCCTTTTTGTTCGCCTTTGATCAATCCCCCGGCCAGCGCGAAATTATCCATCCGCCCGGTTTCTTCACATTTCCTGAAGGCCGACGGAATAGATACGGTGCGGTTGATCTCAATTTTTGGCGCCCAAAACTGATCGGTTAAATGGACAGCAGTAAAAGGCACCGGTTTTAACGGGGCACTTAATTTATCTTCGTTTTGGATGCACGATCCAAAACTCAAAGCCAAAATAAGTATGAATATATTTTTCATTAAGTAACTAAATGATTGACTGACTGTTAAAATTAATTCAAGTTAAGTGACACGTTTCAACCCTTTCAGGGTTTCAACCTCATTTGTTTCATCTGCCCGGATTCACAACCACGGTTATTCAAATGATACCCGTTCAGTATTCTCAAAAGCCGACCGGGCAACCGAAACTGAGACTGAAAACTCTTAATCGACTTCCCATTCATAGATGCCAGCAGCATTCTTCTCCGGAAGTTTCACTTCTATTTTAAGTGCTTTGGTAGCAACAGGCTTAAAAACAACTTCGTTGCCAATGCCTTTTTCCACTCCGTAAGGGACTGTATTTTCAACGGGGATCCATTCCCCGACTTTATCTTTATAGAAAATTTTCCAGGATTGGGGCACCCGGCACCCGCCCCATGGCGCATCGTCGAACCAGTAAACGGTTGAACTGCTGACCGTCTTTTCAGATTCAAAATCGTATGAAATCCACTCGGTTGTTCCTTCTTTTGGCCACCAATGGTAATAAGGAATGGTGCGGTCGTTCTCGTCTTTTGGAACAAGCCCATCGTGAATGGCTGAGATGGATTTCACGTTGTGCGAAGCATTTATTTTGCTTTCGGAAGCAATGGTTGGGGGCATAACCGGGCGGATAGAACTCAGGTCGTTTGATAACCAAACTGCCATTTCGCCGCTGCCACGATGAGCCCAGGCATAATACGGGATCATTTTCAGTTTCACATCTTTTGCAACCAGGCGCCCACGGGTATCATAGCTCAATATCTGTGCATCGGTTTGAATCTGGTCGATGCCGTAAAGCAAATCCGGTTTGTTTTCCACCGTAAACTCCGGCTTTTTGTTCATAATCACACTCAATACGCTGAAATTGTTGTCGGGCCATTCGGCACAATACACCAGCGGGCCGCGTTCAACGGCAACTTTCCCCCTGTCGGCTTCCACCTGAGGATTGGCTTTTACAGTGCGGGGTTCCATATCAAAATGAATTTCCACTATATCGCCTTTCGCCCAGGTACGGTTGATCGTAAAATATCCCTTTTCGAGCGTACTTTCTACCGGCTGGCCATTCACTTTAATGCTGAAACCCAAGGTCTTCTTATCGGCATAACTGTATAGATTGCCCGGAACCACCGATCCCCTGACCCATCCCGGAACACGGATTTTCAGGTTGAAATCCTGTTTGCCTTTGGGCGTTATTTCCATGCTTACATCGCCACTCAAGGGGTAATTGGTCGCCTGCTTCAGTGAAACCTGCTTGCCATTTACTTTAATTTCAGAACTGTTGGCCATGAAAAGGTTAACATACACATCGCTGTTACGAGTGGCATAAATATATCCGGGAACAGAAGGAATGAAGCGGCATATATTCGACGGACAACAAGCGCACCCAAACCAGGGCTGACGCTGATGCTGGCCCATCGACTCCAACGGATTGGGATAAAAGAAACCGCCACCATCCAGAGATACGCCACTGATCAATCCGTTGTATAGCGTGCGTTCCAGCACATCGTAATATTTGGCCTCGCCATGCAACAGGAACAAACGGTAATTGAGGTAAACGTTTCCGATAGCGGCACAGGTTTCGCAATAGGCCGACATATTGGGCAACTCGTAATTTTTACCGAACGCTTCACCGTTTCCGGTTGCCCCAACGCCACCGGTGATGTATAATTTTTTGTTCACAATATTGTCCCAAATACGGTCTATGGCATTGATGTAACCTTGATCTCCTGTTAATGCCGCCACATCAGCCATTCCTGAATACATGTATTCAGCGCGGACAGCATGTCCCACTGCTTCGTCCTGTTCGAGAACCGGCTTGTGCGACTGACTGTATTCATCTTTCTTTTCGGTGTATCCACGTTTGTCTAGAAGAAACTTCGCCAGGTCAAGGTATTTCTTTTCGCCTGTAACCACATAAAGTTTGGCGAGCGCCATTTCAGCAATCTGATGGCCGGGGACCACAACAACCTGACCGGGGTTTGGCCCAATTTCGCTGACTGCACAGTCGGCATATTTAATGGCAATATCCAGAAAATTCCGTTTTCCGGTTGCCTGATAATGCGCGATAGCCCCTTCAACCATGTGCCCCAGGTCGTACAGTTCGTGGCTCAGATCCTCTTCCTTTTCCCAGCGTTTGCTTCCGGCCCATTCGTGCGGATGTTTGGGATTCATGGTGCGGGCCGTGTACAGATAGCCATCAGGCTCTTGGGCAGCAGCCACAAGAACCAGCACACTGTCGATGTATTTATCCAGTTTTTTGTTCGGGAAGGTCTGCATCGAATAGCTTGCGCCTTCAATGGTTTTATACACGTCGGTGTCATCGAACGGGAAGCCGGTAACTTTTGTGGTATCACTCGGATGGGCCGCCTTCACAAAGTTTTGGTACCGCCCTGTTTCCTCACATTTGCTGAAAGCCAGCGGAATAGTAACCTCGCGGTTAGCCTTCAGCCGCTGCCCCCAGAAAGCATCGGTTACTTTCACAGCAGTAAACGGAACCGGGGAAATAGGATAACCAACTCCTTTTTTTACCGGAGTCCCCGCGTGGGCAAATACTCCTGTCAGGAATATGACAAGTACTGAAATTAAAAAGCGGTGGAATGATTTTCTATTCATTTCAATTTTTTTGGATAGGTTTTCAACTAATTTACTTCAATTTTTCTGCACACGGATGTTCCTGTACAACTGATTTTCAGGACATACATATTCTTTGGCCCAATGTCGGAAGCATTTATTTCTGTACTTCCTGAAAAACATGATGAATAAACCATTGCCCCGGAAGTGTTAAAAATTTCGATGACCGATTTTTGGGTTCCTGAAGATACAATTTTCAACTGATCGGTAACCGGATTTGGAAAAACCTGAAATTTGCCGGGGTTTGGAAGCTCAGGAATACTGGAAGTTAATTTTGAGGGTGTATAAACTTTCCATTCCAAAATTCCCTGTGCTTTCTGGTTCCCAATGAAGTTCAGGCGGATTTGAGTTGTTGGGACTGCCTTAAAGTGGCAATAATTGTAGGTATCCCATTTTATCCCGCCATTTTTCTGGCTCCCTGAGGTCCCGCTGATTGCGACAAATTTACCGGACGCCGGGTCGAAATACGAAAGGTAACACGAGTCAGGAAGTGTAATCCCCTGATTATCGTCCCACCAGTAAACTTCTGACGAACTGATGGTTTTAGCGGTTGGAAAAGTATATTCTACCCAGTTCCAGGCACCTATCGTAGAACTATCGTAAGACCAGTTCCCAAATGCGCTTTGACCTTTATCCCCGGAATTTACAGGATCGTACAAATCATAAATCCCGGCAAGGTTCTCCCACGACGAAACATAATTTGTACTGGCTGTATTCCCATTGGTATCGGTAATCAGGACCAGGGAATCGGGCTGAACTTTAGGCTCGTTGGCCGACAGCCAGACTGCCATTTCAGAACTGCCCCGGTTGTTCCAGAGGAAATACGGAATTAATTTGATTTCGCGACCCGCACTCCCATCGGTTTCAACGGTATGCGTTTTTATCATTTCGGTACCATTGAGCACGCCGGCTTCGAACGAATCGGTAAATGTGGCGCTTTTACCAAGGTTCAGGCTCAATACTTTCCCACCATTGTCAATGCCTTCGGCACAATAAACCATGGGCCCGCGCTGAACGGTGATCCGTCCCCTGTCGTCAGTAATTTGATTGTTGGCAACAACTTTTCGGGGCGACATGGGCAAATTCAGGGTTATAACATCGCCCGGGTTCCAGGTTTGCTGTAAAACCGCGTACCCCTTAACCAAAGTATATCCAACTTGTTGATTGTTGATTTTCAGGCTGGGGGCATCACTGTTCGCATCCTGAAACGTGTACAGATCGCCGGGAACAGGTTCGTTCCTGGCCCAGCCCGGTATGCGGACTTTCACGGTAAAATTCCGGCTTTGTTGGGGTTTGAGTGCAATGTCAATATTCCCGTCCCACGGATAGTTTGTTTTTTGGATGACTTCGAGCGGAGCCCCGTTTAGCGAAATATCAGTTGTATTGTCCATAAACAAGTTGACATACAACGTGTCGGCTGTTTGCCCATAAATGTACCCGGGAACCGAAGGGATCAGCCGAGAAATGTTGGGTGGGCAACAGGCACAATCGAACCAAACGCTTCGCTGCTGATTGCCCGACGACATCAGCGTATTCGAATAAAAAAAACGGTTGCCCGACAGCGAAATGCCCGACAGCAATGAATTGTACAGGGTCCGTTCCAGAATATCGATGTATTTGCCATCGCCGTGCAACAGGAAAAGCCGCTGGTTAAAATAGATGTTCCCGACCGAAGCACAGGTTTCGCAATAGGCCGAGCTGTTTGGCAGGTTGTAAGCCCCGTTGAAACCTTCGTTCCCGCCCGAAGCCCCAATTCCGCCGGTTACATAAAGTTTGCAATGAACAATATCGCCCCAGATTTTATCAATGGCGGTCACATAAGACGGTTCATTTTTCAGGGCAGCCACATCGGCCATCCCGGAATACATATAAACGGCCCGCACAGCATGTCCGACAGCCTCGGTCTGATCGACTACTTTTTGATTGGCCTGACAATATTCTTCGCCACCAGGCCCCCTGACGTCGAGAAAAAACTTGGCCAAATTGAGGTACCTTATTTCCCCGGTGAGCCGGTATAACCGTGCCAATCCCAGCTCAACAACCTGATGACCCGGATAAACTTCAAGTTTTCCCCATCCAAAGTCTTTATCCAGAAGGTCAGCCGCTTTAACCGCAATTTTCAGGTATTTATCTTTTTTTGTGGCCTGAAAATAAGCACAGGCCGATTCGAACAAATGCCCCAAATTGTAAGTTTCGTGACTTAAAACCGATTCGTTTTCCCAGCGGTAAGTGCCCGACCAATCGTTCGGGAACGAATTCATCGTCCGGCAGGTGTATAAATAGCCATCGGGCTCCTGCGCCAACCCGATGATGTCGATCAAAGAATCAATCTTTGCTTCAAGCTGTGGGTCAGGAAAATAGTGTAACGAATAGCTGGCTGCTTCAATGATTTTGTAAACATCTGAATCGTCGAAAGGATACGATGACGCAAACTTTCCTGATTTTAGTTTGGCCGCAATCTCAAAATTCAGGATCCGGTTCTTCGATTGTTCCAACGCATGAGGGATCGTAACGTCGTGGTTAATCTTGATTTTGGGTTCCCAAAAGTTATCGGTCAGTTTTACCGAAGTAAAGGGCACCGGCTGGATCGGGTAATCATGGTCCTGTGCACGGATGGTCGTTGCCGCTGCCAAAACAAAACTGAAAAGGAACAGGATCCTCCGGTGATTCAAATGAGTTAAAAGTTTCATCATTGTGTTTCTTATGTCTTTTTAGATAAATTCATTTTTAGAGTTTGAAAAACAGGCGCTTAAAAACGAATTATAAGACACCTGCTTTTACTTTTCTCTCTCATTCCAAAAATCTGTGTTCTAAAAACATCAGTCCGATAAATAATAGTGATCGTTTACCCGCATGTTACAAAGTACCTAAGACTGCTTTGCTTTCATACTTTTTCGCTTTGGCACTATTCTCCGGATTTGATGAAGCCGGACACTGCTTAATAAATTGCCAGTTTCTGACTATACGTACCGGTACTGCTTTTCATCACCAGGATGTAAACGCCTTTGTCCTGAACCGGCAGTTCAATATTCGATGAGCTGTTGAACTTACCCGATGAAACCAAACGGCCATCCATTCCGACGAGGTTAATAACTTTTCCTGAAGTATCTTCCGTGCTTGAAACCAGTATGTTGCTATTGCCAGGCTGATAGGAAACCTTTAATTTGTTGCTTTCCTTCTTCTGTGTATCAACAACTGCGGTTGAGTTGGGATCGGCAACTTTGGGCGGAGCTGTTGATTTCATCAGTTCGGCAATTTCAGTTGCGGTCAGTGTCTTGTCGAACAATTGGGCATTGGCCATGTAACCGGTAAAGTTTTCGACCGAATTGCCTGATTGACCGATCAAGATTGAACTGCTGGCTACAAACAGGTTTATCGGGGCTTGTGAATTGATCACGCCATCGACATACACCGTTTCGAGCATCCCGTCGAACGTTACGGCAATGTGATGCCATTTGGCCGCCACAGGAACTTTTCCATAGGCCAGATCGACGTAACCATCGCCATGGGCCACAGCACCATAATTGCCTGTTCCGTACATCAGGGCCGTGTATGAACCCTGAAGCATATTATCGCGTGAATCCCAGGTCATCAGGCATTCCCCCGCTCCTATTTTTGGGTTATTCACCCAACAGGAAGCGGTATATGGCGAATTCCAGCTCAAGCTCTGGGGGGCGGTAACCGATAATTTCAGGAAACAACTTCCATTAAATTTTATCGATTTCACACTATCGAGCCAGGCAACAGCACACGTTCCACCTCTTGCAAAGCTTCCGCCAAGGCTTCCGGTATTTGCCGGGTTTGTGGTCATTGTCCCATAGTCACAGGCGCTTGCATCAAGGTTCATCAGCAAGTTACCTTTTCCCAATGAAACCGGTCCGGCGGCAACTTCCTTATTTTGGTATGCCGGAACATCAAATAGCGTATCGTAGATTTTCACGTTCCAGATTGCGGCGAATAAACCGGCTTTTTCGGTCCCGGTCACTGTTATCCTGACATACCGTGCACTGGCTGAGCCGTCGTCGATCATTGGGCACCCGCTACGCCGGTTGGTTGTTTTATCAGAAAACGAGGTCCAGGATGCGCTATCTGCCGAACACTCAATTTTGTATTGGTAATAGAATGTGGGATATTCGAACTGGGTCATTACCCGACGAATTTCAAGCGTCTTGCCGAGGTCGATTACCAGCGATTGAGGCAATAAATTGGTTCCGGCTTTCCACATGGTGCCGTTGTTGTTGTCGGTGGCATATTCCGGTAAATACTTATAATCAGTCGCCCCGTTGGTAAATTTGGTGCTGGCGGCAACCAAATGGTAATACGAAGTGGCTGACGCTTTTGACTTGTATGCCAGATCGGTATATGGAATTTGATTGGTAGCAAGGTACCCAATGCCTTCGTGGTTTTCCTTAATGGGAAGAATGGTCGAGTCGTTGGCAAAAATCATCGGGTTGGCACAAACCTGCCTGAATTCGCCCCCCGAACTGTGCGGGTTATCGTGGCGGTGATAAACCATATAGTAATTATCGCCTTCCTTCAGCACGGAATGGTGCCCCGGACTATCAATGGTTTTATCTGGATTGGTCTGGAGAATTGGACAATTTGCACCGGGAGTGAAAGGTCCGATCGGGCTGTTCCCGTAGGAATAGCTCACGGTGTAGGTGCTTAAACGGCAATCGCCCGAAGAGTACATCAGGATATATTTCCCGTTGCGTTTCATGGGATAGGCCGCTTCAAAAGCTTTCGGGATCTGTGCAATTGGGATTGAACCGCTGGAAAGAATCGAATAATGGTCAGCCGGATTAATCTTGGCCCAGCCCATTCCCGAGAAGGAAGTTATCCAGGTTCCAAAATAGGCGTAAATTGAACCATCATCGTCAACCAGATATTGGGCGTCGAGGGCCGGAAGGTCTTTGACCCCGGTACCGACCGGGATCACCGCTTTCCCTCCGTTCAAACTGGCCCATGGCCCCATCGGCGAATCGGAAACGTAGCCGTAAATGTTACAGCCAGCCTCACAATTTCCCTGAAAATAATAGTACTTGCCATCGCTTCCCTGAACCACATCAGGCGCCCAGCAATTGGTTAGGTTTTTGGGGAGCGGAACGTCCATTTCGTAGTCGTACCAGTTCACAAAATCTTTGCTGATCCAAACCTGTGGCTCGCCCGAAGCCAGCTTAATCCCGTCGGTGGTTGCATACAAATAATAGGTGTCTCCAAATTTTTTGATGGTCGGATCGGCAAAATAGCCCGGAACCAGTGGATTTCCGTTTCCGGCATCGGTATATTGGGCTTGCGCCCATCCGATGTGCTGGCCCAGTATGAAGATTGCGGCAAAGAATAGAATTGATTTCATTTTGGTTCTGTTAGATTTATTGAACAACTATTTTTTCGTCCACCGAAAATTCGGGACAAGTGAGCTTTACAAAATAAATCCCGGCCTCGCCCAATTCAGACTTTTTAATATTTTCTTCATCGGTAAATGGCTTGCAATAAACCATTTGCCCACAATTGTTGTAAACCGAGACCTGGCCCGACTGGCCCGGCAACAGCACCGAAAAATGATCGTTCGCCGGATTTGGATAAATCTTGTATTTTCCGGCTGAAAGGTCTTTTTTTGAACCGGTAACCAGTGTGGTCAGCTTCAACGGATAACTTTCGCCTGAAACATTTCCGGCCACATCAATTCCACGAACGGTAAAGGTGTAGCCAGTTCCAACGTTCAGGCCTGAAACAGTGGCCTTTGGGCCTGATGAGCGTGCAACGACATTTCCATTGCTGAAAACCAAATAATTCACATGATCGTCGTCTTTTGAACCGCCCCAGCTCAGGTTCACGAAGCCGGAAGCCACCGAGTCGGCCACCAGCGAGAATGGAGCTGTCGGTATGTCGCCTTGCGGATAAATGTAATCGGCCACATCCGGGTTGATGTCGTTATTGGCTGCCACCCAGTTTTTTCCATCGCAAGCCGTGCGCGCTGTTTGCAGGTAAATTCCGTCGGTACACGAAGGGGCTGTTTCAATGTCGCCCCCCACAATTTCCGAACCGGCCAGTTTTGCTCCTGAAAGCCAGGCCAGGTCTTTTACCACCGCGCTATCGGAAACCGTACAATTAAATGCTGCCGCACTTCCGGTAACCACTGCTTTTCCTGAAATTATCCCACCGTAAACCCTGGCCGATTTTTCGACAACCGCATGGTCGGTCACCGTAGATTTTAGCCCGACAATGGCATTTCCACGGATAATGGCATTTCCGGAGACCACGGCATTATCGCGGACAACTGCAAAATCTTCAATACGCACATTGCCAGTCACTTTTGCACTTCCGGCCACCTGGGCATTTGGGCCGACAAACACACTTTGGTCAACAACCGCGGTTGATGCAACCCATCCGCCCCCATTGGTATGCGGCGCACCGGCAAAAGATGATTTGAAACGATTGTATCCGGGTTTGCGGCCGGCAGGCAAAGCCCCGGTTAATTTAAACTGATAGGGGTAACGATAAATCTGGGGCCAGCTTGGCGACCAGGTATAAGTGTGGCTCGATTGGGGAGTTGCGGCAACAACCAGATAGAAGAGTTTATCATTCGGGCCGATCGTGAAATTTGCCTGAGCATCAGCTTCGGTAAAAACGTCGCTGTAGCGGGGTTTCCCATCCGCATCAACAGCAACAAAACCGTAGCTCCATCCACCTGGCACCGCCGGATTGTTGTATCCTGAAAGCTGAACAGTCACCGTGCTTGCCCCATTGTCGGGAAATAACGGGATAATGTTGTACCCATAATCGCCGGGAGCCATTTCGCGCGGAACGATGAACGTATTTTCCTCTCCGGGAATGGTATCAGGATAAGTATATTGACGAAAATTTTGCGAAGGGTCGAGGCCATTCAGGAAATTGCGCATGGTTTTTCCGCACGAATAATCCCAGGTTACATCGTGCATGGCATATTTGGCCACTTCTTTATTGACCTGGTTGCGGGTCATCGACATTGCTTTCATAAAAGCGTCAACCGGATGGTCGCCGGGTTCGGCCATCCGCCACAACCTCCCGAAAGCATCGTAACCAAACTGTTCGATGACATACATGGGGAAGAACGAACTTTCGTATTGACGGTAATTCACCGTTGACAAGTATTGCATCGAAGCGGTATTCATAAAATGATTGGTCAAAATGTTCCCCAGTTGACCGGTTACCTCGTAGGCCATTAAATTGGCACACGCTTCCCAGAACATGCCGACCTGGTGGTTATCGTCTTTGTTTTTGATGCCATGTCCGGGATATTGAATGGGGATCATGGCCTGGCACATGTGCCCAAATTCGTGGGCCATCACAAAACCGGTGGCATTTGAAGGCGGGACCCACATGGTGCCGATAACATCGTCCCACGAACCTCCGGTTGGGGTTGTTCCGGTAAAACCACTGTTCCAGGTGTTCATTAAAACAATAATAAACTTGTATTTAGCCATGTTCCCGGTTTCCTTGTTGGTAATAAAGTGCATGGTATCGACATAAAAACTCAAAAATCCTTCGAGTTCTTTGAGAATCGCCTGCGGGTCGAAACGCTCACCACCGTTGGATGGTTTCGACGGGTCGATACCTGTTTTGTTTCCCCAGAAAAGAACAAAATTGTCGGATTGCGCCGTTTTATCCAGGCTCCAGTCTGAATGGCTTTTTAAATCAGTAGCAATGTAAATTTCCTTTTCGGTAACTGAATGCTCATAACGAACAACCTGGTTCAGGCTTGCTGAGCCTTCGTTCAGTTCAACATCCACTTCAATTCCGTCGTTTTTATCGACAACTGCCGGAATACTTAAGCTGATGTTCGTTATGCCATTGGCATCAGTCGCTGCCAAAACCCGACCTGAAACCGATGCTGTAACTGTTTCGCCATTAATTTTATAGGATTCTGCCGTTGCCGGATTCGTATTGGCCACCGTTGCATTATACTTAAAAACATATCCTGAAACCGGGTTCGAAAACCGATCGCAGGCCGTAACTTTAATCGAAGAAACGGATGGCCGGTAGAGCCTGACCGATGTATCGACCAGCGATTTTGCAGCGCTGATCGCACCATTCCGGATGGTTTGCGAAACCTGTGCCGATTTGTACCCGGTTGCCTCGACCGAAACGGTTTTGGTCCCGGCTTTGGTTAGTGCTTCGTTTCCGGCATCCGGCTTCAAGGTCAATTTTCCGGAAGAAAGATCAAAATCGGCTGCGCGAAGGGGCACATTGTCAACCAGTACTGAAGTTACCGCCGAACGCCAGTCGGGGTCATCCGAAAAGCTGATTTCAATGGGGGTATCAACGGTATTCAATGTTACATTGGCCGATAATTCAGGAGGCGTTTTGCCTTCTTCGTAAAAACTGGCCGAGCCCATGGCAGTATATCCGTTATTGAAAAAAACGGTAAGGCCCAGCCCATCTTTCGGATCAATCGTTGCAGGTAACGTAACCTCAAACGAAGTGTTGCCTGAACCGTCGGTTGCTGGCAATTCATATCCTGAAAGACTGGTCGTTACCTGTTTCCCATCGATGCTATATGTTTCGTTAATCGCTGAAAGCAAATTGGTTATTGTCGCGTCGAGCTTGAAAACATAGCCTGAAACCGGAACTTTTGAAGCGTTGGTAGCGTTAAGCGTTATCCGGCTGGTCGTACCTTTTGCCAGAGGTTGGTCGATCGTGAAAGTAGAAAGCGACGGAATTTGTTCCCCCGCTTTTCCCCAGACTTTCCATTCCAGGATTCCTTCTGCGGCTTTACTGACGCAGTACAGGCGGATTTTGTTGGTCAGCAGTTTGTCGAAAGTGGTGATGTTGTATTGATCGGCCAGGATTCCATTGCCCGAAGCCGATCCTATTTTTTCCCAATCGCCATTCGAAATGTTCCAGTACATCAGGTAAGTTGAATAGGGGATTTGGATTCCTCCGCCATCGGTCCACCAGTACACATCCGATTGGGTCATTTCATAATATTGGCTGAAATCGTATTCCACCCAGTTCCATTTGTTGTAATTTGCTGTTGAGCTCCAGTTTCCGTAGGCGCCCGGACCTTTGTCCGAAGAACTTGCCGGTTCATAACCATCGTTCAATGCCGAAAGTTTTTCCCACGACGAAACGTAGGAAGTGGTCACATTGCTTGCTTTTGGGGCAATGTTTTCCTGCGCCTGTGCCGACCATTTTCCAACGGTCAGGAGAGAAATAATCAGGAAGGCGTTTCGTAAAATTTTTGTCATATCGAATTCAGAATAATCACTAATGAATTAAAGTTTTATTGTCCTTACCTGGAACACCGGGCCGGCACGATGACCGACATGCCCAACAAATTTCACCGCCACCTTATCTTTTCCGGCGGTCAGGGTTTCAGGAATAGTATATACAATGTCGATAAATTTGCCAGGTGCAGTGTTTGAAATATTCTGGGTGGCAATTAGCTGATCGTTGACCAAAATGTCGAAGGTTTTTGAGCCGGTATATCCGCCCCAATATTCAACAGCCAGGGCGGTTTGCTGACCTTTGACAATTTTCATGTCGAACGAGAACCAACCTTCACGATCGGCTTCCCTTGCTTTGCGCGATTTGTATTCGACCACCCACGATTTTTCATCCCTGAAATTATGCTCACGTTCGGGCTGCATCTCGCCAATCCGGAAAAGATCGACGGTTTTCGAATCCATTTCTTTTTTCTTTTTCTGTTCAGTCTGGTATTCGGCCTGGTATTTATCCCATTCCTCACTGTTGTAGGTATCCCAGAAAATGGAATAATGGCATTCGTTCGTTTCGTAGAATGGTTTTAACACCACATCACGTGGACGTCCAACATCGTGCATTTTAAATGTATTGGCTTCGCCTGCAACCGGGGTTAACCACTTTTCAGGATTCTTTTCTTTGGTCATAATTACCGGCACATACATCGGATCGGTTGAGAGTGAATCGGGATCGGGGCCTAAAATTCCGGCCAAAACCACAGGGCCATTAAATATGGCTATCCGGTTTTGATTGTCGGGCATGGATTCCAGGCGCAAGGTGAACGGAAATTTCACTTCAATTTTGTCGCCGTTTTTCCAATTTTGGCCAACTTCAACAAAGCTTCCCGGCATGGCGTTGACTTTTACCGGGTTGCCATTTACCAGGATTTGTATCCCCTTTTGGGCCCATTCCGGATAACGGATTTTTAATGCCAGTTTAAATGGATTGGCGCTTTCAATTTCGAGGGTTGTTCCTTGTTCGTCGGGGTACTGCGTAATTTGACGCACTTTTATTCCTTTTTCTTTCCAATCCAGTTCCGATGCAATAAACTGGCTTACATACAATTCACCGTTGTTGTGATAGAAAATATTCTTGCTGTATTTCGAATGGCTTTCCATGCCGGTTCCCACACAACAGGTAAACCATTGCGGGTCCTGATAAACTTTGGCGCCGCCCATGTCGAGCGACAGGTTGTAGATAACCCGGCCGTCGTTCGGGTTTTGCGACGAAAGGATATGATTGAAAAGCGCACGCTCATAGTAGTCGGCCACTTTGGGCGAAGCGTCCCATTCGAAGAGGTGCTCCGATAATTTAAGCATGTTGTAAACATTGCAGCTTTCGGTGGTTTCGTCGCTTAACTGGTCGTTCAACGAATCGGCGGCCCCAAAATATTCATGGTTCGCATTTCCACCGGTAACGTACGAATGATGGTTTACCACGCGGTCCCAGAAAAACTCAGCAGCTTTCCGGTCGGCCTGGTTCCCGGTCAGCTCATAAATCCTGGCCAGCCCAATCAGTTTGGGGATCTGGGTGTTTGCATGTTTTCCTGAAAGGACATCAACCCCATGCGAAAGCGGATCCAGGATGGCTTTGTGATAGAAGACTTCAGAAAGCTTTAAATATTTTTGGTTGCCGGTGCAGGCATAAAGCTCGGCCAGCGCCTCATTGATCCCACCATGTTCGCAATTCAGCATGTCCTGAATTTGGCTGTCATTCAGGTTTTTAACCACCGTTGCCAGCCAATCGGCAAAGCGGACATTTATTTCCAGTGCTTTTTTGTTCCCGCAATATTTATAGGCATGGAACAAACCATCCATCACTTTGTGTTCGGTATAAAAAGGTACCCAAATCCCGTTCAGGTTGAAACCCTGTGATCGGATATCGCCTTTTGCAACCTGGTCTTCAAGTATTTTTTTACCGTTTGGGAATGCCCCCAGATATCCATCGCCATCGGCCTTCTGGCAATCGTACAATTCGTCAACGATGTAATTTACCCTTTTCAGAAATTCTTTGTCGCCCGTGGTTTGATACATCTGAACAATCGCGGTCAGGTAATGACCAAGGCTATGCCCGGCAATGGTATTGTCTTCCCAGCCGTGATAGCTTTCGGCTTTGGGTTTCAAACCGGCTTCGCTCCTGAATTTTGCCAAAAAACGGTCGGGCTCATAGTTGAGGAGCGTTTTAATATTTAACTCGGTGGCCCTTTTAAAAGGACCGTCAAGTAGTTTTACATCTTCAATCTCGAATGGCAGTACCTTAAAATCGACCACCTCAATACTATCTGGCTTAACCCGTTGTTTTTCCATCGAAGCATTTGAAAAAATAGGGATTGATAAAAATGTCGCTAAAATGAATGCCTGGGTTTGGTTTAATCTCATCATCAATTTATAAGTTGGGTTTTATTCACTCAGATCGTTTCCTGAATTGCAACAGACAAAAACGAAAGTTTAAAGAACTAAAATTATTTATCCGACTGCCTTACCGTATGTTCAAATAACTTGCACTTTTGTGTTGAAAACAGCCTGTGCCAGGCTAAAAAAAATCATCACAAATTATCATTATCGATTCAATTCCAGTTAGTTATAATCACTTCTGAACTCAAGCAGGTCAACCGGGCAAGCATAACGTTGAAAATACTAAAATGCTGCCCCGGTGGTGAGGATTGCCGAGTTCACAACGCCATCGAGCTTTGCCCCGCGAGACAATTTCCCGTAAGGTTTGATCCACCGGGCCTCGGAGTTGCCCGCAAACAGCAAACGCGACTGGTATTGCGGATGTCCCTGTTGCACGGTAAGCGGCCAGATGGTTTGAACGCAGAAACTCTTCGCCAAACCTTTTGAGTTAACCGTCATTTTTCCTGAAGTGTCGATGGACAATTCGAGCTGAAACCTATTCTGCGAAACGGGTTCAGGAATCCGATAAATTTCCTCCCGGCCCCATTTCCTGATCCCGAAACACAACTGGCCATTTTCGGCATACAACGAAAACCCGTGAACATTTTCAATGCTGTAAAGTACGATCGGACCACTGGCATGGGGCTTTAGCTGAACATCAACTTTCAAATTCAAGGCCTGCCCCGGAAAATAGGGTGTTTCGTTATCGTATAAACTTTGCCCGTCACGAAGTTGAACTTTACTTACCAGGGGTTGATATCCGGAGCGTTTTGCAAGCAAATTGGCCATTTCAGGATAAAAATTCTGAAGTATAGCCGTCAATGAATCGGTTTTCTGTTTGAATTCAGGAAGTCCGAAAACATTTTTCAATTCGTTGGGGTCGGCTTTCCGGTCGTAAAGCTCGCCTTCGTTGTATGGCTTATAAAATCCCAGTTTATATTTACCGGTAACAACCGCGAAGTCGTTTGAAACTTCCAGAAAAGTATGGCCTGGCGCTTTCTTTTCGCCTTTTAATACCGGCACCAACGATTGTCCGTCGATTGGTTCGGTGGTGGTTATCTTTGCTAATTCCATGAATGTGGGGAACAGGTCGGTATGCGAAGTAAAACCATTTATCCGCCTGTTTTTAAAGTGCCTGGGCCACAAAATTGCCAGGGGGACATGAGCCGAACGTTCGTAGAAAACCCCGTTTTGAAAGAGGTTGTGGTCGCCCAGCATTGAACCGTTGGTTGAGGTAAAAACGATAATTGTATTATCAAGCTGCCCCTGCTTTTTCAGTTCGTTCAGTATTTTTCCCACCTGACTGTCGATCAGCGACAAATTTCCATAAAACCTTGATTTTATTTCCTGTAACACCGATGGAAGGATTTGTGGATCGGCATCAGTCGCATCGGCAATTGCCCGGTTAAACTGGTATCGGCAACAGGTCTGGTCGAAAGGTTTTTGGGCCAATTCACCTTCGCAGCTTCGTATGGCCGGGAAACTTGTAATTCGATATTTTTCTGTTTGATCAACATTAGGGGACCAGGAATATTGCGGGCCATTAAATGAAACCCATAAAAACCAATTTGAACTTTTGCCCAACTTTTTATCCCGGATAAAATTCACCGCCTGAGTTCCGATATAATTGTCAATATCGAGCGTATCCGACAGAGGCCACGCATTTATTCCCGGAATCTTTGAGTTTTCGATATTTTTCAGGTAATCCCATCGGGTATATTTTTTTTTCTTCAGGAAGAAATAATAGTCGTCCTGTTTCAGGGTGTCGCTGGCGCCCGTGCCATAGCCATCGGCAATAATCCGTTTATCGAAACCGGCTTTTCGTTCCCATGGCCTGAACTGCATATTGCCAATCCCGATGGTGTGGTAACCGGCTGCCGACAATTTTTCCATTAATACCGGGGTCCCTTCGGCCAGCCAGTTGCCCCCATTCTCCATCATTTGATGTTTGTGGGGGTACATGCCGCTCAGTATGGAATAGCGGGCGGGCAAACTTAAGGGGGCTGCGCAATAATGATTTTCAAAAACGGCCGCTTCTTTGAAAAGCTTCCCGATAACCGGCAATTTCAGGTCCAGGTTTTTTTCGGGAACATCTTCCCAAGCCTGGTTTTCGGTTGTAATAAAAAGAATATTTGGCCTTTTCTGTTCTCCGGAGTTTGAGCAAGCATCGAGCAGAAAAATCCCGACAAACAACATTACTATTTCTATACTTCTCCTGATCTTTTTCATTTCCACAATTTATAATCCTTACGCAGAAGCATTTAAAAATGAGTAAAAAAAGGGCCGACATGGAAAGCCGGCCCATTCAATGAAATCAAAACCTATTGTTAATAACGGTAACCAAACTTACTGAACAACCACTTTCTTAGCATAGCTGTGCCCAGCGCTTTCAACAACGGCGATGTAAATACCCGTTTTGCTTACCGGAACCTGAAGTAAAGAAACATTTAATCCTTTTTTCTCATAAACGACTGATCCTGTGATTGATACAATTCTTACACTGCTAATTTTTTCAGTTCCCGAAACATAAATCTTGTTGTTAGCTGCATAAGCTTTAACCGGTTCTGAATTTGCCTGAGTTGGGTTTACGCCCGTCGTTTTACTGTAATCAATCAAAGTAAAATTACTGAAAATGGCTTTTCCTTCACTTGAAGTATAAGTCGCATCATATAATCCAACCTGAAGGGCATGTTTTTTAAAATCGGGGCGATTGTTAACCTGATAATCGAACCAGGTTACGCTGTCGGCGCTGCACGAAGCAGTAAACGTTGCACCTTTTCTGGTAAGTTTTACCCATGGGAAACTTTTAACAGTTAAGTCATCGCCATTATCATCCGTTCCGGTCCAGTTTTCTTCATTTCCGGTTGAGGAAAGAGCTGCAGGGATGCTCCGAAGATCGAAACCAACGCTGTATTGGTCAAATGCCTGGGTCGCCAGAAAACTGATGGTATCGGCGCGACGGACCAAAGCCCCAGCCATTAAATAAGGAATTGCTGTTGCACCCAATGAAGGCCAATCGCCGCCAACTATTTTATAGGTTACCGTAAAATCAGCATCAGCAGCAATGTTTTTGTAAAGGAAAGCGCCATTGTCGTTATCGCCACCCCAATAAGAATTGTTGGTTGAGAACGACAAAGCTCCAGCCTGGTCTTTTGTGTTTAAAACAGTAATCTGGGCAACAGGAGTTACCGTAAGGAACCCGCTGTTTACTTTAAGGCCGTCCCAAATTGTACCGGTAACACCGTCGGTCAGGTAATCTCTTGCTTTAGAAAAACTGTCGTGATAAATTTTCCCGGTTTGAGCAGATACCGATGCTGCAAACAAAATGACAAGGGAAAAAACTCCAAAAAAACGTAAAGAATTCTTCATAATACCTCTGTTTTAAGTGTGATTAATAAATACTTGTAAATAAATTGGTTTAATAAAAATGAACTATTTTGTTTAGCGTCAGGACTACTTTTCTGCCTGGCAGCCAACGACATAAGGTCGCCAGCTACCTGACATGAAGCAGATTTTGAAATCTCGTTTATCGGATTTATTCGAACCCCGGGAATTAATATCCCGGATTTTGAACCAACTTGTTATTCGTTTCCAACTGTTTTTGCGGGATCGGGAAAAGCGACCTGTAATCGCCGTTTGGCACATGCGACAGCCATGATTTGGTGGTAAATACCCCAAACCTGATCATATCCTGACGTCGGCGGGCTTCGGCGCAGAATTCCCATCCAAGTTCATCAAGCATCCGGCCATATTTTACATCGGCGCCTCCCTGCATTCCCTTCGAGAAAGTTGCTTTTTCGTAGAACCCGTACTTGTATCCGCTGCCCTGCATCAATTGATCGCCTGTTACCAGTGCATCAGCAGGGTTATCGAAATCGCGCGCACGGACCTGTGTCACTAAAGCAGCAGCATTTCCAGCATCGCCCTCCCGAAGGAGGCACTCGGCTTTCATCATATAAATATCGCCATAGCGGAACAAAGGAAAATCGTTGCTCAAACCGCCCCAGCCAATGCCTTTTTCAATTTCGAATTTACCGATACGAAATCCTTCGTATTCTTTGGATATTTTAACACTCTGGACATAATTTGTATAAGCAAGCGGCTTCTTCACCAATTTTGTATCCATGGTACAATAAAGTGTATCGCCAGCCGAACTAAATTGTGTTCCTGAAATCCAGCAACTTTTTAACCGTTTGTCCGATGGGCTGTACGAGTCGATAAACTGAGGTATTCCACAGTTTCCGCCCCAGGGGGTGTAGGTAAAATCGTAGGTTAACTGATTTTGCGGGTGAAGGGTCTTAAAACACAAGTGGAACCAACCATACCGGCCATCGTCGCTGGTTTTGAACGGAATGGCAAAGATGATTTCTTTCGAGTTTTCATTGGCAACCTTAAAAACGTCCTTAAAATTTGGTTCAAGGCTGAATAATCCACTTGCAATCACGGCATCACATTCGGTCACACAATCGGCCCAATGGGCAGTTCCGGTATAAACTTCGGCATTCAGGTACATTTTTGCCAGCAAAGTATGGGCAAACCATTTATTCACACGGCCATAATATTCACCGCCACTTTTCTCGCTGAGCAAGTCGATATTATCTTTTACTTCCTTGATAATGAAATCATAGACCTGCTGGCGAGTTGACTGATCGGGCAAAAAATCGGATGGTACATTCCACTGGGTCGAAATTGGCACATTCCCAAAATTATCACATAGGATGTAATAATAGAAAGCACGCAAAACCTTCATTTCAGCAATAAAGCTGTTCTTCTTGGTTTCATCAGCAATTGGAAGTGTCCCGTTTTCAATCTGGTATATTATTTTATTGCAATAATTAATCCCGGTGTAACAGCTCGACCATGATCCCGAAAAATAGTCGTGATCACTGGTCCAGGTATGATAGTGCAATTCTTTGTAAACCCCACCATCGTTCCACCCGTTTGGACGCACTGGTGTTACGATTTCGTCAGAACATTCTTCCTGAAGGTCAAAATTGCCATGCCAGCCAAACAGCCAGCCGCGCAGAGTGGTATAAGAAGGGCCTGCAACCGAGAACAAATCAGCTTCAGTCGGCTTAAATTGTTCAGCTACAATGTTTGAATACACGGTCTCATCCAGATTGGTACAAGAGTTATTCAGTTGAAGCAGGATCAGGGAAATAAAAATATATTTGAAATATCTTTTCATAGTCGTCAGTTTTAAAATTAGAATTCAAGATTTAAGCCCAAAGTGAAAGTACGTGTCGTCGGAAATTTATCCCGGTAGTCACTTCCCGGAGTGAGCCCGGTACGTGATACTTCCGGGTCGATGCCTTTATATCCGGTAATGGTCCAGATGTTCTGGCACGAACCATAAACCCGTAAACTTTTGATGTATGTTTTGTTTTGCGGCGAGAAGTTATATCCCAGTGTTACGTTGTCGATTTTCCAATAATCTCCGTTCTCGACGTAGTAACTGGTATATTCCTGCGAATAGTTCAGTACACTTTTCCCATAAACCAGATCGTTTGCTGTTTTCAGGCTGTTCAGGTAGGTAATCCCCGGGTTTTCGTAAAACATGCGCTGAAAGTTCAGTATTTGGAAACCAAAGGCGCCGCGCATGGTAATGGCCAGGTCGAAATTTTTGTATTTCAAATTGTTATTCCAGTTCAGGTAATGTTTTGGCGAACCATTCCCGATAATTTGTTTGTCGGAACCGGCGCTTGCCTTATCAATCCTGATCTTTGTGCCATCGGGCTTCTGTATAACCCAAACTCCGGCATCTGCTGCTGTTGTTGTGCCATATTCATCGCCGATATGGGTGATATCAACAGCTTTGTATCCGTAGAAATCGCCAACTTCTTTGCCGATATACAGGCGGTGCGTGCTTTGCTGAATCGGGTCGCCGGTATAGCCCAGGTCGATGTAATCGTTTTGAAGGGCAAACAAATTATTTGACAATGAAACCAACTTGTTTTGGTTTGTTGAATAATTTACGTTGGTTGACCATTGAAAATCTTTTGTTTTCACCGGAATGAACTGCAAGTTCACTTCAATACCTTTATTTTCCATAACCCCGACATTCGCGGTCATGCTCGAATATAAATAAGGAGGGGTTGGAACCGAATAATCCCATAACATATCTTCGGTACGACGGTCGTAAACGTCAACCGAACCGCTGATCTTCCCTTTCAGTAATGAAAAATCGAGCCCAAGATTGGCTTCTTTCTTCATTTCCCATTTCAGGTTAGGGTTCGGGTTCTGGGTTGGGCTAATCGTCTTCACCCAAACACCATTACTAAGAATGTACGAATTGTTGTAAGTCAACAGTGTTTTTGAAAGGTACGAAGCGCCAGGTTCTGTTCCGGTAATACCGTAACCAGCCCTTAATTTTAAATCGTCGAGCCAGTCGCCAGTACTTTTCATAAAATTTTCCTGACTAATTTTCCAACCAGCCTGAATGGCCGGGAAATTTCCCCATTTATAATTGGCCCCAAATTTTGTTGACCCTTCGCGCCGGATACTGGCCGTTAACAGGTATTTTGATTTGAAGCTGTAATTGATACGGGCAAAACCGCCAATCAATCGGCTCATCCCTTTGTACGAACTCATGTTTGCCTTCCCATCGGTAAGCGCCTGGCCGGCGCCCATGTTATTGTAGCTGAATATATCCGTCGGAAAATCATAATTGTCCATGCCCTGGCTTTCATAGTAACTATCCTGATAGCTGTAACCAATCAGGCCGTTCAATTCGTGTTCGCCAATTTTCTTCCGGTAGTCGGTTGTAAACTCAAGCAACTGATCTTGAGATGAAGCGGCTGAACGTGATGCATATCCATTTCTCCCATCGCGAATAGTCGAAATATTCTTTTTTGTTTCGGCATAACCATAGGTGTTGTTCCAAATATTGCGCGACACCATCAGTTTCAGGTTTAGGCCGGCCATTGGTTTTAAGGTTGCACTGCCATACATGCGGGTGTAGGCATCTTTCGATTCTCCGGAAGCTTCTTTCAGGAGAGCTACCGGGTTTTCATATTGTGAAATATTGATGTCCTCATTCCATGTACCATCCGGATTGGTTACCGGGGCAGTGGGGTTCCGGATCAAAGCCTGGCGATAAGGGCCGGTTTTATCCTGAGGGTTAGTATTGCTGTTCCCGGCGATCAAACCCAGGTTAAAGGTCAGCATATCATTTAGAGTGGTGTGGGTAAAGTCGAGGCGGGCAGTAAATTTGTCAAAATCAGATTTCAGGATCATACCTTCACGGCTATCGTAATTGATCGAACCCAAATACGATGATTTCCCGGTTCCACCCTTCAAGGTAAGATTGTGGTTATAAGAAATAGGTGTTCTCGAAATCTGATCCAACCAATTTGTTGAAGCACCATAGTCGTTTAACGGGCTTCCATTGGCAATCATTTTTCGCCAGTCGCCAGCCGTATTAAAATCTGCTTTTCTTGAATATTGTTGTGTGCTCACATACGAATCGTACTCAACCGAAAGTGGCGCATTCTTCGAAGCTTTTTTGCTGGTAATCAGGATTACGCCATTGGTGCCGCGAGTACCATAAATTGCAGCTGCCGAGCCGTCTTTCAGAATATCAATTGATTCGATGTCCTGAGGTGCAACTGTATTTAAATCGCCAGGGATCCCGTCAATCAGGACAAGTGGCGATGAACTGGCCATCAGGGTGGTAACACCGCGAAGCATAATTTCTACGGAAGCAGTTGGATCACCGCTCGGAGAGGTAATCGACAACCCGGCTACTTTCCCCTGGATTAATTGCCCGGCATCTTTCATGGCGCCAGCCTGAAAATCGTCGGATTTAACGGTTGCTACCGAAGAGGTGATGTCGCTTTTTCGTTGTGTCCCATAGCCAACCGCAACAACTTCATCAATTCCAACGGATTCAACACCCATCGCAATTTTTATGTTCGATTGGTTTTTAACCAAAACCTCCTGGGTCTTCATCCCGATAAATGAGAATACCAAGGTTGAATTTTCAGGGATTTTAACCAGACTAAACTTTCCTTCAATATCGGTAACAGTGCCAATATTGGTGCCTTTTACCAGAACAGTGACTCCAGGCAAAGAATTTCCAGTTTCGTCGTTAACAATTCCGGCAATAGTTTTCGTTTGTCCAAATCCCAATAAGGGTAAAAAGGCGAAAAGAACCATGCAGAGCAGAAGGCGATTTTTCTTAAATAAATTTGATTTCATTAATCATAGATTTAGGTAAATATTTGATTTTTTCTTGTTCCTGAATTGGTTTTAAATCTGAATAGATTTCGACCTCCAAATAAATTAATTGGGGCCTCTGGGTTTGATTTTTTTGTTTGAATTCATCATTGCCTATTAAAAATGTTCGTTTAACACTTATTCAAAAGTTCGTTTGTTTAGAATGTAAATAACAGGAATGCATGATCTTTTCATATACTCTTATGTCCAAAATACTTGCATAAATGTGTAAACAGCATCTAAAATTTTTCCTTATTATCAATGCTTTACGCAAACAACCATGCGTTTTGCACATTATTTTGGGCATCAAGACAGGGAAGAAACCGAAAAAGGAGTTTTTTCAATTAGCAATGATAGCGGATGATGCTTCTTAGGTCAGTCTGACAGATGACAG
>JBBIHV010000006.1:3114-9229 GCA_037446835.1 Sunxiuqinia sp. | reverse complement strand
GAAATATTCGCGTGGTGATTTGCCGTAATGCTCCTTGAACCGGCGTGTAAAATAAGCGGGGCTCGAAAAACCGGTTTCGTACGCAGCTTCCGAGATGTTGCATTTGCCTGAAGAAATTAACTTAACGGCTTCTCTCAGGCGTATTGACCGGATGAATTCGGTCGTCGAACAATCAACCAATCCCTTAAGTTTTAGGTGAAGCAACGAACGGCTAAGTCCCATTTTATGAATCAGGAAGGTTACATCCATATCCGGGTCGCTGATGTTCGACATTACGATCGCCGTGAGTTTTTCAACAAAGACTTTATCCGATTCCGAATGAACAATTTCACTCATTGGAACGAAAGCATCGTTTTTGAACCGTTCGATGAGCCTTCTGCGCGTATTCAAAATGTTTTCGATATTTTGCTCAAGAATATTTGGATAGAATGGCTTTTCGATGTAAAAATCGGCACCGGTTTTCAACCCCTCGAATTTATTGTCCATCCCACTTTTGGCGGTGAGCAAAATAACTGGTATGTGCGAGGTGTTTATTGCCGATTTTATTTCACGGGTAAACTCAAACCCGTTCATTTCAGGCATCATCACATCGCTGATAATGAGTTCCGGGGTAAAGTGTTTAAGTTTTTCCAAAGCTTCAAGACCATTGGTGGCGGTATAAATCTGGAATTTCTCTTCGAGGGTTTCCTTCATAAAATCGAGCAATTCGATGTTGTCTTCCACAATCAGCACGATCGGGTTGCGCGAAGTGCCATTTGAATCGATCATTTTTATTTCCGGGTCGTAATCTGAATCAATGGCAATGTCTTCATCGTGTCCGATAACCAAAGAGTCACATTTTACAATTTCCTCGTCCGAATAATCATTCTTTGTTGCCGGGATGATGACCGTGAATTTTGTTCCTTGCCCCAGCTCACTTTCGACCTTTATCTGGCCACGGTGCAAAAGCACCAGGCTTTTCACATAAGCCAGCCCGATCCCTGATCCTTTGTGCTTGTTATTCCCATCTTCGATTTGGAAGAACCGGTCGAACACTTTATCGAGCATCTCCGGCCTGATCCCCCGGCCAGAATCCGAAACCGAGATCAACAAATCCTGATTTGATTTTCGCGTCCGGTCATCCCTTTTAACCAGTGCAAGGATCAATTCCACAATGCCACCATCATCGGTAAATTTAAAGGCATTTGAAAGAAGGTTAAACAAAATTTTATCAATTTTATTGGCATCGAACCAAACCAAAGTATCTTTCTGCGGAACATTTATCCTGAAGTCAACGTCCTTCGATTCCGACAACGATCCAAACGATTCTTTGATCTCTTCAGCCAGGAGGCGGACATCGTTTTGAGATACCTGTAACCGTTCTTTCCCGTTTTCAATTTTCCGAAATTCAAGCAACTGATTAATTAGCTGAAACAAGCGTTTGGCATTTTTCTCAATTCCCAAAAGCCGTTTTTTTGAAATGGGGCTAAGTTTCTCCTCTACCAGCATTTTGCTCAAAGGCCCAAGGATTAGGGTCAGCGGCGTTTTTAACTCATGCGAGATGTTGGTGAAGAACTCCAGTTTTACCTTGTTAATTTCTTCAGCATGTTCTTTTTCGCGGCGTTCCATGTTAACCAGGGCTTTCGATTTTTCGAGGCGCTTACCAATCAAATATAAAACGATTGAAACCAGGACTGTCAGGATAAAATAGATAAAAAAGGCCCAGATTGAAAGGTAGTATGGAGGTTTGATAACTATTTTCAATACCTTTTCGGCAGATTCGTTCATGATATTATTTTCGGAACCTTTTACATGAAAATAATAGGTACCCGGGCTCAGGTTTGTATAGGTGGCAAAATTGCGATTGCCCACGAAGTTCCAGCCCTTTTCAAAGTTTTCGAGGTAATAAGCATATTCACATCGCCCATGTGTCTCGAAGTTCAATGCAGTATATTCGAGCGTAAAAACGTTTTGGTCATACCTCAGTTTAAGCTCATCCTGCTCGTTTAATGATTTTTTAAGGGGCGAACCGTTTCCCGGCTGAACAGGTTTGTTAAACAGTTGTAACCCAGTAAAAATAACAGGTTTATTTGTCGTGACATTCCGATTTTTGTTTTCATTGAACGAAACCATCCCGTTATTTCCGCCGAAATAAATATTTCCATGCTTATCGGTATATGAAGCCCTGAAATTAAACTGGTTGAACGTGATTCCTGAGTTGCTGTCGTACAAAACGAAGTCTTTTGTTTCGGGGTTGAAATTGATCAGGCCTTTATCGCTGCTGACCCAAATCCAACCGTCTTTACCTTCTTCGAGGCTAAACATCCATGATGCAGGAAAATTATTTTCCTTACTGAAGTTGACAATTTTATCGCTTTTCTCATCAACATAACAAAGCCCTTTATAGCAATCGCCAATCCAAATCCTGCCTTTTGAATCCGCTTTCACAAAGTTGATGTTGGTCATTTGTGGAATTTTGTCGAACCGTGTTAATGAATCAGTTGACAAATCAAGATAATAAACACTTCCTACTGAGGAGAACCAGATTTTATTGCCCGATTTGCAAATGCTTTCGAATTGGATGTCGCCAACCTGGTTGGGTTTGAACCGGGACATCTTTCGGGTAGTTATATCGTAAAGTGCCAGGCCCTGTGAAGTTGCAATAAAAATAGAATTGCCCAGCCGATAAAATGCGTAAACATTGTCAGATGGGAGTTCCGAATTGTTTTTTTGGTTTATGTACGAAAATTTTCCGGTTTTAGGGTTCAGGATATTAATCCCGCCAGTGTATGAAGCAATCCAAAGTTCATCGTCGGAAACAAACAATAAATCATGGAGGTTATTGTAGGTAAGGCCTTTAAGATCCGATTTACTGGTATATTTGGTAACTTCGCCTGTTTTGATGTTAAGTTTGTTTAGGCCCATGTCTTCAAAGGCAATCCACAAATTTCCTTCGGTATCTTCTTTTATGCAACTTACCACATTTCCACCCATTTGCCAGTTACTAATTCCTGAATTCCAGGTTCTGAAGAAACTTTTTTCGGAACTCCAGAAATTAATGCCGCCAAAATAGGTCCCTAACCAGATATTTCCCTTTTTATCGCAAAATGAACTGTAAATCGGATCTGTATTTAATCCGTTTGGGTTATCAGGTTCAAATTTGTAGAAAGAAAACGATTCCGTAGCATTCGACCACAAGAACAATCCCGCTTCAGTCCCAATCCACAACCTATTTTGCTGGTCTTCACTAAAACAATGCACCATATTGTGAGGAATATAGGTATTGTCCCGATGATCTCTGGCAAAACAAGTTGATTTTCCGGTATTTAAATCCATCCGGCACAATCCCTTGTTTTCTTCGGTAAGCCATAAATTGTTCAGATGGTCGAGGTAAAAAACCGAAATAGGGATATTCTTATATGTTGGGGGCATTTCAAAGCTTTTAAAGGATTTATTCTTTGGATCGAGCCAAAAGACCAATTGGTTGCCGGTTAAAGCAATCAGGCGGTCACCCTTTACCAAAAGCATGAGGAAGGTGATGTCGCTTGGAATTTTACGAAATCCATCCATTTTCCGAAGGTCGGTTAGCAAGCCCGTCTTTGAATTTAAAAAATAGATGTTATTGTCGCGGCAAACCCAAAACCCTCCCGCAGCAGGTTCGAGTGATTGAGTTTGCCCAACATCATTTAATAGCGTGTAGGCTTTAAAACATTCATTGTCTGAATCGAAATAAAAATACTTGTTATCGTTTGTTTTGCAGACCAGCATGGAATCGGGGCAGGTAAAAATGCGGTTGCACAACAATTCGGTTTGTTCGCCTTTTTCGTTATAGGCAGGAAATTCTTTGTACTGATTCCCGTCGAACCTACATACCGCCACACGTGTAGCCAGCCAGATAAATCCATAGTAATCCTGGGTAATCGACTTAACATACGACGATGGCAAGCCCGTTTCATTCGTGTAATGATAAAAACTAAGTATTTCGTTATTGGCAGATAATTTTAACGAAAAAGAAAAGATCAAAAAAAATAGGATCAACAGGGAAAAGCGGAACTCCTTCAACCTACTTCCCAACATTGCATTTCGTTCCATCTTTATTGTTATTGTGCAGTTATAAAGCAAATTAGCCTGAAATAATTTTCACTTTTCATAAATAAAATATCTATTAACTGAAAACTAATCGCACAACGCAAAATAAACATTAATTTCAATTTTTCTTCGTTAAGGAGATATTATCCAAATTTTTCTTCAAGCCACTCCAAAAAAGCACTTCATTGCGAAATGCACAACAAATTCCCTTCACCCAACAAAAAATTTGATCTGAACCGATCTGACAAAAATATTAAAGCCTGTAAATCAATTGATTTACAGGCTTTAAGTCGGGGTAGTAGGATTCGAACCTACGACCCCCTGGTCCCAAACCAGGTGCGCTAACCGGACTGCGCTATACCCCGAAAATAACAATTCAATATGAAGTGCGGAGAGGGGGGGATTCGAACCCCCGGTACAGAATGACCCGTACGACGGTTTAGCAAACCGTTGGTTTCAGCCACTCACCCACCTCTCCAGTGTATTGTAACGAATTAAATTTTTAACCCAAACTTTCTGATTTTCTAGCTTTTCCTTTCGAATTTGCTACCCATTCAGCCTTTGCGAATGTGCGTGCAAATATAGAACTACTTTTTTCTTCAGCAAAATAATTGGAATAAAAGTTCGGGCGATTTTCAACGTTTTTCTAGCGGCAAAAACAGGATAATTCTTCAGGAAAACTTAGTCAACCAAGCCAATTGTACGATTTGACAGGTAAAAGGTTTTGCATGAAAAAAATATGACTGCAAAGATTCCTGTATATCAGCCACATATTGACAACATGTTTTTAAATCCCTTAATTTTATTGCATATTCGGAAGGAGCTACCTATATTTGAATCAACAAATCGTTCTGTCACATACGTCAAAAGATATTGTCCGCATTAATTCAATATTTGGAAAATTCAACATTTTTAATTGACCCGAGTATGCTTTTGACTGCTAAAACAGGCCCAGTACCGCATTGCGGGAGTAGTTTATCTACCGTCGGAAGTTTGATCAGGCAGGCACTCAAATCCTATTATCCTGGGATTTTTACAATCGAATTAATGCGGATTTTTTTTGTCTTTACTTTTCCGAACGATTAATCGTTTAATAGCTGAAAAACAGAGCCTTAACCTATTTTCTGATTTCTGGCAGAAAGACACTTCAACTTTTGGTTCTCCAGCCAAATACAAACAGGTAAATCACAATTAAGGCTGAGAAAATCAGGCTAATCCGGCCAATATAATCACCGTTTTGCACATAAAAGGTCAGTTCATTATTCAGGTTCAACTTTGCACACATTGCAGTATTTGTATTCATTTTGGTTTGTCGAAGCACATCGCCACGCTGATTTATAAACCCCGAAATGCCAGTATTCGCGCTGCGGGCAACGCTTCTCCGGGTTTCAATCGCACGAATCCGTGAATAACTAAAATGTTGCCTTGTACCGGGCGATTCCTTCCACCAGCCATCGTTTGTCAGTACAAACAAAACCGATGCTCCTTTTCGGGCCAGGGTACCAGCTTGCGCACCAAATACCGACTCAAAACAAATTACAGGACCAATTTTCACACGACCGTTTACCTGAAAGACCTCCGGCCCGCTTGCAGCGGCAAAGCTTCCGCTTGCCCCGCCCAGATTAATCAAATATTTCCGAAGAAAGGAAAAGTATTCCTGAAACGGCATTTTCTCGACACCACTGACCAAAATTGATTTATGGCAAATCTGAACTTTAAAAGTCGAGTCGATCAGCAGGGCCGAATTATAGACATCGTACGCATCGTTTTTGTCGGCTGAAAACCGAGCTGTTTGCGAGAGTGCTTCTCCTTTTTGGAATTTTCGCTTCGTTATTGCACCGGCCACAAAACTGACCTTCGGATACTTTCGCAGAAAATTAGTTAAAGGTTCCAGATGCAGACCTCCATTTTTGATCGAATCTTCCCAGCATTCAGGCAAAGCAGTTTCAGGTGCAAGCACAAAATCAGTCGAACTGGTGATCGTGGAATCAGCCAGTTTAATCAGTTTCCGCACCTGTAAATCTGCACTCATTCCTGAGAATTTTTC
>JBBIHV010000006.1:0-3014 GCA_037446835.1 Sunxiuqinia sp. | reverse complement strand
CCCGTGTATTCATACCATTGGATAATTTTTACCGAGTTGGCAAGGCCATTCCCCAGGGTGAGCCAGGGCCAGCGAAGCGACCAGTTTTGATGCAGAAATTCGAAGGCAATCCAAAAAACCAGCAGTGCGAAATAACCGGAGACAGTTCCCAACCGCCTTTGAACAAAAGCCCTTGCCCACCAGACTGAAGCCATGATGAGCGCGTTGAGCGTAGCAATCAGCAACATTCCGGTGAAGGATACATAGCAAATCCACCAGGAGGTTGCCAGGTTCCAGATCATGAACGCGATGAAACCCAACAAAAACAGGAAAGAAAGGCTCCGTGGATGTTTCGGATCAATTCGTGGCTCTTCGGCCAGCAACAATGGAACAATTGCGAATACCACCAGTCCGCCAAATCCCGGTAACAACCAGGGAAGGCTAAGCAATATTCCTGAAAGAGCGGAAAGCAAAAACGGATTATTCCTGTTCATCGCTTATAAGTATGCTGATATTCAGCCCATCCGGAGATTATGAATTGTTGATAACGGCAACTTGCCCTTTTAATTTCCGGTCGCGGTCGAAAACGAAATCGATTTTCCCAAGTTCCAGCGCAGCCCAGCCTGCCTGGTTCACCAAAACAGGTTTTCCAAGCGCATTTTTAAACTCCACCGGTTTCTTCAGGAAAGTGTGGGTATGCCCTCCAACAAACAGATTGGTAAACCTGGTTTGGGGCGCCAGGCTCGAATCGCTGATTTTTTTCTCTTTGTATGAAAAACCAAGGTGCGACAGGCAGATGACCAAATCGCAATGATGTTCTTTCTTGAGCATTGTTTCCATTTTCAGGGCCGTTTCAAGCGGATCGAGATAGCGGGTTTTTCCGTAATTCGCCTTGGTAACCAAACCATTAAGTTCGACGCCCAGACCGTAAATTCCAATTTTTATCCCATCTTTTTTCAGGATTAAATGCTTTTTGACATGCCCTTCAAGAATTGTGTCAGAAAAGTCGTAGTTACTTGATACAAGCGGGAACGAAGCATGATTGATGGCCGAAAGGATGTCGCCCATCCCGTTGTCGAACTCGTGATTTCCGATGGTTCCGGCGTTGTAGCCCATTTTGCTCATAATTTCTACAATCAGGTCGCCCTTGAAATAATTGAAATAGGGAGTTCCCTGAAACATGTCGCCGGCATCAAGAAGCAGCAGGTTTGGATTTTCTTTCCGGTAATGATTGACCATTTCGGCAATCCTGACGATTCCCCCTTGTCCCGGATATTCAGCATTGGTTTCAGGAAAAGGATCGAGGTGCGAGTGTATATCGTTGGTATGCAAAACCGTAAGTTTTACCAGTTCGCCTGAAGCAAAAAGTTCAGTGGGAATCAATCCAAGCGAAATTGCCCCACCACCAATCAGCGATTGTTTAATAAAGTTTCGCCTATTGCTCATGATAAATCCTCCCGTCTTCTTTAATATCAAGTGGCCCATGCTTTTTATACATTTCTTCCATGCTTTTTATCAACTCATTACGAATTTTCATTCCGGTATTAATCCGCTCAGCCGGGTTTGCAAACATGGTCATCTGGTCGCCGCCATTGGCACAATAATCATTTGTTACGATCCAATAGCTGGCCGTTGCATCAACATTTTTTCCATCAATCAGCAAAGTTCCCGATTTCCCGTTCCTGATGCCAATTTTCAGGCCGGCAACACCTTCGCCGCCCCTGGAGGCAATCCGATCGGCCATTTCACGTACCGACTGGCCTGTAATTTTGACCAGTACAATTTCATTTTCAAAAGGCATTAATTCGAAAATGTGCCCAACGTTAATATTTCCTTCAGGCAAGGAGCCACGCAGTCCGCCGTAATTCACGTAAGCGGCATCCGGATGAACCGTTGGATCCTGTTTTTTGCAATAATTAACCGCAAAATCGAGTAAAATATCCGACACCAGATTGGTGAGCTTGCTTTCGGGTTTACCTTTTACCAAAGGTGTTTTGCTTACAGTAACCAGTTTCGACATATCGTGCTCAATACTATCGCGGTATGGTGTCAGGATTTTCTGGACCACTGAATCAACCGAACTGGTCTGAACATTGACCGGAATATTTTTTGTATCAATTTCACGCACCATCCAATGCGGAGAGCATGAAATTAAGAACAGAATTGCAAAAATACCAAGGGAAAAACGGTTCATTGAAGTATATTTAAAATTTCAATTTATCCTGAAATCAAAACCATGATAAAGATAGAAACAATTTACTTTTAGTTGCGTTTGAAACCCAATTATACAAACAGATGTTTTATCAGAAACCGCTCATAAAAGCCCTTTCAGGCCTGGCTAAAACAGGAACTGCAATATTCCTGATAATCATTAGCCTTCAGCTTAATGCCCAGGATTATCAAACATTTAAAGCCAGGAAAGGAGACGGGATTTTTTCCGTCCTGAAGCAAAATGGCTATTCGTCCACTGAATATATGGACCAGTTCATAGAGTTAAACAAAAACAAACTTGGGCGCAGCAATGCCCTGACTGCTGGCAGGACATACCGCCTGCCATTAAAAAACGATTCCATTCCGGCAAATAACAGCGTTTCAGAAGTTCCGGAAAAAGCCCCTAAAAAAATCGTCAACGAAATTTTTGGTGAAAAATACCGGGAAATTACCATAAAAAGCAACGAATTACACGGCGCGGTATTTTATCTGGAAAGCGGGCACGGAGGCCCTGATCCGGGCGCCATCGGGACACTGAACGGCCATAAACTTTGCGAAGATGAATATGCCTACGATGTAACCCTGCGCCTTGCCCGGAACCTGATTGAGCGTGGCGCTGCCGTTTACATGATTATTCGCGACCCGAACGACGGAATCCGCGACGAAGCCTACCTCACGCCCGATAAAGATGAGGTTTGTTACCCCAACAACCAGATTCCGCTGAGCCAGCTCGCCCGCCTGAAACAAAGCACGAAAGCGGTAAACAACCTGTATGCCCGAAACAAAGGAAAATTTCAACGGTTGGTGGTTATCCATGTTGACTC
>JBBIHV010000005.1:29896-61671 GCA_037446835.1 Sunxiuqinia sp. | reverse complement strand
GGAGGAGAATTTAAAGCTGTTGCCTGAAAGCAAACGGCAAAGGATATTTGTGCAATGGAATAAAAGTCAAGTTATTGCCGTCACATATACGTGACTGATAAATGATTAATTTTTCGCTTCTGCAATCCGCTGTTTCACCAGTTCGTTCAACTCTTCCGGGCTCTTTCCTTCCGGATAAATGGCTGGCAAAAATTCGACGGTTATCTTTTCACCACGCTTGATCTTTTTTGCACCCGACGACATGGCTTCCCAGGCGCCGGTCAGGGCAACCGGAACAACCGGGATGTTCAGCTCGGTGCTCAAAATGGCGTAGGTTTTCTTGAATTTCCCCAGTTTCCCGGTTTTGGTGCGGGTCCCTTCCGGAAAAATTAAAATCTTTTTTCCCTGTTTCACCACTTCGGCCATTTTCATGATCGAATGTTTCAGGTCTTTCGACAAATCCATCACAATAACGTTGCTGTGACTGGCCAGGTAGCGGCGCGCCCAACTTTTCACATGATCTTTTTTGGCATACGAAAAGGTGTTTTTCAAGGTCTCTTTACCGAGGTACGAAAGCACCAGGAATGCATCGAGCTTGCTTTCGTGGTTGGGGGCAAAAAAGCAGGGGCCTTCCGGAATGTTTTCCATTCCTTTTCCCTCGAACCTGAAAAACAGCCGGAAAAATCCGCGTACCGAACCGACAATCGGCCCCAGAAAAACGGAACTTTTGGGCAGGATGGCTTCCTGTCCGTTTGTCAGGTCGCCGGTCCAGCTTGAATCCTGATCGGTTTTGTGAAACAGTTTGTTGTTCTGAATATACTCGGCAATTTTTTTGACGGATGGAAATTTGAGCAGTTGTTCCTCGTCAATTTTAATCCCGAAGCTCTTTTCAATGAAATCAATCAGGCTCAGTTTGCCCAGCGAGTCCATCGAAATATCGAATACCAGGTGGTGGTCGGGCAGAATGTCCATGTCAACCTGACTTTCGATAAACGATTTAATGGCCCGGTATTCCGGGGTGACTGGCTCATCTTTTTCCGATTTTTTGTCGGTCTTTTGTTCGAGCAGTTCCTCGAACTTGAACCGTTGAAGCTTCGACAGCCGCGTTCGCGGAAGTTCAGATTTTACCAGCGTAAACTGCATAATCCGCTTGTAAGAACTCATTTCGGCGTTAAACGGTGTAATCACCTTGTCGCGGAAATAGGGATTAATGTCTTCAATCCCATTTCCGGAGAGAAAATTGAAGTCAGGAAAAATGACGGCATGGAGCATTTCGTTGTGCATAAAAACGCCGGATTCCTTAATGGCTTCCGAAAAACTGTCGAGCTTCATCTCGATTTCAACCGGGTTGATGTTTTTCCCGTTTGGCAAAACGATGATTTCTTTTTTGCGTCCGGTGATGTACAAAAAACCGTCCTTGTCGAGGTAGCCCAGATCGCCGGTATGCAGCCATCCATCAACGATGACTTCTGCTGTTTCTTCTGGCCGGTTGTAATAACCTTTCATAATGCTCGGCCCTTTGGCCACAATTTCGCCATCGCGTATTTCAACAGTCAGCCCTGGCAGCGCTTCGCCGGTTGAGCCGATTTTCACCCGTCCGGGGCGGGGAAACGTGATCATGGGGGCGGCTTCGGTCATGCCAAAACCTTCCAGAATATCGAACCCAATTCCGTAGAAAAAAAGGCCGACTTCCTTGTTCAGGGCGGCTCCCCCGGCAATCATAAACTGAAGTTGCCCGCCAAATCCCTGGTGCACTTTTTTGAAAATTTTCTTTCCGAGTTTCCGGTTCCCCGTTTTAAGGACCAGCCAAAGCAATGCCCGGGCAACCCGGCTTTTATCAATTTTGGCTTTGATACCGCGGTACATCAGTTCGTACAAACGTGGAACACCGATAAACACGCCGACCCGGTTTTCGGCAAAAGTTTTCATCAGATCAGCCGATTGCATGGAGGGCACAATCGGGATGGTGGTCCCGACATGTAACGAAACCAGGAGCGAACCAACCAGCGGAAAAATGTGGTGCAGCGGCAGAAATACCATGACCTGCCGTTCAGGAGTAAAAATTTTACAGTCGATTACCGCAGCCATGTTTTCGTGAATGTTGGTGTACGAAAGCATCACTCCTTTTGGGCTGCCCGTGGTTCCTGACGTATAAATAATTACAGCGGTGTTTTCGTTGTCTTCCGGCCCAAGCCACTGACTTTCGGGAATGTTTTCGTCCGGAATCAGGTCTTCAAAAATCAGAATTTCCGGTTTGTGCGTGGTTTTCCGGTCGATTTTTTCAAGCGGCTCCTTCATTTCTGAACTGATGAACAGCAAATCGGGCCGGCAATCGTCGATGATGTAGGCCACATCTTCAGCCGAAGCCAGAAAGTCGATCGGGATGGCGATGCAGTTGTTTTCGAGCACGGCGTAGAATGCAAAAATCCAGGCCGGGCTGTTTTCGGCATAAATGGCAACTTTGGTAAAGCCTTTCTTTTCAAAGAGCTGTGCAAATTGCCTGATCCGTTTCAGGATTTGGCGGTAAGTAAAATCGCCCTGGGCAGAAATCAATGCTTTTTTATCCGGAAACGACCGGTTTATGATCGGTTGAGACATGTTCTGTTTTTTAGTATTAACTCAGGATCAATGGAATAAGTTCATCCGGAGCCAGAATTCTTTGAACATTCCGCAAAATGCCTGATTGCAAAAGGCATTGGTTTCTCCACGAAACGCGACAAAACGAATCGGGTTTCGTGGAGAATTGAAATTACTTAAAACGAGTATTTGCTTTTTACGGTAATTCCGTCCCAATTGTCGGTGCGGAAAGGGGCAGCCGGGAAAAGTTCGCGGTTAAACAAATTTCCTTCCGAAGCATCGTCGGCCCAGTTGTAACGGACTGACACCGGAACGGCAACCTCTTCGCTGGAAACCACGATTTTATCGCCGTCAACCGAAGCTTTGGCCGGATAAAATTTCTTGTCGGCGCCGGCAATTTCGAAACCTTTGATGTAGCCGTACTTGTCTTTGACCAGCCAGTCGCTCCCCAAATGCGTGAAGGTGAGAAAGGCACGGTTGCCGTCTAATTTTACCGATTGGTAAAGTGGCCCGGTATATTCGCCAGGAATGCTGTACACATCGTGCAAAGCCCAGGCGGCCAGCCGTTTGCCAACATCTTGCTTGTCTTTTGGGTGAATATTATCCGGATTGCCGATGTCGGTGGTAACAGCCATTCCGGTGTGGGGCAGGGCGAGCGCCATGGTCTGGGCTTCGCGCAGTTCGGCCCAGGTGCTGCCGGTGTTGCTGTTGGCCTTGTTGGAGCCAAAAGTTGCGAGTTGAACGAAATAGAATGGGAAATTGCCCTGTTTCCAGTGTTGCCTCCAGTCGGTAATCATTAACGGGAATTCGGTCCGGTACTGGAATGCGCGCCCGGCATTGTTTTCGCCCTGGTACCAGATTGCCCCTTCGATGGTGAACGGAAGCAACGGGTTGATCATGGCGTTGAACAACAAGCTTGGATAATCGTTTGGCCCCAGCGGGTTCTGCACATTCAGCAGCGATTCTATCCTGAACTTCCATTCGCCTGAAAGCGACTGCACATTTTTGACAGTGGTGAGCTGCATTGCTGCTGCATCGCCGTAAATTCCGCCGCCGCCCCCGGTATCAACCACTTTAACGGCAATCACATTTTTACCGGCTTTCAGGATTCCTGCCGGAATGTTGTATTTCCGGAGCGCATCGTACGAATTAATCCCGCCAACTTTGGTCCCGTTTACAAACGTTTCGTCGTTGTCGTCGATCTTGGCCAGTTCCAAAACAGCCGGCTGGCCTGCATCAGCAGAACTGATGGTAACTGTTTTCCTGAACCAAACTGTTCCGTCGAGGCCAGGCAGTCCCTGTCCTTCCCATAAGCCGGGAAGCGCCATCGAAGGCCATTTGCTGTCGTCGAACGCAATGGCTTTCCATTCGTCGGTGTTGGGGTTGCTGTCGAGGCTGCCCTGTACTTTCGCGACAATTTTTTGAATCTCTTCCTGGCGTTGTTTGAGCATTGTTTCAACATTAATTGGTTTCATGGCCTCGGCAATGGGTTTAAATTCATCGCTTTGGGCAAACCCTTGCTGGCTGGTCCATGCTTCGGATTGGGTGCCTCCCCACGAGGAGTTGATCAGGCCGATTGGAACTTTTAGCTGACGGTACAATTCACGTGCAAAGAAATAGGCAGCCGCCGAAAAATCACCGGCTGTTGCCGGGCTGCAGATTTGCCAATCGCCTCCGGTGAGATCGTTTTTCAAGGTGGTGCTCACCGTATTGGGAACTTTAAAATGGCGGATCATCGGATAATTGGCATCGGCAATTTCCTGTTCATAATTGTTGACTTTGCCCCAGCCGTCGATGGGCATTTCCATGTTCGACTGCCCGCTGCAAATCCAGACTTCGCCCATCAGGATATTCGAAAGGCTGAGCTGGTTTTTGCCTTTCACGACCAGTTGAAACGGCCCACCGGCCCTTTCAGGAGCCAGCATCACTTGCCAGTTGCCCGATTTATCGGCTTTGGTGGTTTGGGTTTGCCGGTCGAATTTTACGGTAACTTTTTCGTGCGGTGCAGCCCAGCCCCAAATCCTGACGGGCTTATCGCGCTGAAGCACCATGTTGTCGCCAAATATTTTTGGAAGTGAAACGTTTGCCATGGCCAGGTTGAAGGCAAAAAGCAATAAAAACGCGGAAGTAAACTTTTTCATCGGAAGTTTTGGTTTAATTATTCAGGATGCAGCCTGCATGTTAGCCTTCTACCTGGTTAGTTTTATCGGACATGCCCAAAATTGGCTGTAAAATTAACCGGAAATAATGAAAATATCCCTGCATAGGCCAACTTTTTGGAAAATCAGGTTTCAATGTCGTTTAATTTGCCGACAACGTTTTGTTGCGCTCACATTTTGGTCAGTTGGTCGAGGAGCGCCTGCCTGATGATGACTTTGTTCGATTCGGAAACATCGCGGGCCGTAAAAATTCCCAGCACGGGCTTGCCGTTGCTTGAGGTGAAATTGCTTTTAATGTTGGCGGGTGGCACGCTGAACAACGATCCGGTTGAACTTTGGTTAATCATCTGGAAATAAAAGTTGTAGTCGAATTTCGAAATGGAGGTCTGTTTTACCTGGACGGTGTCGTTCAGGAATAATTTTCGGTCCTTGGCTTCCTTGTCTTTCTGATAAAAATCGGTAAAAATCTCCAGTTTCGAAATGTAGTTCCCGTCCACAAATTCATCGCTGGCGATGGCCATCCGGCTCGCATCATGAAGAAGTGTGCGGTTCACATAAATATCCCATTTGTAGAAGTTTCCGATTCCGGGCATTTCTTTTCCGTAGGTAAAAACGCCCAGGAAACGCTTGTCGCCGCGCAACGAAGGGGCGACCTGTATCGAATCAATCGGTTCAACTTTGGCCAGTTTATCTTTCGCGATCAGTGTAACCCCTTCGGCCTGAATGGTTACGGTATATTCCCTTCCGGCCACTCCCAGAAATTTCTGTTGTTGCTGAACCCGGTAAAAACCTTTCCGTGCCGGATCTTCAGCCAGCGCGATGCTGTTCGAGGGTGTGGCATCGTCCGAAACCGTCACAACAGCCCCGCTGATTCCGGGATAGGCCAGGTCCTGATTGACTTTCAGGGTTTTGTACAGAAAAACGGTTGGCTCATCCTGTGTGGTGATTCCGGCCTCAACACCGATCAGGTTCAGGTCGGTGTTGCTCAGTTTCACCTGAATCACATCTTCGCACGAACTCATCAATATTGGTAGGACGAAAAGCAGCAGTCCCGGAAATGAAAATCTTTTCAGGCTACTTTTCGCCCAACTGTTTTCCCTTTTCCTTTTTTCTTTTTCCTTGTTTTTCAAAACAATATCTTTCATTTCTGCTGAATTTTAAAAATTAAAATTGTAGGTAACCGACGGGATCATGCTCCCGATGATCGAAAGGCGCGTGGCATCCGAGATGTTCGGGTTGTCGGCATTTTGCCTGAAGGTGACCGAATAGGCGTTCCGTCGCGCATAAACATTGTAAACCGAGAAGTTGAGCGTTTGTTTCACTTTCCGGTGGTCGTTCTTCTTGAAATCCCAGGTGAGCGAAATGTCGAGCCGGTGATAATCCGGAATACGGTTGCTGTTGCGGGCGGCATAATAATAAATCGTGTTTCCCTGAATGTCGTATTTGGCAACGGGGTACGAAGTTGGGTTTCCGGTCGAGAACACCCAGGTTGCCGAAAAATTCAGGCGTTTGCTCAGGTCGTAGTTGGCCACCACCGAGGCCACATGCGTGCGGTCGTAACTCGACGGATAAGCCCGCCCGTCGTTAATTCCCGGGATCCGGCGCATCGAGCGCGAGAGTGTGTAGCTCAGCCAGCCTGTAAGGCGGCCTTCCTGCTTTTTGGCGTAAAGTTCCAACCCGTACGAATAGCCATTTCCGCGCAGCAATTCGGTTTCCAGGTTTTCCTTCAGGAAGAGTTTTGCCCCGTCGATGTAGTCGATCACATTTTCCATTTTTTTATAATACACTTCAGCGGAAGTTTCGAACATGTTTTCCCTGAAATTCCTGAAGTAGCCCAGCCCAAGCTGATTGGCAATCAGTGGTTGGATGTAGGTGCTGCTGGGTAGCCAAATGTCGAGCGGCGTGGGCGAATTGGTGTTCGAGATCAGGTGCAGGTTCTGGGCCATGCGGTTGTACGAAGCCTTGACCGAACTTTCGGGCGTGAGCATGTATTTAAGGGCCAGGCGCGGTTCCAGGTTGAAATAGGAAGGCGGAACCAATTTTCCCGGCCCGTATTCGATAATCCCGGTCACTTCGCTTTCTTTGGGCTTGTCAGGATTCAGGTATTCCCTGACTTTCCCTTCGCCGATTTGCTGAAAATAAGAAAAACGAACGCCATACCGAAGCGAAAGGCGAGGCCCGATGCTTTGTTCGTTCGACACGTAAACCGAATTGTCGAGCGCGTTGTAATTCGTCAGTTTCAGGTTGGTGAAGTACGAATTGGCACCGGCTGTAACCTGACCAGGTTCAAAATGATGGTAAATCAGGTTAAAACCAAATGTCAGCTTATTGTTTGGATTCAAATACCACGAAAAATCCTGCTTGAAATTGTAATCCGAAATCTGTGAAGTCCAGTCGAATTGGTCGGCCCCCGAACCCGGCACGCCCAGGTTGTAATTGTAGCGCGAAAAAATAAGCGAGGTGTTCGAGAATAATTTATCGCTGAACAGGTGGTTCCAGCGTGCGGTTGAGGTGAGGTTTCCCCAGCGCATGTAAATCGACTGGCCTACCTTGAAATAATCGCTGCCCGTGTAGGCCGACAAAAAGAAGCGGTTTTTGTCGTTAAACTGGAGGTTGGTTTTCAGGTTCAGGTCGTAAAAATACAATTGGTTGTCTTTGAGTTGTTTCAGTCCCATCAGTTTTCCGAGGTAGTCGGCGTAGGTTCTTCTTCCTGAAATGATGAAACTCCATTTATCTTTGATGATTGGTCCTTCAACGGTCAACCGGCTCGAAATGTTGCCGATGCCGCCGCTCATGCCCAGTTTCTGCGAGTTTCCGTCTTTCATCCTGATGTCGATCACCGACGAGGCCTTCCCGCCATATTCAGCCGGAATTCCACCTTTGAAAACCTGCACATCGTTTATAGCGTCCGAATTAAAAACCGAAAAGAAACCCAACAGGTGCGAGGCATTGTAAACCGGTGCTTCGTCGAGGAGCATCAGGTTTTCGTCGGGGCCGCCACCGCGAACATACAGGCCCGAGCTGCCTTCTCCGCCATTTTGGATTCCGGGCAGCAGGGTGATGCTTTTGATCAGATCGACTTCGCCCATGAACGAAGGCAGTTTTTTTAACATTTTCACCTGAACTTTCTCCATGCTCATCTGGAGGTTTTCAACGTTTTGGTTTTCCTTTTTGCCGGTAACCACCACCTCGTCAATCTGTTTCTGTTCTTCTTCGAGCATCACGTTCAACTGTTTGCTCACATTCAGGTTAATAACAGGCGTTTGGGTTTGGTAACCTATAAATGAGAAAGTAACCGAATAAGTTCCCGGCGTCACCGAAATGGAATAGAACCCGTAGGCGTTGGTGATCACACCGGTTTTTAGCTCCGGAATAAAAACCGTTGCCCCGATGAGTGCTTCACCGTTGGCTTTGTCTTTCAGGTAACCGCTCAGGGTTACCACTCCTGAAAAACCGGAAAGGGAAATGAATAAAAGGAACAAAATAATACTGAACTGTTTCATTGTTTTTGGTTTTCTGAACTTTCTGAAGTGTTTATTTTTCGACAAATCTATTGCAATGCTGTTCGTTTGGGTTTTGTCGTTTGACTTTTTCAGGTCAATTGACGCTGAAATGCCTGGCATTTCAAATAATCCGGTCAACGTCCGAAGATCCTGTCAGCATTAAAATGGCCTGGCGGAACAACATTGAAATCAATGGATTGAATTTTTAGCAATACGTTGCACGAATTGCTAAAAAATTACTTCAACCGTTACGTTTAATTGTTTTTTATTGGCACGACAAAGAAAGCAGCTTTGTGCGAATAATCCTTCTACAAAAACTATGAATGGCTTGAATTGGCCGGTGAATGGCCGATTTTTTGAAAATGCGGGGCCCCGGTATTTTTCAGTTTTAGGGTTGTTGCTATTCATCGCTTCATTTCGAAGTTGTGCTTTGAGTTCGACAAACATAGTTCAAAAAACAAGTCAGGGCTTCAAAACATACTCCGCACATAACCCCGGATGTGGGATTCAGATTTGAAATATTCTTCCGGGCGAACCAAATTGTGTGGGGCAATTTGTCGTAGTTCATCTATGATTGGATTTAATTCAGGTTCTACGACGCACTCATCTTGTCAAGGCTTAATTCGCACCGATTGAAGAATTCTTTTGTAATCTTTTATTGTTGTGCAGGTTATCGGTACATTTTGTGGCCGGGGCCCCAATGAATACTGTATTTGCAGGCAATGTCTCGCTTTTCATTAAAACCGAAAGTGGTTCAAGAATTGAACGGTCTTCCATCTTTGAGTCATATAAAACCACCGACATGCCCCCAACGCTGCACTCTTTACCAATATCGACGAATGACATTTTCATCACCCTGTCTTCAAAAAGATGCGTTTGCAAGGTGCAATTATCGTTGACAACCGAATAATCTCCCATTTTCACCAGGTCAAATTCAGTAATCTGAGTAGTGTAAATGCACACTTTCTTTCCGATTTTGCAACCCAACATGCGGAGCGGATATTTAATAAACGGGGTGCCGGTCAACATATTCAGGAAGAACAATACCAGGAAGTTTTCATATACTCCTGTCACCAGTTCGCTCCGCCATACATAGCTGCTCCATAACGGATGATTGGCTGGCTTATAGCGTCCGATTATCACCCATTTAAATATGGTCATTATCAGCATCCCCAATATTCCTGCACCAATATACATTATTGGAAAAAGGAGAATCAGTTCCCACAAATCCTTTTCGACCTGCAGGTACGAGGTAATGTTGGCGATTAGGGAAGCAAAAGTGATAAATAAAATAGCTGGGAGGGTAACCCTGAAAAATTCGATACAATAACGTAGGATGAACAGTTTTCTTGTAGGTTTATAAGTTCTTTCGGCAGAAAAATCACGATTTATATCTCTTTTCGGCAGAAATACTGCTGGCGAACCAAACCATGATGTCCCATCTTTTACCGGAATATCCTTCTCGCTCATCTTCGACAAAACTCCAATCAGGACATCATTTCCCAGACGGGTGTCAGGACTGATCACCGCACTATTTCCCACAAAAGTTCGGTTGCCGATATGGGTTTTTGCAATCCGGATATAACCATTTCGAACGATCGACGCGCCGATAGAAACAGAGTCTGCAAGGAAACATTCATCACCTGTTACCAGAAGGTCTGGGGAGATAAATTCAACAGTTGAAATTTCCACACGTTTCCCCATTTTCACCCCGAGCATTTTAAACCAGATCTGCAAATAAAGAGTGGTGTACAAAGTGCCAAGTACCTGAAGGCTGAGCTTCATTAGCTGATCAAAAAACCATTTCCTATGGTAAAAGTGGCTATTCAAACGATAGTTTCCTTCCTTGATATTTCCAAGCAACAACCATTTGAGCAATACAATCAATATGGCTAAAATTGCTACAAACAGGATGCCTACCAGGATTATAAGAGGAAATAGGTCGATCCACGTTTCGGATTGATAATCAACTTGTGCGATTACCATCATTCCCGGAAAATAGGCTATCATTGTTATCAGTGGAATCAGGAATACGGTGACCATATATGACAATGTATTTCGGGTTGACCAGAGAGGTGTCCGTCCCTGTTTTTTGTTCATTCCCAACTTTACGGCAGGCGAACCACCCCAGTTCTCATCCTTTGCAATCGTACTTCCTTCGGATAGAAGGGTCAGATCCTCAATTGATGAGTTTTGCTCCATTCTGGTATTGTGTGCCAAACAGCAACGTGTACCTACAAAGCAATCGTCCCCAATTTCTATCAGACCAATCTGAAGATATCCATCAGAAATAGTAAACCCTTTAAGGTGTGAATCGGTACAGATACTCACATTGTCGCCAATCCGAAAAAGGTCAAAAGCCGAAATGGCCGACGTATTGATATAACAGTCTTTACCCACCTTTGCTCCCAGGAGTCTTAAAAAAACATTCATAATTGGCGTACCCGTAAAATAGGAGATTGGCGAGATATTGACCAGCTTGTCAGCCAGCCAAAAGCGAAAATAGTAACTTCCCCAAAGTTTATATTTGCCAGGTTTTATCTTTCCAATAGATAGCCATTTCAAAGCGATAGCGAAAAAAGTAATGGCCGGAAGAGTTATAAAATAAGAAATGAGCATCATCAAAAGGGAGTCGAACACACTATAATCAGCCTGGAAAAAATAGGAATAGACAAAGAAGGGCCCCAACCATTCAATTCCAAAGATTAGGGCGATGAATAGCATTGAAATGGCCTGAAAAAACGAACAGGTATAATAGCTCCAGGCCGAAGGGGTATGTATATCGCGTTCCTTATTGGTACTCTTTTCAGAAGTAGGCCGCTTTTTCTCCAACTCCTGAGCAAGTTCAGAAAGGATCCGGTATTGGTAGAAATCGCGTACTGAAAGTTGTTCGAACATCGGATTCTTTCGCATATCCGAAGCGATAAGCGCCGCAAGCAGTGAGTGCCCCCCTAAATCGTCAAAGAAGTTGTCGTTCATCGAGATATCAGAACGATGTATGTGTGAAGCAATAATTCTTACCAGCTCCCTTTCCAGGTCAGTATTGGGAGAAATAAATTCCTTTTTTAAGGAAATATACAGTGGGGCGACAGGAGAAGGAAGTTTCGCCCTGTCAATTTTCTGGCTTGGGGTCATAGGAAGTGAAGGGAGTACATCCAAGGTGGACGGAATCATATAGTAGGGCAACCGGCTGCGCAAAAGAGAGGCAATTTGCTCCCGGTCAATCTCTTTGTTTTTTTTAGCAACGATATAGGCAGCAAGTTGCTGCGAATCTGAATCTAAAGAAACTGCAACAGCCTGTACAAAATTGCATTGCAGAATTAGTTCTTCAATTTCTGCAAGTTCAACCCTGAATCCGCGTATTTTTACCTGTGCATCCTTACGCCCAATGTAGATGATATCACCACTTGGAGAATATTTGGCAACATCACCTGTGTGGTAGTACTGTTCCATTTCACCTGTGAACCTGGCTGTCTTCACAAATTTCTGAACCGTCAAATCATCATGATTCAAATATCCCCTTGCAATGCTCTGGCCTCCTATCAGAATCTCTCCCTCTTCATCCTCTTCAACCGCTTCAAACCTATCGTTCACGATTATCACATCATAGCCAGGCAAAGCCTTTCCAATAGTCACAACATCAGTGGTGTTCAGCAACGACCATGTAGCAATGACGGTTGCTTCAGTGGGGCCATATGTATTGTAAACAAGGCGACCGGGCTTGCACCATCTTCGTGCCAGGTCGGTTGTACACACTTCTCCCCCGAAGATTAGTATTTTAAGATCAGCAATATCCTCCTTTACCATCGACAAAAGCGTAGGGGCACAAGAAAGAAATGTGATGTTCAGTTTGCTTAATATAGCCCCAAATTGATCGCCCGATCGCATAATATCAAAGGTCCCGATTACAAGAGTCGCACCAACTGAAAGCGGCACCCATATCTCTTCCACCGAGGCATCAAACGAAACTGAGAATCCCTGCAATGCCCGGTACGAAAAATCTATCGGATAGATTTTTTGTGCACCGTGAATGTAGTTAACTACATTTCGGTGTTCGATCATCACCCCTTTGGGTTTACCCGTTGTTCCTGAGGTATATATGATGTAACAAAGATCGTTTGGGTTCCGGTTTCCCAAAACTGGCTTGTCGGGTGAATACTTCGCCAGGTCATATAGCTGAAAATCAATATTGAATACAGGTATTGATTTGATTTGAGGTTCAAGACGTTTTAGTATCTCATCCGCGGTAATCAAAAGTCTGGCTTCTGAATCCTCGATAATGAAATTTACCCTTTCGGCAGGGATCTCCGGATCGAGTGGAATATATGCCCCACCGGCTTTCAATACACCCAACATCACCATTATAACTTCAGCGCAACGAGGTAAAAGGATAATGACCTTTTGCTCGGGGCCAATCCCTTTATCCAAAAGGTAATGTGCCAATCGATTTGCTGTTGCTTCAACTTCAGAATAGGTGTATTTCTTGTCTCCCTGTTCGAGAGCGATAGCATCCGGAAATCTCTCAGCGGATTGCTCAAAGTATCGATCTAAGTACATACTTATTAAACTGTAATTAAAGAGTATTACAAATCAAACGAATAGTTTAATCCTGCTGAAATATAGCTAACTGTCTGATTCTTAATATAGGTTGGAACATTCATGGGTTTGGCAATATTTAAACCGGAATTAAGGGTCAGATTTTTTAAAGTATAAGTTAACGGGAAAGAAAGTTCGATTGAATTAATCTGAAAGTTATTGCTTGAAGTGAAGATCTGACCAAGCATGGCCGTTGGTCTCAAATTGGATAATTGCTTTTGAATTTGTTTATTTCCTGAGAACGCCCCATTGGCTTCGAGTTGCTGGATTGTAATATTATCGCCATAGGTAGCTCGTAGTGGCGACAAGAATTGAAACAGTTTTTTAGCAATCAAAGATGAGTAAGAGAGGTCGCCGTAATTAGCGAAAATTGCAGGTTCAAATTCCAAAGAATTTCCTTTGGCAAGAACATTGTCCCACTTAATATTGAATCCTGATGAGAAGTTAAAGTTTAATGCTTTTTTCGTGCCAAACAGATAATCAGTAGTTATTGAAGGTCTGAACCATTTAAACGAACCGGAAATATCCAGTTCTGTTTGATCAGAATAGATTGATTTCGCAGTCACTGCGCCCGATGAAAAAAAGAAGTGGCTATAGGAAGGGCTAATCGATAAGGCACTATTCCATAAATTAAAATTCCATCCGCCGGTAAAGTCAACTTCAGATGAACCTTTCGATAATGAAGACGCGTTGCCTTTCCCAATAAATAAACCAGAAATGGAGAGAACCATCCCCCTTTTACCATTGTATTCAATTGAAGGGGATATGTTTGTCTGACCCGTAAAGCTATTGAATATTCCGTATGTCTCGGAATTTGAACTGTAATCTAAACCAACATCAACGGATGATTTCTCTATATCGTTCAGGTTCTTTTGAATGATTTGGGCTTTTGTGGTAACCCATGGAAAGCAAACGAATAAGAATGAAAAAAGAAGAATATTTTTCATCTTTTTTTTCTGCAAATCTATGAAAAATTATAACCTTTCGGGTAATGACAATAGATCGTTCATAAAGCACCAATATTTAAGCGGCCATTGTGCCGAAATAGAATAGTTCATTGACATGTTGACGATTTTTGATTGAGTTCGGGTTAATAGCGAACAGGCGGAAAAATCTCGATAGCAACAACGTATTGTGAAACAGTATCTTGTATGTTGCCATAGGAAATGAGTTTTCCCTTGTTTCCGGATTACTCAGTTGCATGATCTTGGCAATATTTACTGTTGTCAATGCGGTATTGAACTGAAAGTTGAGCTTGTTTCCATTTCTTGCCTGCGAGTTTTCAAGGACAGCAAATTGCTTGGCATCCCTGAATCCAAATCTATTTGGTACAGGGTGTCATTAGTGTCTCGTTTAAATATTAAAACGAGACACTAGTGAAAAATTACAACTAATTGTGCTGATATTTGTTAAGTATGCCTAAAGACTGAATAAAGGCACAATAAAAAAACCGGTTCGAACGTCAATTTAACCTGATGCCGGAATATTTATCGTTACAATTGTTAATTTTATCGCCCGGATTATTCAGGAATGAAAAAAACTGAAACTTCAGGATTTAACTGTTAAACTTGAGTCATTTAATCTTAATACAATCAAAATGAGATCATTATTTATTTTTTTGATCGTTCTGGCAGGGTTTTCAGGATGCGTAAGAAAGAGCAAGGTGCCCACTGCACAGAATACGACCGATGCTTCGATGCACCAGGTGAAAGTGGAAGAGGTTGTACAAACTTCGCAATACACGTATCTGAAGGTTAGCGAGAATGGAGCTGAAAACTGGATTGCAGTTACCAAACAGGAAGCTTCGAAAGGCGATACTTACTATTACAACCAGGAACTGGAAATGAAAAATTTTAACAGCAAGGAACTGAACCGGACGTTCGAAACCATCTATTTCGTTCAGGGCCTGAGCAAAGAGCCAATTATTGCCAATGTCGCAACACCGGCCAACCATCAGGGTAAAACTACGGCCTTGAAAAAAGAAGGTATTTCGGTAGCACCGGCCGAAGGCAGCGTTTCGGTTGCCGATTTGTTTGCCAAAGCTGCCGAATATGCCGGAAAGTCAATAAAGATGAAAGGGCAGGTTGTGAAAGTGAACAACGAAGTGATGGGCAAAAATTGGATCCATATTCAGGACGGGACTGGCGACGCCGGAACATGCGACCTAACCATTACCACACAGGACCAGGCCAAAGTGGGCGATGTGGTAACTTTTGAAGGCACTATCAACACCAAAAAAGATTTTGGCTATGGCTATTTTTATGATGTGATTATGGAAGATGCCAAGCTGGTAAAATAAGTCAATCGGAAAAAGGTTCAATCCTGAACGAAAAACTGAATCTAACAAAATAATGAAAATTGTCATTCGTCATTTGAAAATGTTGTGCTTAGCTTTTTTCTAATGACCATTGATTTTTTTCGGTTAGTTAAAAGGAAAAAACGCTGAAATGAGCGAAGTCGAAGTGGAAAGTTACTTGTTTGGCCTTTCCGATGAATAGAAATGCCCTGCTGGAATGATCAATTCCGGCAGGGCATTTTACTGTCGTTCAGTACTATATTTCACTCAGCAGTCAGAGCTAAAGTAATTATTTGACAATCAGGCATTTTTTTGATTCCCTGGATAGCTTTGAAAATTGTCAAAGCTATTGATACTACTGGAAAGAACGATTTGGTAATGCCAATAAACTTGTCGAAATTTGTCTTCCGGTTGTGCATAAGAAGATTAATGAATTGGTGGTTATTTTCTAATAATATGTTGTATTTCAATATATTGCACTACGTTTTTAATACTATCTAATTACTCGTTCCCAACCTCACTTCAGGTTAAGAATAATGAATTTATATTATTTACCTAATATGATTAGACTTGAATAAATCGCCACTTACCTGTTCTTTGCTCGTATTTTTGCAGTTCTAAATTAAACTTTTTCAATCTATGACCACGAACAAAATCACACTTCCCGAAGCCCAGCAAATGGTGGATGAATGGATCAAAACCATTGGCGTGCGCTATTTCGGAGAGCTGACCAATATGGCCATTCTGACTGAAGAAGTTGGTGAGCTGGCCCGACATTTTGCCCGGCAATTTGGAGATCAATCCTATCGTGCTTCGGAAGCCCCTCCTCATACGGGGGAGGCTGGGAGAGGGCTTCTGGCCGACGAAATGGCCGATGTGCTTTGGGTGCTGATTTGCATGGCCAACCAAACCGGGGTCGATCTGAACGATGCCTTCCTGAAAAACATCAAAAAGAAAACCACCCGCGACAAAGACCGGCACCGGAACAATGAAAAATTGAAATAATGGACGTTGTAGAGACGCGATTAATCGCGTCTCTACGCGCAAAACAAATATTAACATTAAATTAAAAAATATGTCCATCGAAACCTGCCCGTTATCTATCGAAGATATTCAATCGGAGCTGGAAGAAATACGCGAGATTGCCGCGAAAAACAGTACAAAAAAAATGTTCGAAAAAGCGCTGTCGTGCATCGACCTGACCACCCTGAATTCAACCGATACCACCAGTTCGGTAACTGCTTTCACCGAAAAGGTGAACCAATTTCCGGAGAAATATTCAGGAATACCCAATGTGGCGGCCATTTGCGTTTACCCAAACATGGCGGCAACCGTGAAAAACACGCTGAAAGTTCCAAATGTGAAAATTGCTGCCGTTGCCGGAGGGTTTCCTTCGTCGATGACCTTCACTTCAGTAAAAATTGAAGAAGTTCGTTTGGCCGTTGCTGCAGGAGCCAACGAAATTGACATTGTTTTGCCGCTGTGGGCATTTCTGGAAAGCGATTTCGCGACTTGTTCCGGCGAAATTTCGGCCATCAAAAAAGCCATCGGCACAGCACATCTGAAAGTGATTCTGGAAACCGGCGTGTTGAATGTCGATCAAATCTGGCAGGCTTCCATTCTGGCGATTGAAGCGGGCGCTGATTTCATCAAAACCTCAACCGGGAAATTACCGCAGGCCGCCTCGCCCGAAGCCGCTTTTGTGATGTGCCTGGCCATCAAGCAGCATTTTGAGGAAACCGGAAAAAAAATCGGGTTCAAACCAGCCGGCGGCATCGTTACTCCTGAAGATGCCATCCTTTATCTCACTATTGTTCAGGAAATACTGGGCAACGACTGGTTGAATCCTGAACTGTTCCGGATTGGGGCCAGCCGTTTGGCCAATAACCTGCTCGAAAAAATTACCGGCAACGCTGTAAAACATTTTTAAGCCTGAAGCTGTTTAAGGAAGCAAAAATCAATCTTCACTAAAAAACATTTTATCATGGCAAAAATTACGCTCAAAGGAAATGCAATTCAAACCATAGGCGAACTACCTGCAAAAGGAACGAAAGCTCCTGATTTCGAGTTGGTTAAAAACGATTTGTCAACGGTTTCGCTGAAAGATTTCGCCGGAAGCCGCCTGGTCCTCAACATTTTTCCAAGTCTGGATACCGGAACCTGCGCTGCATCTGTTCGTCAGTTCAACAAACTGGCTGCTGGCCTGAAAAAAACCAAAGTACTCTGCATCTCGCGCGACCTGCCTTTTGCACAGGCCCGTTTCTGCGGAACGGAAGGAATTGAAAATGCCATCACGCTTTCTGATTTCGCCTCCGGACAATTCGGAAAAGATTACCAATTGCTGATTTCAACCGGGCCATTGGCCAATCTGCTTTCGCGGTCGGTTGTTGTTTTGGACGAAAATCACATGGTTATTTACACCCAGCAGGTTCCTGAAATTGTGGATGAACCCAATTACGACGCGGCTTTGGCTTCTTTAAAATAAAAAGTTAAACATCATTAATTAATCATTTTGAAGCTGTCGGCCGCAAGGCAGGCAGCTTTTTTATGATTTCTTGCTCTTTTTCCCCATCTCCTTTGCCCCAGAAAAGCAACCCCAAAATCAATTTAAGAGTTTTTAGTCCGATTTTAAATTTTACTTTAAATCTTACACTTCGGCACGTCATTTATCAAACCAAAAAAGAACTATTGTTTATCTTCGCTGTTGTAATTACATTGATTTTCAATCGATAAATTAAACTTGTAATGGTCGAAAAAATATATTTGCCTGCTGATTATGTGCCGGTTCTGATCCAATCGCTGGTTGCTTTTGGATTTGTAGCTTTAACCATGTTTGCAACCCACATTATTTCGAGCAAGCGCAAACGAATCAGAACGCTTCGGAAGGACGAGAATTTTGAATGTGGAATCGACATTCAGGGCAACGCTCGATTTCCATTCTCAGTAAAATATTTCCTGGTCGCCATCTTATTTGTTCTGTTCGACGTCGAGATCATTTTCTTCTACCCGTGGGCTATCAATTATCTCGAAATGGGCTGGAACGAATTTTTCGAAATGATCTTATTCATTGCCTTGTTCCTTTTTGGGTTCTATTATGTCCTCGGAAAAGGGGCTTTGGAATGGAACAAGGACGAGTAATAAACCTGAAAAAAATCAAATTTAAATGCCACAATATACTCAAGTAGATCCTCCTGCGGGTTATTCGCAACCCGGTTTTTTTGCCACCACATTAGATCAGGTTGTCGGCCTGGCCAGAAAAAATTCCATCTGGCCCCTGCCTTTCGCAACATCGTGTTGCGGAATTGAATTTATGGCAACCATGGGCGCCAACTATGACTTGGCCCGGTTTGGTTCGGAAAGATTGAGCTTTTCGCCCCGGCAAGCCGACCTTTTGATGGTCATGGGAACCATTGCAAAAAAAATGGGCCCAATCGTTCACCAGGTTTATGAACAAATGGCCGAGCCGCGCTGGGTCATTGCAGTTGGGGCCTGTGCCTCAAGCGGCGGAATATTCGATACCTACAGCGTTCTTCAGGGAATTGATAAAGTGGTGCCGGTTGATGTTTATGTGCCGGGATGCCCGCCCCGTCCGGAGCAAATTATCAACGGTTTTATGAAAATACAGGAACTGGTCGGGAACGAATCTCTGCGAAGGAGATATTCGCCCGAATACCGTTCTCTTCTTGAACAATACGGAATAAAATAAAAATGGAGCTGATTCAAAACAAGTTAAAGGAAAGGTTCTCAGCAGAAATACTTTCGACCGACGAAACCTCCGATATTCTTACTGTTACTGTCAGAAAAAACAGTATCAGGGATGTAATGCAGTTCCTCAAAGACGAACTTGAGTTTGCTTTTTTGACCGATCTGTGCGGAATTCATTATCCGGATGAAGCATTGCCGCTTGGTGTAGTTTATCATTTGCACGACCTGCCTCACAATAAAAGAATTCGGATTAAAACATTTACGTCCATTCAGCAACCTGAGGTTGAAAGCCTCTCCGATATTTTTGCTGCTGCCAACTGGATGGAACGCGAAACCTACGATTTCTTCGGAATTGTATTCACCAATCATCCCAACCTGATCAGAATCCTGAATGTGGAATACCTCGATTATTTCCCTTTGCGAAAGGAATTCCCGTTGGAAGACCAAACCCGTACTGACAAAGACGATCGATTTTTTGGAAGATAATACCAACCCATGGAAGAACAAGAAAAAGAACAATTCGAAAGAGAACATATACTGGTAAGGCCTGAAGATTACGATAAAAGCTTCAGTACATTGAACCTGGGCCCCACTCACCCGGCTACTCATGGCATTTTTCAGAACATCCTGACCATGAATGGCGAGACCATTATGGATGCCGAACAAACCATCGGGTACATTCACCGCGCCTTCGAAAAGATTGCAGAACGGAAGCCTTTTTACCAGATTACCACGCTGACCGATCGCCTCAACTATTGCTCCTCGCCCATCAACAACATCGGATGGCACACCACCGTCGAAAAACTTCTGGGCGTAAAAACATCGAAACGCATTGATTATATGCGTATTATAATCATGGAACTGGCACGCATTACCGATCACCTCATCTGCAACAGTGTCATCGGGGTTGACAGCGGCGCTTTAACCGGCTTCATTTACCTTTTCGAGGAACGCGAAAAAGTCTATGAAATTTATGAAGAAATCTGTGGCGCCCGCCTCACCACCAACCTGGGTCGGATTGGCGGTTTCGAACGCGATTTCACACCCAATGTCATCCGAAAGATCAAAGAATTTATCGACCATTTGCCCAAAGTGCTTTCGCAATTTGAAAATTTGCTGCTTCGAAACCGCATTTTCAGGATCGCACCATCAATGTTGGCGGCATTTCGGCCGAACGTGCCTTGAATTACGGTTTTACAGGCCCTTGTCTTCGCGCCACCGGTGTCGATTATGATGTCCGTGTGATGAACCCATACTCGTCTTACGACGATTTCGATTTTATCATTCCGGTTGGAACCAACGGCGACACCTACGACCGCTTTTGCGTACGTCAGGAAGAAATGTGGCAAAGCATCAGCCTGGTGAAAAACGCGCTCGAAAATTTACCCGAAGGCGATTTTCATGTGGATGTACCCGAATTTTACCTGCCGCCCAAAGAAGATGTTTACAGCAAAATGGAGTCGCTCATCTGGCATTTTAAAATTGTGATGGGCGAAATGGATGTACCGGTCGGTGAAGTGTATCACTCGGTTGAAGGCGGTAACGGAGAACTGGGTTTTTATCTGGTCAGCGATGGCGGTAGAACGCCTTTCAGGCTGCATTTCAGGAGGCCCAGTTTTGTTTATTACCAGGCCTACCCCGAAATGATCAAAGGTTCTGTTTTATCCGACGCCATCCTCACGATGAGCAGCATGAATATAATTGCCGGAGAATTAGACGCTTAAATAATGTGACATGTTAGATAAAAAGATTCCACATACCTTGTATCGAAAACAAAACCTGGAAGTTCGTTTTTCTGAAGCCACCCTCGAAAAGGTTGGAAAAATTATTGCACGCTATCCTGAAGGAAAACAAAAATCGGCCCTGCTTCCCATCTTGCACATTGCGCAAGAAGAGTTGGGCGGATATTTGAGCGTGGACGTGATGGACTATGTCGCCAAATTGTTATCGATTCAACCCATTGAAGTTTACGAAGTCGCCACCTTTTATTCGCAATATTACCTGGAGCCGGTTGGCAAATACGTGATTGAAACCTGCCGCACGGGCCCGTGTGCCATCTGTGGCGGCGAAGCAATTCAATCGCACCTCGAAAAAAAACTGGCCTTAAAAACCGGAGAAACCACTCCCGACGGGCTTTTCACCCTGAAAACGGTGGAATGCCTTGGCGCATGTGGTTCAGCGCCAGTGATGCAGATCAATACCGAATTTTACGAATTTCTTACTCCCGAGAAAATCGATCAGATTATTGAAACATTAACCCAAAAATCGAAAGAAGCTAAGCCCGAAAATTCAAAATGGACAGAAAAATTCTTTTAGAAAATATAGATATTCCAGGCATCCAGTCATTCGACGTTTACCGGTCGTCAGGCGGTTACCTTTCGGTAGAAAAGGCTTTGAAAACGATGACTCCGGATGAAGTTACCGAAGAGGTCAAAAAATCGGGACTTCGCGGTCGCGGAGGCGCCGGGTTCCCTGCCGGAATGAAATGGAGCTTCATCGACAAAAAGTCGGGAAACCCCAGGTACCTGATTTGCAATGCCGACGAAAGCGAACCGGGAACTTTCAAAGACCGTTACCTGATGGAGAAAATCCCCCATCTGCTGATTGAAGGGATGATTTGCTCGTGCTACGCGCTGGGTGCAAATACCGGATATATTTATGTGCGTGGCGAATACAAATACATTATCGGGATTTTAAACAAGGCAATCAATGAAGCCAAACAAGCCGGATTTTTGGGCAAAAACATTCTGGGCAGCGGGCTCGACCTCGATATTCATGTACATTCAGGAGCAGGCGCTTACATTTGCGGCGAAGAAACCGCGCAGATCGAATCGCTCGAAGGCAAGCGGGGAAATCCTCGCCTCAAGCCACCGTTCCCGGCAGTGGTTGGTTTGTATGGCTGCCCAACGGTGGTAAACAATGTTGAAACCCTTGCAAACATTGGTTATATCGTCAACAATGGCGGCGAAAAATATGCACAGATTGGCATTGGCCGAAGTACCGGAACCAAGCTGATTTCGGCCTGCGGCAACATTAACAAACCAGGGGTTTACGAAATTGAACTCGGCCTTCCGGTCAAAGAATTTATTTACAGCAAGAAATATTGCGGCGGAATAAAAAACGGCAAGGAACTGAAAGCGGTCATCCCGGGCGGTTCCTCGGTTCCGATTCTACCAAAAGAACTGATCCTGAAAACGGCTTCCGGAGAAGATCGCCTGATGACCTACGAATCGCTGGCTGACGGAGGTTTTGTGACAGGAACCTCGTTGGGTTCGGGTGGTTTTATTGTGTATGACGAAGATGCCTGCATCGTTCGCAACACGTGGAACCTCTCGCGGTTTTACCACCACGAATCGTGCGGACAATGTTCGCCCTGCCGCGAGGGCACCGGATGGATGGAAAATGTTCTGCACCGCCTCGAAACCGGGCAGGGCCGGATGAAAGACATTGACTTGCTGGTCAGCATTGCCAATAAAATTGAAGGCAATACAATCTGCCCGCTGGGCGACGCCGCTGCCTGGCCTGTGGCTGCAGCCATCCGGCATTTCAGGCACGAATTCGAATTTCATGTTCAAAACCCGGAAATCGTCAGGAACACAAATCACGGATCGCTCGAAAAGTATCAAGCCCCCTTCCCGTTCCCCCAAATGGGGGAAAGCTTAGGTAATCTGGTTGCAAAGGAAATATGATATTATACATCGAAGGCTGTTGAATACAAATGTTTTCTACCCTGAAGGGGTAATATATCAATAGCCCCGGGTGAAGTGAAGCGAAACCCGGGGATAAATGATCAGGAGCGAAGGCCGCCCGCAAGAAAATAATAATCAAGGCTTTGACTTATTTTCGGGCGGAATGGTGTTCGCGATAAAAAAAGAAGTTTCAAAAAAAACCAAATGTTCAAAGTCACAATTGATAACCACACCATTGAGGTTGAAGAAGGAACCACCATTCTTCAGGCCGCACGATTGATCGGAGGAGAAGTCGTTCCCCCGGCCATGTGCTATTATTCAAAACTGAAAGATTCAGGAGGCAAATGCCGGACCTGCCTGGTAAAAGTGGCGCAAGGTTCAGCAAAAGATCCGCGACCCATGCCCAAACTGGTGGCTTCGTGCCGGACTCCTGTACAGGACGGTATGGTTGTTCAGAATATTACTTCTCCGGAAGTGATTGAAACCCGCAAAGCGATTGTCGAATTTCTGCTCATCAACCATCCGCTCGATTGCCCGGTGTGCGACCAGGCCGGCGAATGCGACCTGCAAAACCTCAGTTACCTCAACGGAAGTGAAGCATCGAGATTTGAAGAGTCGAAAAGAACGTTCGAGGTCATTGATGTCGGCGAAAAAATACAGCTGCACATGAACCGGTGTATCCTGTGCTACCGCTGCGTTTTTGCGGCCAACCAACTCACTGACAAACGGCTTCACGGCATACTTTACCGCGGCGATGTTTCCGAAATTTCAACCTTCATCCAACAAGATATCGACAACGATTTTTCAGGAAACATCATTGACGTTTGCCCGGTGGGCGCGCTGACCGACAAAACATTCCGGTTTAAAAACCGGGTTTGGTTCCTGAAGCCGATGAATGCCAGCCGGACCTGTACAAAATGTTCAGGAAAAGTAACAGCGTGGATGCGGGGCGATGAAATTTACCGCGTTACCGGAAGAAAAGACCAGTTTGGCGAAGTGGAGGAATTTATTTGCAACGAGTGCCGGTTCGATAAGAAAAACCGGGCCGACTGGAATATTGAAGGGCCGAGAAACATCAAAAGGGCATCGGTAATTAGCCAAAACCATTATGAACGGTTCAAAAAACCCTCGATAATCCTTCCGCTTAAAGAGAAAATGAAAAAGATGCCTGATACACATTCAAACAAAAACAACGAAAAACGATCATAAACCATGGGTGAAAATTACATCCTATACAAATTAATTCTGGCTTCTGTTATCCTGATTATCAGCTTGGTGGTAGCCATGTACGCCACATTAATCGAACGAAAACTGGCCGGATTCTTTCAGGACCGGCATGGACCGAACCGGGCCGGACCATTCGGAATACTGCAACCATTGGCCGATGGGCTGAAACTTTTCTTCAAAGAAGAATTTATGCCGGCTTCGGCTGATAAGTTTCTCTATATTCTCGGTCCTTCGCTCACCATGATGATTGCCCTGCTGACCAGCGCCGTCATTCCGTGGGGGAACAGCATCGTTGTTAACGGGGTGGAATACAGCCTGCAGGTTGCCGACATCAACGTGGGCGTCCTGTATGTTTTTGCCATTCTCTCCATCGGAGTTTACGGCATCATGATCGGAGGCTGGGCTTCGAACAATAAATACGCCCTGATTGGCGCGGTTCGTGCAGCTTCTCAAATGATTAGCTACGAACTGGCCATGAGCATGGCCATCATTTCCATCGTTATGATGAGCGGTACATTGAGCCTGAACGACATTGTGAGCCAGCAACACGGCTTTAACTGGAATGTCTGGTACCAGCCGCTGGGTTTTGTATTGTTCCTTGTTTGCGCCTTTGCCGAAAGCAACCGTTCGCCCTTCGATTTACCCGAATGCGAAACCGAACTGATTGGCGGCTACCACACCGAATACAGCAGTATGAAACTGGGTTTTTACCTGTTTGCCGAATACATTAACATGTTCATTTCGTCGGCCATGATTGCCACGCTGTATTTTGGCGGCTACAATTTCCCGTTCATGGACGACCTGGGCCTGTCGCACAATGCGCTTACCATCATTGGTTCTGTCGTGTTTTTTGTGAAGATTTCATTTTTCATGTTCGTGTTCATGTGGGTCAGATGGACACTGCCAAGGTTCAGGTACGACCAATTGATGCGACTGGGCTGGAAAAACCTTTTGCCATTGGCCCTTCTGAACATTGTCATCACCGGATTTGTCATCATGTTAAATCATCATATCTAGAATATGCCAGAAAATCCACATACCGGACCATTAACAACCCGAAGCAGGATTGTGTCGAACAAACGGATGACGTTCATGGAGCGGATTTATTTACCGGCTATCCTGAAAGGCCTTGGCATTACGTTCGGGCACCTGTTCAAAAAGAAAAATACCATTCAATATCCTGACGTTAAAAGACCGATTGCTGAAATTTATCGCGGCTTGCATGTGCTGAAGCGCGACGACCAGGGCCGGGAACGTTGCACAGCCTGTGGCCTGTGCGCTCTGGCTTGTCCGGCAGAAGCAATCACCATGATTGCCGCTGAACGAAAACCGGAGGAAAAACAGCTTTACCGCGAAGAAAAATATGCCTCGGTTTATGAAATCAACATGCTGCGCTGTATTTTTTGCGGCCTGTGCGAAGAAGCTTGCCCCAAAGAGGCCATCTTTTTAACCAACCGGATTGTTCCGTCGAATTACAAACGATCGGATTTTATTTACGGGAAAGATGTGCTGGTTGAACCGGTCGATAAACGGGTTGACATCAGTCACCGGCAAACACCAGCGGTTTTAAGTTTCAAGAAGAATAAAAATTTCGCTCACAATATATAAGTCAAAAGAATGAAATATTGTCGTGCATCTAATATTTTAACTCACCCCGCGTTCGCTTGCGGACGCGGGGTGAGTCAATTTAAAATACGACATTAAATAGTTTCTATTATTTAACTCTGAACCGATATGATCTTTTCGAGGTATTTATTTTTCATTTTGTCGTTCATCGCCATCTATGCTGCCCTGAAGGTTTTGCTCTCCAAAAGGCCAATGCACAGCGTTTTGTATCTTACCCTTGCCTTTTTTGCCATTGCGGGTCACTACATTTTGCTGAACGCGCAATTCCTGGCAGTGGTACACATCATTGTTTATGCGGGAGCCATCATGGTTTTGTTCATTTATACCGTTATGTTGCTGAATCTCAATATTAAAGGAGAATTTCAGAAATCGCGAATCGCGAAGATTGCCTCCATTATTGCCGGGGGTCTGCTTATGCTTACCCTGGTCGCGATTTTCCGGACCTACGATTTGAAAGTGGTTACCGATCCGGAATTGAACCAGATTGGACTGGTAAAAACCCTTGGGAAGGTTTTGTTTAAAGATTATTTGCTGCCATTTGAACTCTCTTCCATCCTCTTTTTAGCGGCCATGGTGGGAGCGGTGATGTTGGGGAAAAAAGATATTTACTAAAAACTATGGATATGTCCGGTACAATTCAAAACATGCAGATTATTCCGCTCGACTACTATATTTTCTTTTGCTCGGCGCTGTTTGCCATCGGAGTCGTCGGGGTACTGGTGAAACGGAATGCGTTGGTCATTTTTATGTCGATTGAGCTGATGCTGAATTCGGCCAATTTACTTTTGGCCGCTTTCTCGGCCTACCGCGACGACCCGGCAGGACAAATTTTTGTCTTTTTCATCATGGTTGTAGCTGCAGCCGAGGTGGCCATTGGCCTGGCCCTGCTGGTTATGATTTATCGTTCGACCCATACCATCGATATCAACGTGCTGAATAAACTGAAGTGGTAGCACAAAACATACAGAATTATGATTGAAAAAATTTGGCTTGTTCCTGTGTTTCCGTTGATCGGATTTTTGATAATCGCCTTTAATTTCAGACGGTTCAAAGGCAATTTATCGGGCATCATTGCTTCAGTGGCCGTGTTTCTCCCGTTTGCCGCCTCAACCATCCTGTTTAGTCAGTTCACTTCAGGACAGGAAGCACAAACCATTGAACTTTTTAACTGGATTCATTTCAACCAACTCTCCATCCCTTTCTCTTTTCTGGTTGACCGGCTTTCGGTGTTGATGCTGATGATCGTCACCGGAGTGGGTTTCCTCATTCATGTTTATTCCATCGGCTACATGAAGGATGATGCGGGTTTCAACCGTTTTTTCGCCTACATGAATTTGTTCGTGTTTTTCATGCTGTTGCTGGTTTTGGGTTCGAATTACCTGGTCATGTTCATCGGATGGGAAGGTGTCGGCTTGTCATCGTACCTGTTAATCGGTTTCTGGTTCAAAAATCAGGATTACAACAATGCCGCCAAGAAAGCTTTCATCATGAACCGCATTGGTGACCTGGGATTTTTACTGGCACTTTTCATGCTTATCCGGCAATTCGGGTCTCTGAATTTCAGTGAGATATTCAGTAAAAGCCAAACTTTACCTGTTGGAAGTCTGGCCATCACCACGATTACCTTGCTTTTATTTGCCGGTGCTGTCGGGAAAAGCGCTCAAATACCGCTCTTCACCTGGCTGCCCGACGCCATGGCCGGCCCGACGCCCGTATCGGCCCTGATCCATGCAGCGACGATGGTTACCGCCGGAGTGTACATGGTTGCCCGTTCGAGCGTTCTTTTTTTACTGGCACCGGTTACGATGGAAACCATTTCGATCATTGGCACGGCCACAGCCCTTTTGGCAGGCAGCATCGCCATTTTTCAAAACGATATCAAGAAAATTCTGGCTTATTCAACCGTCAGCCAGCTGGGATTCATGTTTGTCGCGCTGGGTGTCGGTAATTTCACCGGCGCCATGTTTCACCTGACCACTCACGCTTTCTTTAAAGGCCTGCTCTTTTTGGCCGCCGGAAGTGTAATTCACGCGTTAAACGGGGAGCAGGATATCCGGAAAATGGGTGGGCTGCGGCACAAAATACCGGCTACTTTCCGGGTTTTCCTCATTGGTTCGCTGGCCATTGCCGGAATTCCGCCTTTTGCCGGATTCTTTTCGAAAGACATGATCTTACTGGGAACCTACCAATCGAGCCCGATGCTTTGGGCCCTTTCAGTTCTGGTTGCCCTGATGACCAGCTTTTACATGTTCCGGCTGCTTTTCATCGTTTTCTGGGGAAAGCCTGCCTACCGGGAAGATCCTCACCATCCGGTACACGAATCACCCAAAAGCATGACTGTTCCGATGACTGTTCTGGCGGTGCTTTCGGTTGTTGGCGGCCTGATTGGCATTCCGCAACTGTTTGGCGGAAGCGACCGGATTCAGGAATACCTCTCCCCAATATTTGCAGCTTCTGAGCCCCTGTTAAAACATGCACCCGAAGTGAGCGAACCGACCGAATGGGGATTGATGCTTGTGCCGCTGGCGCTCATCCTCCTGGTCATTTTCATCGCTTATACAAAATATGTCAGGAAGCGAATTGATCTTCAGGAAGAAAATGAACGCTCATTTATTGAAAACCTGGTATTCAACAAATATTACATCGATGAGCTTTACGAGTCGATCGTACAAAAACCAATCGTCCGGCTTTCAACGTTCTTTCACGATGTGATTGAAGAAAAAGTGATTGATCGATTGGTTAACGGCACCGGCAATTTAGTTGTCTGGGCCGGGAAAAATATCCGGTATGTTCAAACCGGGAATGTAGGAGTTTACCTGTTCCTGATGGTGATCAGCATTATTATGATCTTATTTTTTAACCTCTTTAATTAAGCGCAAATGTTATTGGGAGCCCTCATCACCGTACCACTGATCTTTTCGCTGATTCTGTTTGCTTTGCCAGATTCAGGAAAGAATAAAATAATAGCGCTGACCGGTTCGCTCGTCAGTTTTGTGGTCTCGGTCTTCCTTCTGATCGATTTTCTGCCCAATCCGCTGAACTACGCGATCTTTCACCCTGTGATCTTTCAATCGCTGGGAATAGAATTCAAGCTGGGGCTCGACGGGCTAAGCATGTTGCTGATTCTGCTGACAACCTTTCTGATCCCACTGATTATTTATTCCACGTTCAGCGGTGGAGTTGAGCGGCGCAATTCGTTTTATGCCCTGATTTTGCTGATGGAGATGGCTTTGATCGGCGTTTTCACCACCACGGATATTTTGCTGTTCTATATTTTCTGGGAAATTGCTTTAATTCCGATCTTTTTCATATCGGCTTTATGGGGCGGACAAAATAAACGCACCATCACATTCAAATTCTTTATGTACACGCTGGTTGGCGGATTGTTTATGCTGGCGGCCATCGTTTACATTTATGCTCAAACACCTGCTCCGCATTCCTTCGCTTTTTCCGAATTTTATAAAGTTGTACTCGATCCGCAGGCGCAAAAGTGGCTGTTTCTGGCTTTCTTCCTGGCTTTTGCCATAAAAATCCCAATATTTCCGTTGCATACCTGGCAACCGGCTTTGTATTTCACGGCTCCAACCCAAGGCACCATGTTGCTGGCCGGAATTATGCTGAAAATGGGCGTTTACGGATTGCTTCGCTTTGTATTGCCGATGTTTCCGGAAGCTATAAACGACCTGGGTATTTATGCCATCCTACTCTCGGTCGTCGGCGTGGTTTATGGATCCATCGTCGCAATACGGCAGAACGAACTGAAGAAATTAATCGCTTACTCATCGCTTGCCCATGTTGGATTGATTGCCGCCGGTGTTTTCACCCGAACGTTCAATGGGTTGGAAGGCGCTATGATACAGATGATTTCGCACGGGGTGAACATCGTTGGTTTGTTCTTCTGCTACGAAATTATTGTCCGTCGCACCAAAACCGGTCAGATCAGCCAATTGGGGGGAATTGCATCGCAGGCTCCGGTTTTTGCGGCCTTTTTCATGATTATCATGCTTGGCAGCGTCGCGTTGCCTTTGACCAATAGCTTTATCGGCGAATTCCTGCTGCTGCTTGGTCTCTTTGAATACCAGGTTTATGTGGCGGCTTTTGCCGGACTGACCATTATTTTGGGGGCAGTTTATATGCTTTGGATGTTTCAGCGAACCATGTACGGCGAATCCAAAGAAGCAACAATGGGCTTTACCGATTTGACCAGGCAGGAAATCATTGTGCTGGTTCCGATTGTGGTCATCATTCTTTGGATTGGAGTCTATCCGCACTTGTTCCTTGGGTTGGCCGAACCGGCTGTCAGGAATATACTGGATATGCACAGCGCAATACCCAGATAATTTGTAAATGAGACAATTTGAAGATTAGAAGATTAGAAGATTAGAAGATTAAAATAAAAACTAATTCGAATAGCAGGTTATTTACCTAAATCTGAAATTAATGAAAGAACCGATGAATAGTCAAAATTCTTTCACGGGTTAAATTCAACTCACCCCACCGCCCTAATTTCGGGCGGCCTCCCCTCTCTTCGCTAAGAGAGGGGCCGGGGGTGAGTTGAGCTGATTCCAAATTTTACTGTTTAAGCAATGAACCGGATATTCACAAAAAACTAAAATATTCACATGAAGGCGATCATCGTGCTTACCATACTGGCGATTCTGAACATGTTCTTCGGGGTAAGAAAGAAGAAAAAGGTTTTGCTGCCACTCATTTTTGTCGGCTTATTATTGGCCATGCTTTTAAATATTACTGAATGGGGCACTTCGGTTCACTATTTCAACGAAATGTTTATTGCCGATAATTTCAGCTTCGCTTTTTCAACAGTTCTCATCCTGATCGGGATCCTTATTTTCCTGTTTGCAGGCATTTACTACAAAGGCGTTGAGCGTCCGCTCGAAGATATTTACGCGCTCATTATCTTTGCCCTGATTGGCGGAATTGAAATGGCCTCGTTCGGAAATTTAATCCTGTTTTTTGTTGGCCTCGAAACGCTTTCCATTTCCTTTTATATCCTCGCCGGAAGCAAAAAGTTTGACATTGCCTCGAACGAAGCAGCCATGAAATACTTTCTGACCGGATCGTTTGCCACCGGCTTCCTTCTTTTCGGAATCGCGCTGGTTTATGGCGCTTCAGGCTCATTTAACCTCGAAGCAATCAATTCGTACATCGTTTCGTGTCACGGCACGGTGCCACCACTCTTTATTGCCGGAATGATGCTGGTCTTCGTTGGGATGTTGTTTAAAATTGCGGCCGTTCCCTTTCATTTCTGGTCTCCGGATGTTTATACCGGTTCACCAACCCTGATTACGGCATTCATGACCACCGCCGGAAAGGTAGCAAGCGTTGCGGCATTTTACCGCTTGGCTTCCGTTCCATTTATTTCGATACACAGTCAATTGATTAATACATTTTTAGTTATTTCGGTCCTCACCATAATTGTCGGTAATTTATCGGCAGTTTTTCAGGACAACCTTAAGCGAATGCTTGCCTACTCAGGCATTGCCCAATCGGGATATTTACTCATGGCACTCATTGTTTTGGGGCCAAAGGCTTCCGGAGTCTTGCTATACTTCACCGTTTCGTATGTTATCGCCACCATCACAGCGTTTGCGGTCTTGATGCTGATCAGAGAGGAACGCGGAACCTTTTCGATAACAGCCTTCCGCGGACTGGCCAGAAACAATCCGGTTGAAGCCTTTGCCCTGGCTATTGCCATGATGTCGCTGGCCGGAATACCGCCACTGGCAGGGTTTATGGCGAAATACAACCTTTTTGCCCTTGCAGCCGAAGGCGGCTATATTTGGTTGGTGGTTGTGGCAGTTGTAGGATCGATGATCAGCATTTACTTTTATTTTAAGCCGATTATGGCCAGCTATTTTTCTGATGGCGAACCTCAGCACAAAATTGAAACAAGCACCAATTTTAAGATCAATATCGTCCTGGTTACTGTGTTGATGATCCTTCTTGGATTTGTGCCGAACCTGATAATCAATCTTTTATAAAATATTTGTCGGAAATGGATAATCATTTCAGGAAAATCCAGTAACTTTCTATATCGTTAAGTTACTGAAATCGAATCTCCTGAAATTGAATTATGAAGCCACCTATCCTTTTCTACCTCACTGAATTACTTTTTCCAAGGCTTTGCGTGGTTTGTGGCGACAAACTTATTGAACAGGAACAATGGATTTGCCTCCACTGCCTGCATCACATTCCCCGAACAAACTTTCATCTGGAAACCGAAAACCGCGTGGCACAGCTGTTTTATGGGCGAACCCCCATCGAATATGCCACTTCCTTTTTCTATTTCAGCAAAGGCAGCAAATACCAGTCGTTGTTGCACAACCTGAAATACAAGGGAATGAAGGAACTTGGCGCGGAAATCGGGAAACATTTCGGCATTGATTTGATGCAGTCG
>JBBIHV010000005.1:0-29796 GCA_037446835.1 Sunxiuqinia sp. | reverse complement strand
TTCATCAGCGAGCGCGAGTTGTGGTAATTTCCTTTCCAGATTTGTGCCTTCATGGCCAGCTTTTCATCCGGCTGTTTGTCAATTCCATTTGGGTACCAATCTCCGTGTTCGTGATCAATCAGATAAGTGTTGATGTAGTTCCACTCCTTCAGGAACAAGGTTTTGTAGTGGTGCTGATCGTTGGGGAATAGCTCCGACATCAGCAACAGTGAATTCAATCCTTCGGCCTGCGCCCACCAGTTTTTGGTATCGCGGATGATGGTCACAGTGTCCTGTCCTTTGAAATAATATCCGGCTTCGTAAAAACCGCCAACTGTTTTGTCCCACCCACTGCGGAGCGAATGATCGACCATCTTTTTGGCTTTCCGGAGAGTTAGCGTGTCGTTTTTCAAACCGGCAACTTCCGAGGCTTCCAGCATCAGGTAAGCCGTTTCAACGTCGTGTCCGTACGAAATATGGTCTAAAAACCAGTTTTTTTTCCTGACGACTTCTGCCGAATCGCGGTACGAAACCGGCGATAAATCCGCATTCTCGAATAACTGAAGATAGCCCCTCGGGTTGGTAATTTTGTCGCGGACAAGGCCCAGCATCATCAGCAGGCGTTCTTTCACCACCGGATCGGGCCAAACACGGTACAATTCGGTCAGCGCTTCGAGGATATGAATGGAGCTGTTCTGATCTTTTGGCGGAGTTCCTCCGAACCCATTTTTCAGAGGCGTTCCATCGGCTTCCAGAAACTGAAAATAGCCACCAAATTGCGGATCGTAACTGTGCCGGTCGAGCCACAAAAAGGCTTTTCGGGCCAGTGAAAGTGCAGCCGTGTCGCCCGACACACGGGCAAAAGCCGACAATCCATAGATGGCAAACGCGTTTCCGTAAGCATCTTTCATCACCCGGTCAGATTTTCCCGCTTTCAGCACATTTCCCCGACGGTCAACCAGGTTGAAGAAACCTCCGAGTTTGGCATCCCACATTTTGTCTTTCAGGAATAGAAACCCGTGCCGCGCAATTTTCAGGTAATAATCTTTTTTATCCGGATAAAATTCAGCTACGGCAGAGCAGGTCCAGACATGGCGCGCCTGGGTGACAATCATCTTATTCTGAGGACCTTTCATTTCCCATTTGTAGTCGAAATCGCTCAGGAACCCGCCACAAATGCTGTCGATGGTGCGTGGGTACCAACAGTTCAGGAGTTCGTGATTGAGCGAAAAGGATAATTCGTCGTAGATTTTCAGATCGCTTTCATTCGTTTTTTTCTCCTGAACAGAACATGAAAATGAAATCAGGAAAAGGGAAATGAAAATGAAAATTGATTTGTTGTTCATGGGGTTAGGTTTGGTGTCAGGTTTTGGCAAATTATAAATCGAGCCGATAAAGTACCGTAGTGCTCAGAATGTTGTTAAATTGATTGCTTCTCCAGTAATACACTGCAGTTCCAGGCTGATTGCGGATAGGCAAAAGTGAATATGCACCACGCAAATCAACAAAAAGGCGCCTGGTAAACTGGAAACGAAAACCAACCATTGCTTCCAGGTCGAAAGGGTTGAATGGCTTTTGGTCTTGCGCCACGAACTTACCATAATCGTTATATTCTGTTCCACGAATCAGGTATCCGGGAGACAGGCCAACCAGAAGTGAGATTTTTTCGCTGGTCCGGAACCCAAGATAAACCGGCAGATCGACATAATTTAGGCGCATGATGTATTTTACCTGGCCATTTGTTGCCAGGGAATCGACGTTTCGGCTGCCTGCCTGCATAAATTTCAATTCCATACTCGCGAAAACAGTTCGGGAAAGATTAGTTTGTACATAACCTCCAAGTGCGATGCCTGGTTTTTTATAGCCGCTGTAAGAATCTCCGTCAACCTGCGTTGCATTTAATCCACCGATCACACCGCCTTCAAAACGCTGCGAAAAAGAATATAAACTACTGAAAACCAGAAATCCTAAAAAAAGTAAAAATCGTTTCATATCAATTGGTTAAGTTTTTCTTTCAAAATTTCAACCCCTTTTCCGGCCTTTTTCTGAATGTAAGTCACATTCCGGATAAAAACCGAAGGCCGTTCCGGATCGATCACAAAAACCGGCGTGCCCTTCCGGACATAATTAACCAGTCCGGCTGCCGGATAAACATTGAGCGAAGTACCGATTACGGCCAGAATATCAGCGCTTTCAACAATCGGGATGGCTTCTTCCATGGCCGGAACGGCTTCGCCAAACCAAACAATGTGTGGCCGGAGCTGACTGCCTTTGGCACATTTCTGCCCGAATTTCAATTCCCAGCCGTCGATGTCGTAAATGAGCGATTCGTCCACTGAACTACGGGCTTTTTTCAGCTCTCCGTGCAGGTGCAAAATGCTGGAACTGCCCGCGCGTTCGTGCAGATCGTCAACATTTTGGGTGATAATGTGAACCTCAAAATCTTTCTCCAGATCGGCCAGCCCGCGATGCCCGGCATTCGGTTCGCATTCGTACAATTGTTTGCGGCGGTCGTTGTAAAACTTCATCACCAGCTCCGGGTTGCGGTGCCAGGCTTCAGGAGTGGCCACTTCCGAAATATCGTATTCTTCCCAAAGCCCGCCCATGTCGCGAAACGTGCGGATGCCGCTCTCCTGGCTCATTCCGGCTCCTGAAAGGATGACAAGTTTTTTCTTCATTTCCTGAAAGGTATGGTTGCACCCAAAGATAAGAATTAAACATTTATCGAGTAGCTAACGAATCAGGAAGCTTAGCCAAAAAAGATCAAACAAAAATATTTATTGCAGCAAATATGAAAGATCGTTCATCGACTGTATTCTTCGATTCTCTCCGGAATTGAATTACCGAAAACAATGGAGGTTCGAAAATTTCATTAAATTTGTGTGAAATGCTCGCTTATATGACTGGTTTAAACTATATACCATTAATCGTTGATAAGCTCAAATCAACTCACCCTGAAAAGATCATTCTTTTCGGTTCGTATGCTTACGGCGCTCCGACAGACAGCAGCGATCTGGATATTTTAGTCGTGACTGGTGATAAAACAGTCCCTTCTAATTTTGCAGAAAAGAGCAAAATATATTTGAAAATATCACAGTCCATTTCCGACATCAAAAAAGACTTTCCTGTTGATTTAATTGTACATACAAAAGCGATGCATCAGAAATTTATTGAGGAGAACAGCCTTTTTGCCAGGGAACTTTTGATGAAAGGGAAAGTACTCTATGAAAAAAATAACTAATCCCGGAGAATTAGGCTTATTGCCTGATGGCAAACCAACATTAAAAGAAGCAGAAACGTTTTACAATTTAGGAAAGCAAATATTTAATGCTGCAAAAATTACCTGCAAATAATTAATCTTCCCCAAAAATCACTCACAATTTTGTTCCCTATTCCAATGAACCAGTCCTCCATTCAAACACTCTCGTTTATTTTTGACAACAAAACCGATCATATTCTTTTACACCAGATTTCCGATGAGGGTCCGCTGAAACGCAACCATTCCGGAATAAAAGGCCACATCGGCCTTCTGGAAGATACACATGAAGCCGCAATCCGAAACATCCATGAATCGTCCGGACTCGAAATCGGGTCGGTTGTTTTGCGCGGGGTGGTTAAAACCATCCATCCGGAAAGTCAAACATCAGTTGTTTACATGATTTATGAAACTTCCCGGTTTTCCGGGGTTCTGGAAAGTAAAATTCCGGGCCGCCTGAAATGGGTGGATATTCTGAATATCTTCAACCTGCAGATGGAAAGCCTGGTTCAGGAAATTATGCCCAACCTGCTCGACGGCGAAAGCTTTTTCGAAGGAAGCATTCAGTTAAACAATCAGGATGAGGTACTTAGCTCTGATATCAGGATTTGCAATTCGATCTGAGTCCTCCGTCAGATCAAGCAGACGGCAAAGGATATCGGTTTAAATTTCTACATTTGCAGCTATGATCGATCCTTCTACCATCGAGCGAATACTGGATGCCGCCAACATTTCGGATGTGGTTTCAGAGTTTGTGACCCTCAAAAAACGGGGCGTAAACCAACTCGGACTGTGCCCTTTCCACAACGAAAAAACACCCTCCTTTACCGTTTCGCCGGCCAAAGGTATTTTTAAATGTTTTGGCTGTGGAAAAGGCGGAAACTCGGTGAACTTCATCATGGAACTGGAGCAGCTCAGTTATCCGGATGCGCTGCGCTGGCTGGCTAAAAAATACCACATCGAAATTGAAGAGAAGGAAGAATCGCAGGAAGAAAAAGCCCTGAAAGACGAGCGCGAGAGCATGATGATCGTTTCGGCCTTTGCACAAAAATATTTCAGCCGCTATTTGCTGAAGGAAAACGAAGGCCGCACCATCGGGCTGAGTTACTTGCGCGAACGCGGCATCCGCGACGACATCATTACCAAATTCGAACTCGGATACTGTCCCGACGGGAAAGATATTTTTACCCAGGCCGCCCAGCGCGAAGGGTACAAAATGGACTTTCTGGAAAAAACCGGTCTGAGTATCAAACGCGACGACTGGGTACGCGACCGCTTTGGCGGACGGGTGATCTTTCCGGTTCACAATGTGGCTGGCCGCGTGATTGCTTTCGGTGGACGAACACTGACCAACGATAAAAAAGTAGCCAAATACCTGAACTCGCCCGAGTCGGAAATCTATCACAAAGGCAAAACGCTTTACGGAATTTACCAGGCCAAGCGCGACATTACCCGTCTGGATAAATGTTATCTGGTTGAAGGATACACCGATGTGCTGTCGTTCCACCAGGCCGGAATTGAGAACGTGGTGGCCTCGTCGGGAACTTCGCTCACCCTCGATCAGATCCGGCTAATCCGCAGGTTTACGCCCAACATTACCATCGTTTACGACGGCGACGATGCCGGAATAAAAGCGTCGCTCCGTGGAATCGACATGGTTCTGGAAGAAGGCATCAACGTTAAAGTACTGCCGCTGCCCCGTGGCGAAGACCCCGACTCGTTCGCCCGTTCGATGAGCGCCAGCCAGCTGACCGAATACATCAAGGAAAAAGAGACCGATTTTATCAAGTTCAAAACACAGCTTCTGATGGGAACGGTTGAAAACGATCCGGTTTCGAAAGCGCGCCTCATCAACGAAATTGTGCGGTCGATCTCGGTCATTCCCGATACCATCACCCGAACCATTTACATCAAGGAATGCAGCCGGTTGATGGACGTTCAGGAAGCCGTGCTGTATTCCGAAATCCGGAAAATTCAGAACAAACAGTCGGAAGACCATACCAGAAAGGAACTTCAGGAAATACAGGTTCAGGCATCGAAACCGGCTGCACCGGTGGCTGAAAAGAAAACAGTGAACCCGTTCGAAACCGAAGAACGGGAAATTATCCGGATTCTGCTGAAGTATTTTCATCAGGAAGTATTTGAAATGGAGGACGAAGAAACGCATCATGTAAAAACTTACACCGTAGGCGTTTATGTTTTATCGGAGCTACATACCGACGGTCTGGTCTCGGTCAATCCAAAGATCAGGTTCATGTTGTCGGAAATGGAAGCCAACCTGGACAACAAGGATTTTGATCCGGCCCGGATTTTCACACAACATCCTGATGCTGAAATCAGCCGGTTTGCCAGCAACCTTCTGGCCGAAAAGTACATCGAAAGCAAGCGGTGGAGCAAAGGCGGCGCATTTATCGAAAGCGAAAGTGAAATATTGTACCTGCTCGTTCCAAAACTCATTCAGGAATATAAACTGAAGAATGTGAAAGCGCTGCTAAAAAAACTGGAACACGATATAAACGAAGCCAGCAAAAACAACGAATCTGAGAAAATGATGGATCTTTTGAATCAGTACCAGAACCTGAAAAAGGTGATGAAAGAACTTTCGGAAATGCTGGGATTCCGAACAATAAGCTGACGAAGGCTCATTATTAAATATTGCAATACTTTCACATAGTAAATTTAGAACATCTAATTTTCAAGTTATGATCAAACACAAACATGACAATCACATTATATATCAAGGGGATGCGATCCATATTTTAAAAAATGAAATATTAGATTCCAGTATTGATTTAATATTCGTTGATCCGCCTTATAATATAGGGAAGAACTTCAATGGATTGATTGATAAATGGGCAACCGATGAACTTTATTTGGAATGGTGTTACGAATGGATTAATCTTTGTTTAAAAAAGCTGAACCCAAATGGTAGTTTTTATGTGATGACATCCACGCAGTTTATACCTTATTTTGATATTTATTTAAGGGATAAAATTGAAATCATGTCAAGAATTGTCTGGTCTTATGACAGTTCAGGCGTACAAGCTAAAAACTACTTTGGATCGATGTATGAACCTATTCTATTTTGTGTAAAGGATAAAAACAACTACACGTTCAATTCAATAGATATTCTGGTCGAAGCAAAAACTGGGGCAAAACGCAATTTGATAGACTATAGAAAGAATCCACCACAACCATATAATAATGAGAAAGTTCCCGGAAATGTCTGGGATTTTCCGCGTGTAAGGTATCGCATGACTGAATACGAAAATCATCCAACACAGAAGCCAACAGCTCTTTTAGAAAGAATAATAAAAGCCAGCTCAAATCCTGGAGATACGGTACTTGATCCATTTTCAGGTACATTCACAACATCTTATGTTGCAAAAAAATTAGGGAGGAAATCAATTGGAATAGAAATAAATGAAGATTTTGTAAAAATTGGGTTGCGACGTGTTCAGGATTTGAAAGAAATAAATGGTGAAACATTGGCCAGAGAGCCCAAAATATATGAAATAAAAAACATACAGCAACCAACCTTATTCGAACCTGAACAATGAGACATCCTTTTACAGAAAAAATTCTGGAAATACTTGAAAAGCATTTCCCTGATGACTTTGAACAAATCTTTATTAACAGCGAATTAATCAATTACATCAACTTTAAAACAAAATCAGCAAACAGAGGGTCAAAGTCGAGAGGCAGTTTTGGAGCAATTTATTCAATATATACGCTTATCGAAAACTATATTCAGAATGGTTTTCACCTAAAAGGAGATTACTCAACGTACGAAGGTGCTATACAAACAGATCTAATTAAAAGACAACGCGAATTACCTTTCGGAGCAAAACTTCAGAATCACTATTTCCAGAATAGAACAAATTCTGAATATAAAAAAACAGCACCCTTATCTGATTTTGAACGAATTATTATTCATGACCAGAAAAATTCGAGATATTGGATCAATGAAAGTTTAATTAAGGTAACCATTGGAAGAAAATCATTCAATCTCGCAGAATCAATCATTGAAATCATTGAAGCTTACATTTTAGTCAAGAAAAATGCTTTTGATATGTTCATCGAAACATGTGAACAATTGAAAAGTATCTCAAATGAGGAACCGGAGAGGATTATTGAATTCATTTCAGGCCTTCTTGCCCCTAATGTTGATGCCCGAATCTTTGAAATAATAAGTTATTCCATCCTTAAATTCTTCTACTTTGAACAAACCGTCTTCTTCGGATTTGAAATGAACAACATTGAAGAAGAAAAATTAAAACTCTATAAAACAGGACGTACAAATGCCAATGATGGTGGTATTGATTTCGTGATGAAACCTCTCGGTCGTTTTTTTCAGGTTACTGAAACGACTGATGTGAAAAAGTATTTTCTTGATATTGATAAGTTAGAGAAATTTCCAATAACATTCGTGATAAAATCAGGTGATACTGAAGAAAACCTAATGAATCACATTCTCCAAAACGCAAAACTCCAATATGCAGTTCAATCAATTGTCGATCGGTATATGGCTTGTATTGAGGAAATTATAAACATCCATGAGTTAACAAAAAGATTTCATACTGTGATTCATCAAGGCTACCTGAATGATGTTTTAGGCGAAATTATAAAGCACAGCAAAGTAGAGTTTAATTATAATGATGTCGATTAAGAGGGAATTGACTGATAATCTCGAATAAATACCTTATTCAACCAAATGAGAACACATTTTATTCACGACCGGAAAGCAATTGACGCCATCCTGAAACAGTGCAAAACCTGTTTTGTGGCCATGTCGGACAACGAGGTTCCCTACGTGCTGCCGCTCAATTTCGCGATGGATGGCGACCGGGTGATTCTGCACTCGGCTCAGTATGGCAGGATGTGGGAAACGATCAAAAAAAATCCGAAGGTTTGCATCACCTGGGTTTTGGGCGAAGAACTGGCCTGGCAGGACGAATTGGTGGGTTGCAGTTACCGCGTGAAATCGAAATCGGTGCTGGTGGAAGGCACGGCCGAAATTGTTGAGGACATGGAGGAAAAGGAAAGGCTTGTCAAACAATTTATGACCCAGTACAGCGATCTGCCGTTTAAATTCAATGCACCGGCCATCCGGAATGTGGGCGTTCTGGTGGTAAAAATTGAGAAACTGGCGGCCAAAGATTTTGGGGTAAAAGTTAGATAAAAAAGTTCGGAGTGCCTAAAGTTCGGAGTGCCTAAAGTACTTTTCACTGAACTCAACAGGCATTTATAACTTTAGGCACTTAAGGTACTTAAAACTTCTTAACTATGATTCTGGTAACAGGTGGAACCGGGCTGGTTGGGGCACATTTGCTCTATGAACTAACACGTTCAGGACAAAAGGTTAAAGCCCTGCGCCGTGTACAAAGCAATGCCGATTGGGTGAAGAAAATTTTTTCGTATTACACCAACCAGGCCGACATGTTGTTTTCGCAGATCGACTGGGTGGAAGGCGACATGCTCGAATACCTTAGCCTGGAAGAAGCGCTGAAGGGTGTAACCATCATTTACCATTGCGCCGCTATCGTTTCGTTTCATGGCGACGACAACGACATGATGCTGAACAACAATGTAAAAGGCACCGGAAACCTGATTGATGCGGCCATTCATAACGGAGTTAAACGGTTTTGCCATGTCAGTTCGATTGCTGCGCTGGGAAAAACACAAGATGGAAGCGAAATCAACGAAGAAACTTACTGGACGCCCTCGAAACGCAAATCGGGTTATTCGCTCAGCAAGTTTTTTTCTGAAATGGAAGTGTGGCGCGGAATCGAGGAAGGGCTGGATGCCGTGATCGTTAATCCGTCGATTATAATTGGCCCCGGAAACTGGGAAATCGGCAGCCCGAAACTTTTCCAGTCCATCTGGAAAGGGCTGAATTATTACACCAAAGGCATTTCCGGTTTTGTTGACGTACGCGATGTGGTGAAAGCCATGATTTTGCTGACCGACGATCAACATTTTGATCAGCTTAAAAATCAACGGTTTATCCTGAATGCCGGAAATCTGAGCTACCAGGATTTTTTCAACCAGATTGCCGACGCACTTCACAAACCGCGCCCACGGAGTTTTGCCTCCGACATCAAACTGCATGTTGCCTGGAGAATGGCCAAAGCCGGAAGTTTTTTCACCGGAAAACGACCGGTTATTACCAGGGATACTGTTTCGGGGACCAATCAAAAGAACCATTATTCCGGAGAAAAAATTACCCTGACTTGTGGCTTTGAATACCAATTGCTCAACAAATCGATTGCTGATATTGCTGAAATTTTCCTGAAAGACATGGTTCTTCCCTTCAAACAGGAAAATAAGTAATAGGGATGAAATAATGTCGCATTTTGAATTCTAGGTTTCTTGACTCACCCCAAGCTCGCGGTGCGGACGTGGGGTGAGTCAAGAATAAAATACGACAATAAATTGTTCCAATTACTTAGGATCAGGCATTGAGAAAAAAATTGTTGCCGGTTTTAATTTCGGTTCGATTTAAGGTAGCCGTTCATTAAATGCCAGTACAGGCGGTACCTGAATGTCCTGCCAGTTTTTCATCATTCCATATTTCCCTTTTCTTGTCTCAATTTATAGTTTGAAACTCCTTCCATTTCCCTTTCAACAAAGGGAAAACCCGAACTTATTTTTTTCCGGAAGCAATCAGGTGGAAACCAAATATTTTATACTATATTCGCAAACTTTTTTGAACAAATGAATAGGCCTATCAGGCTAATATTTAAATAAATACAATTTTTTGGCAAGCACCGTTAAAAGTTATTACAGAAATGAAAAAATCAGATTTATTAAAAGACACCATTGAACACATCGACATCAAATCCTTTGATTCAACTCCAATTATCGACTCCATGCGGAAAATGTCGTTCACTTCGCGCGATACGGCCAGCGCAGCCGACATCCTGCTGAAAATGGTGAACGATACCGAATGCACCAACATTCTGACCCTCGCCGGAAGTACTAGCGCTGCAGGTTGTATGCAGGTTTATGTGGAAATGGTTAAAAACAATATGATTGATGTGGTTGTGGCCACCGGGGCATCCATTATCGACATGGATTTTTTCGAAGCGCTGGGGCACAAACACTACCGCGGAACCACAGAAATTAACGACGGAATCCTGCGCGATTTATACATCGACCGTATTTACGACACGTTTATCGACGAAGAAGAACTTCAAAATTGCGATAGCACCATCAAGGAAATTGCTGATTCACTGGAAAAAAGACCTTATTCCTCGCGCGAGTTTATTAAGGAAATCGGGAAGTGGCTGACTAAAAATTCAGTAAAAAAAGATAGCCTGATCCAGGTTTGCTACGAAAACAACGTACCCATTTTCTGCCCTGCTTTCTCCGATTCAAGCGCTGGCTTCGGCCTGGCAAAACATCAATGGGAAAATCCCGGAAAACATGTTTCAATCGACTCAGTCGCCGATTTTCTGGAACTGACCAAAATAAAGATGGCCGCCGAAACATCGGGTTTGTTCATGATTGGTGGTGGCGTTCCGAAAAATTTTGCCCAGGATACCGTGGTTTGCGCCGAAATTCTCGGAAAAGAAGTTCCGATGCATAAATATGCCGTTCAGATTACCGTTGCCGATGTGCGCGACGGCGCCTGCTCTTCATCAACCCTGAAAGAAGCCAGTTCGTGGGGTAAAGTTCAGGTTACCGACGAGCAAATGGTTTATGCCGAAGCAACTTCGGTCCTTCCAATGATTGTCAGCTTCGTTTACCACAAAGGGACCTGGAAAAACCGCCAACCTAAAAGCTGGAACCATTTATTTGGTAATTAAACCCAATTTTCGGAATAGCCAAATATTGACGTAATTTATTGATATAGATTATTTTAACTTCAAATTTTTCAGAAAATAACCGGTTCATTTGTCTAATTTGACAAACGATCTTCATGAAAAAAGCTCTCCGTTTCCGAAGAGCTTTTTTTTATGCGGGTTACCGGTCAGGATCAGGCTTCCGTCAGGAAAATATAGCGGACAACTACCAGAACGAAAAGCAGGTACATCATCCAGTGTACATTTTTTGCTTTCCCGGTCAAGACTTTCAGTAAAGTATAGAAAATGATACCGGCCGCTACACCATTTGCAATGCTGTAGGTAAACGGCATCATAATAATGCAGATGAATGCGGGCAACCCTTCGGTAAAATCGTCAAAATCAATTTCCTTGATTGCCGAAACCATCAGGAGCCCAACGATAATCAGGGCAGGAGCTGTTGCCGCATTCGGAATTAAAGTAGCCAGCGGGGCAAGGATCAGGGCCAGCAGGAAAAGTAAACCTGTTGTTACGGCAGTCAGGCCGGTGCGGCCACCTTCGCCAATGCCGGCTGCACTTTCAACATAAGCGGTAATGGTACTTGTTCCCATCAGTGCGCCGAACGAAACGCCAAAAGCGTCAACCAGCATGGCTTTGCCGATCTTGGGAGATTTGCCGTCCTTGTCAATTAAACCGGCTTTGTTGGCTGTTCCGACCAGCGTTCCAAAGGTATCGAATAATTCAACGAACGTAAACGTGAAAACAACCGTCCAGATTCCCATGCTCAATGCGCCCCTGACGTCGAGGGCGCCAACCGCCAGGTGCGAGAAATCGGGAAGGGCAATCGGCGAAAAACCTTCAGCAATTTTGGTCACGCCCATCGGGATACCGATAATTGTGGTTGCAACGATACCGATTAGCAGCGAACCTTTCACGCGCAAAGCCATCAAGGCAGAAGTGATGGCCAGTCCAATCAGGGTAAGGGCCATCGCCATGTTTTTCAAGCTGCCGAAACCAATGTTCCATTCAAAAAACATCAGGTTGGCTTTTCCGCCGGAAGCTTTCATGGCATCCATTGTCGGAGGAACCACATTGGTTGAAACCACCATGATTTCTGAAAGTTTCAGGCCAATAATGGTGATAAACAACCCGATACCAACCGTGATGGCGACTTTTAGCGATGGTGGTACGGCCACCACCAGGATCTGGCGGACTTTGGTAACCGTGAGCAAGATAAAAATACATCCTGAAATGAAAACCGCTCCAAGTGCGACCTGCCAGGGCATTCCGACGCCAGCCAGGGCAACCGTGGCAAAAAAAGCATTCAGTCCCATTCCCGGGGCCAGCGCAATCGGGAAATTGGCAACCAGGCCCATGGCGATGGTCACAAACCCGGCAGCAATGGCTGTTGCAAAGAACACCGCGTTCTTGTCCATTCCGGTGGCCGAAAGAATATTCGGGTTCAGGAACAGAATGTAGGCCATGGTCATGAAGGTTGTGGTGCCCGCAATGATCTCGGTGCGAACATTCGTTTTGTTCTCCTGAAGTTTAAAGAATCGGTTAATAAATTCCATGGGTTATTGGTTTTAGAAGGTATATTTCATGGCAATTGTTGGGTTAATCCGAAATCCTTTCTGGGGATTTCCGGTAAAATTATAACCCAGTTCCTCTTCACTTCCGATCGAAAAATTCTTATTGAAGTTGTACCAGAACTGAGGCTCAGAAAGGAATACAAATTTGGTTTTTGATGTTCCAAACACATTGTCTTCTCTCCAGAAGTCGGCAAAACCAGAGAGCGATATTTTGTTGTTCAGCAGGTTCCAGTACCAAACAGCGGTAGTTTGAAACGAGGCTTTATTTTTTCCCCTGATTGTTTTAAACATCGCCTGAAAAGTAATTCCCCTTGAAAAATCTTTGGCATTCAGTGAATATTCGAAACCGCCCAACCATGCATCGTTAATGGTGTAAGCGCCACCAGCCGGCCCAAATTTCCATTGTCCAAAACCACCGTTGTATTCCACGTGGGCTGCAAAAGGTGAATTTCCCAGTTTTATGGCACGTGAAATCTCCCAGTAAGCCAGGCTAACGCCCTGAACATCACCCTGTTTTCCGTCTCCATAGTTCATATCGATAAAAAAGTACGTGCTTCCGTGCTTATCGGGTTTGAACATTTCAACGGTAGAAGTCAGAAAATGGCGGTATTTACCCATGTCGTAATGCAACTGAATATCCTGACCAAATGCGCCAACAACCCATAAATAAAGCAACGATAAAAGGACTAATTTCTTCATAATCTAATCTTTAAGTTGTAATTGTGAGTCCACTCCTAAAAGTCATCCGATGAATATTTTCAACAAGAACTTAAATATTTAAGTCATGGTAATCAAATGTTTACAAATTCATCGGATGAGTAAGATTCTCGTTTTTTAACTTTTTGGAGAAAACTCAATTGAAAATCATCGCCAAAAATAGTTAAAATACGATTCGCGATTTTTCATTGCCATTTTTACCATTTAATTTGTTACCAACAGTTTCCTAACAAATATACTTTAGCCTGAAATACAACTGTTTAACGACATTTTTGTACAGGCTTGAAAATATTTCTTATATTCATACGCCGGAATTCAAAAATAAGTGAAGGCAGGCAAAACAGTCCAGAATCTTACTTAACCATCTTAACCTTCGAATATGAAACAATTTTCAAGACGACAATTCATCCAGGCCGGGCTGACCGGCACCGCTGCCGTTACAACCGGATTTGCCAATCTGGCCTTCACCCAACCAGAAAATCTTCAGATCGACAAGGTGAAACTGGGAAAAACCGGGTTGGTCGTGCCCCGGCTGGCTTTGGGGACCGGAACTCACGGCGGGAACCAGTCGTCGGATGCAACCCGGATGGGAATCGAAAACTGGCTCAAAACAGCCCGGTATGCCCGCGAACGGGGCATGACTTTCTATGATACAGCCGATCTTTATGGCTCTTATGCCAATGTCAGGGAAATCCTGAAGGAAATTCCGCGCGAAAACGCCACTTTGCTTTCCAAAATCTGGACGAAGCCTGAAAAATGGAACATGGATGCCCCGGCAAAAACCATCGACCGCTTCAGAAAAGAAACCGGATCGGATTATTTCGACATTTTGTTGCTGCACTGCATGACCAACGGCAATTGGCAGGAAGAGAAAAAACCTTACATTGAAGCGCTTTCGGAAGCCAAACAAAAAGGGATTGCCAAAACCGTCGGGATGTCGTGCCACAATTTAGATGCGCTGAAAATAGCAGCCGAAGATCCGTGGGTCGATGTAATCCTGGCTCGCATCAACCCTGAAGGGCTGATCATGGATGCCAGCCCCGATGAAGTGATGGCCGTGCTGAAAAAAGCCCACGACAGCGGCAAGGGCATAATCGGGATGAAAATATTCGGCGAAGGCCGGATGACCGACGACAGCCGCCGCGAAGCCTCGCTCAATTATGTTATTGGAAGCAAAAATGTGGATTGCATGACCATCGGGATGACGACTTCCGAACAGGTTGACTTTGCCGTGAGCCGAATCATGCACATTGTTGGAAAAGTTTAAAAGAGTGGTCAGCCGCACAACGTTTGAACCTTGAAATTTGAAATTCAGTCACCATGCAAAAAGATAAACTTATTGGCTTGTATGCCGAAGCCTTCCGGGAAAACTGGTCGGAACCGGCATTCTCCGACTTTCAGGGACCGACCTGCACCTATGGCGAAGCAGCCCAACTGATCAGGCAAATCCATTGTTATTTTCGGGAAAGCGGCCTGAAACGAGGCGATAAAATTGCCCTGCTCGGGCGGAATTCAGCCAACTGGGCCATCGTGTTTCTGGCCATCTCTGGCTATGGCGCTGTCTCAGTTCCGGTACTGCCCGATTTTAATCCCGAAGATATTACCCACATCCTGAACCATTCCGAATCGGTCTTCCTGTTCGCCGCCGATAATTTGTTCGATAAACTGGACTCCGGAAAAATTCAGGGATTGAAAGGCGTGGTCAGCCTGACCAATTTTTCAGCTTTGTCGTTTCAACTTCAGGATGAAAAAGAACGCTGGGCAAGATGTTTTACCCCTGAACATGCCGGAAAATCGGTCCCTGAGAATTTTGAACTGGATGAATATGAAGCTGAAGATTTGAGTATCATTTCATACACCAGCGGCACTTCAGGATTTACCAAAGGTGTGATGATACCGGCGCGCAGCCTGCTCTCGAACATCATCTATGCACAGGAACACATGCCGCTGAAAGCAGGCGACCGCATTGTTTCATTCCTGCCCATGGCGCACGTTTTCGGATTGCTGTTCGAATTTTTGTTCCCCGTTTCGGTTGGCTGCCACGTCACTTTTCTCTCGAAAGCGCCCACGCCACAACTTATCGTCAAAGCTTTTCAGGAAGTAAAACCGCGCCTGATCCTCTCGGTTCCGTTGGTCATCGAAAAAATTTACAGGAAACGAATCCTTCCTGCGCTCGAAAAACCGGTCGCAAAATTCTTACTCAAAGTTCCGGGGATCAACTTGTTGCTGCATAAAAAAATCAGGGCCAGCCTGGTCGAGACGTTTGGCGGGAATTTTCACGAAATTGTTATTGGCGGCGCGCCGTTGAACAAAGAAGTGGAGCTGTTTTTCCGGAAAATCAAGTTCCCGTTTACCATCGGCTACGGGATGACCGAATGCGGCCCCTTGATTTCGTACGAAACCTGGACAACTTTTCGCCCTTCGTCAGCCGGAAAGCTGGTTGACCGCATGGAAGTACGCATCGATTCGAGCGATCCGTTTAACCAAGTAGGTGAAATTCAGGTAAAAGGGACCAATGTGATGCTCGGTTATTATAAAAACGAAAAAGCCACAGCCGATGCCATCGACCCCGAAGGGTGGCTACATACCGGCGACCTCGGAATAATTGATTCCGACAACTTTATTTACATCCGTGGAAGAAGTAAAAACATGCTGCTTGGGCCATCGGGCCAGAATATTTATCCGGAAGAGATGGAGGCCAAGCTCAGCAATTATCCGTTTGTACTCGAATGTGTGATTACTGAACGGGAAGGCCGGCTGGTAGCTTTTGTTTATCCCGATCCGGAACAAATTGAGGCCGAAAAGGCTGATAACGCCCGTTTAAAAGAAATAATGGAAGAAAACTGCCGTCAGGTGAACAAGGAATTGTCCAAATTTGCACAACTGAGTTCGATTATGCTGGTTGACCGGGAATTTGAAAAAACACCCAAACGCAACATCAAGCGGTATTTATACACCTGACCGACGCAAATAAAAAAAGCCAGTCGGTATTCGCCTGGCCCTTTTTCATCTTGTTACAGAATTTGGTGGATGGATGAGTTGATTAACTCAAGCACAACTTTATCTGAAATAGTTATAAAAGGTAACCCCCTTTTTTAAGCTATTTCCTGAAACGAACGATTTCTTACACGAACGGTTCATTTTGACCAATGAAATGACTTGTTTCATCATCAGGTTTTTCAGAGCCATTTCTCTAATGCTATGTTAAGGAAGCGGTTTGCCGGGTATAATTCCTTAAAAGCAGACACAATCCGTTCAACATAACGATCGCCGGTAACGATCGAATCGTCAATTTTTGAAGTAAAGGCGTACGATTTATATTTGAGCAGGCCGATCTCCGGAAAGTCCTTCGGAAACCCTTTCGGTGCGGTTTTCAATTTGTCGTCGTACAGGTCGGGATAAAATTTCAGGAATGGGGCGCTGAGAATAATTGACTTAAAATCATCGGGGTGATCGAAAATTTCGGTACGGAAAGCTTTCAGGGCATCGGCTGGCGGAAAATAGGCGCCACCGCCGACAAACGAAGCCCCGGGCTCAATGTGGATGTAATACCCGGCGCTGATGCTTTTGCGTCCGTCTTTTGCTATAAAACTGCCCATGTTGGTTTTATACGGCGTTTTATCGTTCGAGAACCTGACATCGCGGAAGATGCGGAACACACAGTCTTTCGGGTTCTTAATTCCAATTTCAGGATCAAATTTGGCAATCTCCTGGTTGATGAGTTCAGTCAGGAACAAAACCTTTTTCCGGCTTTCTTCATACCTTTTGCGGTTCTGGTCGAACCAATCCTTGTTGTTGTTTTCCTTCAGTTCCGAAAGAAAACGCAGTACTTCCTTCATATTGATTAGAAATTAAACTTTCATTCCGGCATAAAATACAAATTTTCTGAAAAGTGGAAGTCATTCTGTTCACTTTTTCCTGAAAGTAGAAGAAAACAGCAGAATTTCTTGCTTTGAAATTGTACTTTTGCTTTGAACACCAAAAACATGAAAAAGTTTGTCATCATTGTCGCCGGGGGGTCAGGAACCCGGATGGGAACTGAAATTCCAAAGCAATTTCTGGAATTGCACGGAAAACCCGTTCTGATGCACACCATTCAGGTCTTTTACAATTACGATCCTGAATGTGAGCTGATCCTTGTCCTGCCTTCTTCCCAGCAGGAATACTGGGCCGGATTGTGCCTGAAGCATGGATTCTCGTTACCACATCAAATTGTTTCGGGCGGCGAAACCCGGTTCTATTCGGTCAGAAACGGATTGGAACAGGTGACGGGCGAAGGGATTGTGTTTATCCACGATGGCGTCAGGCCGCTGGTTCGCCGCGAAACGATTGACCGCTGCTTTGAAACCGCCTGGAAAAACGGAAACGCCATTCCGGTTTTGGCAGTCAATGAGTCACTCCGGAAACTGGAAGGGGGCAAAAATATTGCCGTTGACCGGAGTTTATATTTCAGCATCCAAACACCGCAAACATTCCGGAGCGAACAAATACGTGAAGCATTCAGGCAGGATTTTGATCCGGCGTTTACCGATGATGCGTCGGTTGCTGAACGTGCCGGGTTTTCGGTTAATCTGGTTGAGGGAAACCGCGAAAACATCAAGATAACCAACCCAACGGATTTGATTCTTGCAAGTGCTTTTTTGAAACAGGATCTTGCCAACTGAACAATCTTTTTACAAAAAGGAATTCACTTTTGGTTCCCGTTGAAAAAATTGAATTTATTTTTTCGGATTTCGATTTAAAATAAAATATCTATATTTGACGGCAAATTGCAAGCAAAATGAAACGCATCGGCAACAACAGTTTTTTTTATTGGTTTTATTACTTCTGTTCTCATATCGGGATCGGCAGGTAATATCTTGTTGTTGTAGCAAAAAAGATATTCAACGAAAGGGTCCCGTTTTAAACGAGGCCCTTTTTTATTGGCACCCTTCCCGTTCCCCCAAAGGGGAAAAGATGTTGAGGCAGTTCGTGAGTAACTGGAATATGAAATGGCATGGAAATTAAAGGAATTGCTTTTTTTAAGCCCCCCCTTTTAGGGAGGCTTGGAGGGGGCTAAATATAATATAGATATGAAACTTACAGTTATTGGATTGGGTTTGATTGGCGGATCGATGGCCATTGACTTGCGCAAAGCACGGTTTACATCAGTGATAACGGGCGTGGATGCGAATCCCGAAAACGAAAAGGAAGCCCTGCGGCTTGGAATTATCGACCGGATTGAACCGTTCGAAACCGCTGTTTCGACTGCCGATCTGGTCATTATTGCCATTCCGGTTGATAAAGTTTTAGACACGCTCATCCGGGTACTCGACCTGGTTTCGCCGCAAACCACGGTTATCGACGTGGGCTCGACCAAAAAAGCAATTATGGGTGCGGTTGAAAATCATCCGAAACGGAAAAATTACATTCCGGCGCATCCCATGTCGGGTACCGAAAATTCAGGGCCTACTGCGGCCCTGGAAGGCTTGTTTGAAGGGAAAATCAACATCATCTGCGATCAGGAGAAATCCGGGCACCAGCACCTGGCTTTTGCCGAAAAAATTTTTCAGGTACTCGGCATGAACATTGCCTACATGACTGCCGACGAACAGGACCACAGCACCGCATTCATCTCGCACTTGCCTCATGCTGCGGCCTTTGCGCTGGCCAATGCCGTTCTCGACAAGGAAGACCGCGAGATTATTTTCGACCTGGCCAGCGGAGGTTTTAATTCCACCGTTCGACTGGCAAAAAGTTCTCCTGAAATGTGGGGGCCAATTTTTCAACAAAACAAGGAGTATGTTGTTGAATCGCTCGACGTTTACATCAAACACCTGAAAGCGTTCAGGAAAAGCATTGAATCTGAACCCGAACAGATGATGGCGCTGATGAAAAATGCCAACCGTATCCGGGGTATCCTGGAGGGACAGGGCGATTCGCTCGTGAAAAATGAAAAGACAATCGTTAAACTTTATACAAAATAGTCATGGGATTAGAACTTGAAATTAACCCGATCAGGCACTGGTTGCCGCAATTGAACAATCCGCTCATTATTGCCGGGCCATGTAGCCTCGAAACCGTGGAACAAACCCTGGAAACAGCACGGATGCTTGCCAAAGACCACCGGGTATTTGTTTACCGGGGCGGCGTTTGGAAACCGCGCACACGGCCTGGAAGCTTCGAAGGCATTGGAAGTATTGGCCTGAAATGGCTGCAAATGGTGCGCGAGGAAACCGGGTTGCCCGTTGGGACCGAAATTGCCAACGCCCAACATGCCGAAGAGGCCCTGAATGCCGGACTGGATGTGCTTTGGATAGGCGCCCGTTCGACAGCCAGCCCTTTTGTGGTGCAGGAAATTGCCGATGTGGTGCAGGGAACCGACGCCGTGGTGATGGTAAAAAACCCGGTAAATCCCGATGTTCAGCTTTGGGTGGGCGCTTTCGAACGCCTGAGCCGCGCCGGAATTAAAAACCTGGTGGCCATTCACCGCGGATTTACCCCTTTCCGTGAAACCGAATACCGGAACTACCCCAACTGGAAAACCGTGATCGAATTACGCCGCCTGATGCCGAATTTGCCAATTATCTGTGATCCAAGCCACATTGGCGGCAAACGCGAATATCTGTATGATATTTCGCAAAAAGCTTTTGATATGGGACTGGAAGGGCTGATGATCGAATCGCACCGCGACCCGGCGTGTGCCCTGAGCGACAAGGAACAGCAACTTACCCCGGCCGATCTGGCCAAATTGCTGGACAGATTGGTTATCCGGATGGTCAAGACCGACAATAAACAGTTTGAAAATCAGCTTGAACTGCTCCGCAGCCGGATTGATGCCATCGATACGGAACTGCTCGAAACTTTATCGTCGCGGATGGAAGTGGTAAAACAGATTGGCCAGTATAAAAAAGAAAATAACGTAACCGCGTTTCAGGTTGGCCGTTTTTCGGAACTGATGGAAAAAAGGATGAAACTGGGCGAAAGCCTGAACCTGGACCCGAATTTTGTGCTTCAGATTTTTCAGCACATCCACGAAGATTCGGTAAGGATGCAAACCGACATTATGGATGAATAAAAAAGGAAAAGGAGAAGGGGAAAAAATGAAGAAAGCTGGTTGGGAATGTTTTTCCTGACCGGCTTTTCCGGCATTCCAGTAGCCAAGCCATCTGATGAACTTAAATCCCCAATTGCTTTGACGGGCCCACCTTTTTCAATTCGCGAACTCCGGTTGTTCCGCCACCTTTCAGCGTAAGTTCTATGGGTGCGTTGGTTTTCCATGCGCCATTGGTAAAGTCGGGAACATCGATCGATTTGGACCGGTTGGCAACCGAAAGCTCGCTTAACGGTGAAATGGAGCTCCAAAGCGCCGCATCGTAAACATTCTGATCGAGCGGCAATCCGTTGCGCAAACAATCGATCAGGCGCCAATCCATCATAAAATCCATTCCGCCGTGCCCACCCACTTTTTTGGCCATTTCACCAATTTTAATAACGATTTCAGGCGTATATTTCTCTTCCAGTTCTTTCATCTGTTCCGGAGTGAACCAATCGTCGCCGGTGGCAACACGAGCCGGATCGGGATATTTGCAGGCATATCCTTTCGTGCCGCTGACCAGATGGATGCGCGAGTAAACATGTGGGCTGGTCACATCGTGCTGAACCTTTATGGTACGGCCTTTATGGGTGCGAATGGTCGTGGTGTTCATGTTCCCGCGGTAATGATCGGTGGCAAATTCGTTGAAGAAACTGTCGGTGGTTGCCAGTTCTTTGGCTTTTGCGGCCATCATAAAATCGTTTGACGACATGGAAACCAGGTAGTCCATCTGGTCGCCGCGGTTGATGTCCATGATCTGGCAAATCGGGCCAAGACCGTGTGTTGGATAAAGGTTGCCGTTGCGGTGCTGGTTTTCTTTCAGCCTCCACATTTCGGCATAACCGTTTTTATCGAAATTCAGGCCTAAAAGATTGTGGATATAGGCGCCTTCGCCATGAATAATTTCGCCAAAAAAACCTTGCCGGGCCATGTTCAGGGTAAGCAGTTCGAAAAAATCGTAGCAACAGTTTTCGAGCATCATGAAATGTTTGCGGGTGCGTTCAGAAGTTTCGACAAGCTGCCAGCATTCGTCGATCGTTTGGGCTGCCGGAACTTCAGTAACCGCATGTTTGCCTTGTTCCATGGCATAAACGGCCATCGGGGTGTGCCACGACCAGGGCGTTGTAATGTAAATCAGGTCGATGTCAGGGTTTTCGCACATCGCTTTCCAGGCATCTTTCGAGCCAGAATAGGATTTTGCCCGTGGAAGCCCCTGTTTTTCCAGAAACTTCTGCATTTTTTCAACCCGGTTGTCGTACTGGTCGCACAGGCCAATGATTTCAACGCCGTCAATGTACGAGAGCCGTTCAACAGCTCCGGGTCCGCGCATTCCAAGGCCAACAATCCCGACACCGACCGTATTTAGTTTTGAGGCGGCGTACCCGCTCATATTAAAACGCTGGTTACGATTATTTTGTGCACGTTTTTCGCTGATTTGGCTGCTTAATGATGCAGCCTGCCCGGCAAGTCCGGTTGCCAGGGCCCCGGTTCCAATCAAAGTATTCCGGAGAAAATCCCTTCTGTTTGAGCTCATTCGTTCGTGTTTATTTTGGTTCGAATAGTTAAGATCCAGTTTAAAATAACAGAAAATTAGTCAACTACGGAATGATTTTTCAATAATTTTCATCTGTTTATAATTTCAGGAATCTCAGGAATTTTCAGGAATATGGTCGAAATATTTAATGAAAAGACGGAATTCTTTCAGACTTTTTTCTTTGGTTTCGGACTCTAAAATAAGTTTATTCGCCAGCTTGTTGCTATCTTTGCCGGATAACCTAATCCAGTCTTCGATGAAATTTCCCTACATTTTATTTCTTTCACTTGGTTTGTTCCTGAATGGCAATAGCCAGGATTTAAAACCTCAACTGCCCTCACTGTGCAAACAATACCAGGAATTTTTCCTGATTGGCGCAGCCGTTTCGCCACAGGTGCTGAAAAGCGCCGACAGCACCCTGGTCATCGATCAGTACAACAGCCTGGTGTGCGAGAACCAGATGAAACCGATGTGGATTCAGCCCCAGGAAAATGTGTTTATGTTCAAAAATGCTGACTATGTAGTTGCTTTTGCCAAACGGCACAACATGAAACTGCGTGGGCACACCCTGGTTTGGCACAACCAAACGCCTGGCTGGTTTTTTAAAGATGGCGACAAACCGGCGTCGAAAGAACTGCTGGCAGAGCGGATGCACAAGCATATTCAAACTTTGGTTTCGCGTTACAAAGACGATGTTTACTGCTGGGACGTTGTGAACGAGGCGGTTTCGGAAGAAAAGGACGAATACCTCCGGACTTCGTCGCCCTGGTACAAAATCATGGGCGAAGATTTTATCGAACTGGCATTCCGGTATGCCCACGAAGCCAACCCGAAAGCCAAACTTTTTTACAACGACTACAACGCCTGGCAACCCGAAAAACGGGACAAGATCATCCGTTTAGTTAAGTCGCTCAAAGACAAAGGCGTTCAGGTTGATGGCATTGGAATGCAGGGGCACTGGAAAATCGGCTCGCCTACCAAAGAACAAATCGAAACGGCCATCGACATGTTTTCAGCTCTTGGCGTCACCGTCCAGATTACCGAGCTGGATGTGTCGGTTTACCAATCAGACAAAGACAAGGAAGTAAAAATGACCCCGGAACTGGAGCAGCAACAGGCCGATTATTATCAAATGTGCTTCGACGTTTTCCGTGAAAAGAAAGATAAAGTTTCGTCGGTAACCTTTTGGGGCGCAGCCGACAACCACACCTGGCTCGACAATTTTCCGGTGAGGGGAAGGAAAAACTATCCGTTGCTTTTCGACACCAAACTGCAACCGAAAAAGGCATTCAATCAAATCATAAAAATCGAAGCCTCCCCAAAACCCCTTCCAAAAGAGGGGGCTTAAAAATTGATATTCAATGGTTTATTTTTTTAATTGAGTATTTATTTATCAGCTAAACACTCAGAATGTTTACTTGCATGACATCCTTCCCCGGCGGGGAAGGGCAGGGGAAGGGCTTCTTTAACGGTTTGCCCCCAGATATTTCAGCACAAAACGGATTTCGGAATAGCTAAAATCGTTTCCGAGTGCGGCGCGGATTTCATTCATCCCACCAACCTGGTGCTTCTCAACGTATTCCTGAATGGCTTTTGTTTTTTTGGGCTCGACCAACCGTTCAATGCCCAGTTCGCCCGAGCCGACAAACTGAACCAGATGCCCTTCGATGGTCGAAACGGCCATGCCGCGTCCCTGTGCGATTTCAGGAATTGACTTGCCGCTTTTAAACATTTCGAAACTGGTTTCCTGCGAACTCTGCCCGGCTTTTTCAACTTCTTTTTCAACGCCAACGGGCAAATCCAGCCCTTTTTGGCGACGGTACCCAATTATCAATTCAAGGATTTCCCTGCCGAATTGCTGCATCCGGGCCCCGCCCATTCCTTTCACCGATTTTAAACCCGATTTGGTGGCCGGAAGTGTTTGGACGATTTCGTGCAGGGTTTTTTGGGGAACGACGCGGTGAATGTCAACATCCAGCGAATCAGCCTTTTCGCTTCGCCATTTTTTAAGCGTTGCATAAAATTCAGGGTGCATGGTAAACGCTGCCGAACTGCCTGAAGACCGACCTTTTCGTTCTTGTTCCGGAATTTCGATGGCGGCTTTCGACTTTGTTTCGAGGTAGGTTTTAATGCTGAACCCGTTTTTGCACAAATCGAGGCATACTTTTTTCGTGTGTATTTCCTTCCTGAGTTTGTCGGCCGCATCATTGAAACTCTTCCGGATAGCTTTGTTGTCGGTATCGAAAGTGGCTTCAGAAAAAGGCCCGCCAATGGCGCTATCAAGTTTTCCGGAGAAATAACCGGCAGCTTTTTTTACCCGTTCCTGAAGCTGATCATTTTCTTCGGCTTTTGTTCCTGAAAAAACTAGCTGCCTGAGCTGGGGTTCAAATTTTCCGGCCACTTCAATCAGTTCGGTTTGAAGGGGTTGTGCCATAGTTTGCAACTGGGTTTTCAATGTCCCGAGCAATTGTGCCGAATGTTCTTCCCAAAGTTTCTGCAAATAATAGACCTGGCGCTGCATGGGCTTAAAATCGAACAGTTCGGCGAGCAATTGATGAACATATTCTTTCCGCGATTTTTCCAACTCGTCGGGGCCGGGCTGGTTGCGTTCCACATCTTCGGTAAACTGGATCACAGTCGAATCATTTTTCACACTGAAATCGGCAATGGGCGAACTCAGCACAAGCCCTTCCAGCGTTTTGCAGCGGCTCAGGGCCACGTAAACCTGCCCGTGTGCAAACGAGGCGCGGGCATCGATAATGGCCTTTTCGAAAGTCAGTCCCTGACTTTTATGAATGGTAATTGCCCAGGCCAGTTTGAGCGGAAGCTGAATGAATTTGCCAATAATTTCTTCTTCAATTTCCTGGCTGGCCTCGTTGAGTTTATAACGGGCATTCTCCCATTCAACCGCCACAACATCAATGGGGCCGGGTTCCCCGGGGCAAAGCACCTGTACCAGATCGTCGATGATGTTGACAATTTTGCCGATCTTGCCGTTGTAGTATTCTTTGCCCGCCGAACTGTCGTTTTTAACAAACATGACCTGCGCGCCAACTTTTAACCCCAGCTCCGGATCGGTCGGGTACGAATATTCCGGAAATTCGCCTTCCACCTGGGCCACGAACTGGTGCAATTTGGTTTTCAGCAGTCCAAGCTTCAAGCCGTTGATTTGCTGCGACTGGTAATTGTGCGTGGTGAGGGTGATGTAGCCTTCTTTTTCTTCAGGATTAAAACCCGGAACATAACGCTGGTTTAGTTCCTGAAGGGTGGCCGTATCCAGCCGGTTTTCGCGCACTTTGTTCAGCAAATCAATAAACCGCTGGTCGCTTTGCCTGAAGATGTGGGTGAGTTCAATGCCTATGAATTTCGAGTGTTTCAGGGCGCGGCTGCTGAAGAAAAAACAGGTGTCGTAATACGTTTTCAGGATATTCCAGTCTTCGTCTTTCACCACCGGGGCCAGTTGCTGCAAGTCGCCAATCATGAGCAACTGCACGCCACCAAAAGGTTTGTAGCGGTTTTTATAGCGGCGCAAAACCTCGTCGATCCCGTCGAGGATGTCGGCGCGAACCATCGAAATTTCGTCGATCACCAGCAAATCCAAACTTCGCATAATGTTTATTTTTTCGCGGCTGAAGCGTTTTATCCCGGCAGCGGCATAGCCTTCAGGGGAAACCGCCACCGGCCTTTCCTGATGGGGATCGACCGGAATTTGCGGGCCAAACGACATCTGAAAAAACGAATGGATCGTGACCCCGCCTGCGTTGATGGCCGCAACACCTGTTGGTGCAACAACGATCATCCGTTTTGGAGATGATTTTTTCAGGTTTCGCAAAAAAGTGGTTTTCCCGGTCCCGGCTTTTCCGGTCAGGAAAATATTCTGGTTGGTGTATTGCAGAAAGTTATAGGCGAGTTCGAGCTGCGGGTTTGATTGGTACTGCATGATGGATTCGGGATTAGATATGTAAAGATCAGGTTTCCAGGGTTTTCATTTCGAAGAATTCGGCTCTAGTCGCTGGGAATAAAGAGAACACCGCGCCAAAGCCAATTCGGCAAAGGTGATGATCCACCTGCGGTTGTTAGTTGTTTTGTTCATTTTCAAGAGGTTTTTGGGTTCTTAAAATAACGCACAAACCAACCAGTACTACCTTTTGAACCACAAAACATCACTTCTTAAACTACATTTTCATCCCCAAATGATAGAACATAAATGCCCACAAATCGGTGTATTCATCAATAACTTTGTCGGTTGGTTTTCCCCCGCCATGCCCGGCTTTCGAGTCAATGCGTACCAGAAGCGGTAATTTGTTTTCAGGATTGAATTCCTGCATCCGGGCCATGTATTTAAAGGTGTGTGCCGGAACAACGCGGTCGTCGTGGTCGGCGGTGGTGGCCAGAATGGCCGGATAGGCTGTTCCCTTTTTTATGTTGTGGTAAGGCGAATAACCGTACAGGTATTTAAACATTTCTTCGTTGTCGGCGCTGGTGCCGTAATCGCTGGCCCAGGCCCAGCCAATGGTGAATTTCTGGTAGCGGAGCATGTCCATCACACCCACTGCCGGAAGCGCCACTTTAAACAGGTCGGGCCGCTGGTTGGTAACCGCCCCAATGAGCAGGCCACCGTTCGATCCTCCCTGAATGGCCAGCTTGGCGCTCGAGGTGTATTTCTGGCTGATGAGGTATTCGGCTGCGGCAATGAAATCGTCGAACACATTTTGCTTGTGCAGCTTGGTCCCGGCCAGGTGCCAGTCTTCGCCGTATTCGCCGCCGCCACGAAGGTTCGCCATCGCGAAAACGCCGCCATTCTCGATAAACGCCATCCGTGCTGCCGAAAAAACAGGCGTCAGGCTGATGTTGAAACCGCCGTATCCATACAAAAGGGTTGGGTTTTCACCATTCCGTTTCAACCCTTTTTTGCTGACGATAAACATCGGTATTTTGGTGCCGTCTTTGCTGGCATAAAATACCTGGTTCACTTCGTAATCGTCGGGGTTAAATTTTACTTCAGGCCTGAAATGCAGGGTCGATTTGTTGGTGGCAAAGTCGTATTTGTAGATTTCGCCAGGCGTGTTGAACGAAGTATAACCGTAGAAAGCCTCATTCTCGTTTTTCTTTCCGGAGAAGCCGCCAACCGTGCCAATTCCGGGAAGCTGGACTTCGTGATCCAGAACTCCGTCGTACGAATAAACTTCAACTTTGCTGTGCGCATCGCTCATGTAATTGGCAACCAGCTTTCCGGCACACAGGCTGGCCGATTCCAGAACGTCTTTTTTCTCGGGAATGACATCCACCCAATTTTTTTCTTCCGGATGTTTCGTGTCAATTTTGATGAGGCGGTATTTGGGCGCTTTGTAGTTGGTGCGCACAAAAAGGATGTCGCCCAGGTTATCCACCGGGCTGAACTCAAATTCGTAACTGTTGGTCAGCGGGATAAAATTGCTGCCTGCTTTGCTGAGGTCTTTAAAATCGAGCGCATTTCCATTTGTTCCCTGGCTTTTCGAGACGAGCAAAAACCGTTTGTCTTCGGTCAGGCCCGCGCCAAACATCATTTTCGGGTTTTTGGGGTCGCTTAAAATAAGCAGATCGGAAGCCTGATCGGTTCCCAGCTTGTGGAAGTAAACTTTCTGGTATTCGTTTGCTTTCGACAATTCGCTGCCAGCTTCCGGTTTGTCGTAGGCGCTGTAATAGAACCCATCTTTGTACCAGCTGATTCCGGAGAATTTAACCCAAACGATGTGGTCGGGCAGCATTTTGCCGGTTGCGATGTCTTTCACGAAAATTTCGTTCCAGTCGGAGCCCGATTTGGCCACCTGGTACATCAGGTATTTGCCATCGTTCGAAATTTCGATGCTGGTCAGGGCGGCAGTCCCGTCAGCCGATAAGGTGTTAGGATCGAGCAAAACTTGAGGTTCGGCAGCCAAATCGGCGGTGGTATAAAGAACGCTCTGGTTTTGCAGCCCGTTATTTTTATAGAAAAAATATTTGCCTGCTTCTTTAAACGGAGTTCCGTATTTCGGGTAATCCCAAAGTTCGGTCAGGCGTTTGTTGATTTGACCGCGGTATGGCAGTTTTTCGAGATAGCTGAAGGTGAGCTTGTTTTCGGCTTTTACCCATTCGGCGGTTTCGGCCGAATTATCGTCTTCGAGCCAGCGATAGGGATCTTCAACAACGGTGCCGAAATAGGTGTCTTTTACATCCCCTTTTTTCGCAGGCGGGTACTGAATTGGTTTTTCGGAACAGGAAATCATAAGCAAAATTGCTAAAGGGGAAAAAATAATTTGTTTCATAATCAGGTAAATATAAAGGTATGTATTTCAGCCAGGGATATTTGTTTTAACGGCAATTGTTCAGCCTGAAATTACAATATTTTTGAAATCTTTCTGCTAATGAGTTCGGTTCTATTTTTTGAAAATATTCTTTCGGTGATAGTCCAGATATTCTTTGTTTAAAGGCCTTTTAATGGGTTGAATCAATTTTTTGGCCTTCAACTTTCTCTAACTGTCTCTATTTTTTGTTTTGCCATTGTCAAGTCTTTCGTTCCTGCAATCTTTTCAACGAGCTAAATAATCAAAACAAATCTGCCTCGACTACCGGTTTAAAAAAGGCTTCAATTTCCTGAAGAGTGGTTTCGGTTTTCGGAACGTCGCGGACGATTTTGCCTTTTTCGAGGATGATCAGCCGGGTAGAAACATCGGCAATGTTCTCCAAAGTGTGGTCCGAAATAAGGAAAGTCGATCCGTTGGCGGCCGCAAAATCCTTGATCAGCTTCCGGAGTTTGTATTGCGAGCTCGGGTCGAGGTTGGCAAACGGCTCGTCCAGAACCACAATTTCGGGTTTGCCCATCAATGCGGCCACGATGCCCACTTTTTTCTGGTTCCCTTTCGATAAGTCGCGGATAAACTTCTTTTTGCCCGTAATTTCGCCGTTGAAAAAGTCAGCATAATTTGCCAGAAAGTCGCTGGTTTCTGGCTTGCTCATTCTTCGCAAACCAGCAATGAAATTGAAATATTCTTCGGCAGTTAAGTAGCCAATCAGGAACGATTCGTCAATAAATGCTCCGGTAAAATCTTTCCAGTCTTCCGACTCGCGCACAACGATTCCTTTGCTCACAACCTGTCCTTTGCTGGCTGTAATCAGGTCGAGCACGATGTTGAACATGGTTGTTTTTCCGGCGCCATTGTTGCCAACCAGGCCAAAAATCTCGCCTTTTTCGATGGTCAGTTCAGGAATATTCAGGACGATTTCTTTGTTGTATGCTTTGATGAGGTCTTGTATCTGTATCATAATCAGGAGTTTTTATAGTTTTTAATCAATTGGTATTTTTGTTTGCGGTATTGTTTCGAGAAAAAATCGATAATGGCGGAATGGAAAAGGATGCCAATAAATCCGATTGTGCCGAGTGCAACATAGCTTCCGGTTTCGCCAAGTAAAAGTTTAAATAAATAGTACAAGCTTATGGGCCCAATCATCAGTGGAAGTGCGCCCAACCATTGTGAAGCACTCACGCCCTGGTAATTCATTACAGACGATTGGTTTAGGTCGAGCCGTTTTTTGCTGTACATGCCCACCCAAAACATAATCGGAATGTTGACGCCCAAATTATAGAGCAGCATGGCCAAATGGGTGTAAACGATTTTCGGGAAAAGAAACGCATAAGGCAATGTAAGGATATAGCAGATTACCGAAACAACAGTGACCAGCATGTAGAACGATCGCAGAAATTGCTTCATGGTCAGCCGCTGGCACATCAGCATCGAGAAATAATTGCTGTGCCAGGCCGGGAAAAACTGTCCGTACGAAATGGAAAACATGCCCACCATGATAATTCCACCCAGAATAAAAGCAAATCCAGGGATTTC